>JANWZI010000065.1 GCA_025054695.1 Myxococcota bacterium | reverse complement strand
ACCTCAGCGCTGACGGCCCCACAGGCGCGCAGCAACTCGTCGGGCACCCCAAGCACGCGCTGCTTGCTCGCGTTCGAATAGACGACCGCGTCGAGCAGCAGATAATCGGAGCTTCCGGGCACCGACGTGATGAGCGCGCCGAGCAGCCCGCCCGTGCACGATTCGGCCACCGCGAGTCGCCATCCCCGATCGCGCAGGGCGCGTCCGACCACCGCGGCGAGCCGTTCTCCGTCCTCGCCGTAGACGGCATCGCCGAGTCGCGCGCGCACCATCGAGGCCACCGCATGGGCCCGCACGGCGGCCACCGCCGCGTTCTCGGCGCGAGCCGCAATGGTCACCTCGACCTCCGGATATCGCACCCGGAAGCCTAGCCGCACGCCCGGCTCGAGCCGTTCGATGTCGGCGAGTCGATCGTCGATCTCGGACTCGGCGAGCCCGTAGACGCGCAGGCTCACCAGGTGCGCGTTGCGCGGCGCCGATCGCGACAGCTCCGGCAAGACGCCTTCGGTGTACATGCGATGCATTTCGGACGGCACACCCGGAAGCACGTGGACGCGGCAGCCGCCCAGCGTGACCGAGAAGCCGGGCGCGGTGCCGGTCGGGTTGGCGATCGGCCGGCTCCCGGCGGGCCGCATGGCTTGACGCTCGTTGTTCGGAGGCATCGGCCGGCCGCGCGCCGCCCAGCGCTGGCGGATGCGCTCGAGCACCGCGGGATCGGTTTCGAGCGGCACACCGAGCGCGAGCGCGGCGGCCTCGGTCGTCACGTCGTCGGCCGTCGGCCCGAGCCCACCGGTCACGAGGAGCACATCGGCCTGGGACGCCAGCCGGGTCATTGCGGCGGCAATGCGGTCCTTTTCGTCCCCGACCGAGCAGCGCTCGACGACATCGATGCCCAGGGATGTGAGCCGGGACGCGAGCCACGCCGCGTTCTCATCGACGATCTCGCCGCGGACGAGCTCGGTGCCGACCGTCAGGATCGCGGCCTTCAACGCACATGTGATTCTCGGTCGCCTCGACGCGGGCGGTCAAGCGCGGTCCCCCGGTCCGACGAGGCCGACCCGGGGAGCGCGCGAGCCGGAGGCGACGCCGAGACCGAAACGCGGGCAGAGCCCGAGTCGAAGCCCGAGACCGAGTCCAAGACAGAGTTGAGCCCGAGAACGAGGCCGCGTCCGAGTCCGAGCCCGAGTCCGCGTCCAAGGCCGAGACCGAGTCCGAGGCCGAGCCCGAGGCCAAGTCCGCGTCCAAGGCCGAGACCGAGGCCGAGACGGAGCCCGAGTCCGACTCCACGCGTTCGCGAGCATCCGAGCCGAGCTGACTCGCTCCATCGAACCGAGCTTCGGTGCAGCCGCGTACCCCCTCGACGGACCGTGAGGCGTGAACGGCTTGACAGAGTCCACCGTGCCCGCTAACGGATTGCCCCTTTCGTTCGAACCGCGGACCTAGCCGATGCGTACGGCCACCACGAAAAAGCAAGACGTCGAACGGCGTTGGTTCGTCGTAGACGCCACGGGGCAACCGCTCGGACGGCTCGCCTCGCGGATCGCAAGCGTAATCCGGGGTAAGCATCGCCCCGTGTTCCAGCCGCACGTCGACACCGGCGATTTCGTCGTCGTGGTCAACGCGGAGAAGGTTCTGCTGACCGGCGACAAACTGCGGCAGAAGCGCTGGTACCACTACTCGCGCTATCCGGGTGGGCTGCGCGCAGAGCCGTACGACGCGCTCATTCGCCGGCGTCCCGAGTGGATCATCGAGAAGGCCGTCTACGGCATGCTCCCCAAGAACCGGCTCGGGCGCACCCTGCACCGCAAGCTCAAGGTCTACCGCGGTCCGCGTCATCCCCACGCGGCGCAAAAGCCGCAGCCGCTGCCGCTCTGACGAGGTGCTCGCGATGCCGCAAACGCAGATGCACGGTCGCTACTACGGCACGGGCAAGCGCAAGACCGCGATCGCGCGCGTGTTCATGAGCCCGGGCGAAGGCCGGATCACCGTCAATCGACGCAGTCTCGAGGACTACTTCCCCCGCGAGACCTCGCGCATGGTCCTCCGGCAGCCCTTCGAGGTGGTCGACCGCGTCGGAGCCTACGACGTCGAGGTGAACGTCCGCGGCGGAGGGCTCGCGGCGCAGGCCGAGGCCATTCGCCATGGGATCGCACGCGCGCTGCTCGGCGCTTCGCCCGAGCTGCGCCCGGCCCTCAAGAAGGCGGGGCTGCTCACGCGCGACGCCCGCAAGAAAGAGCGCAAGAAGCCCGGACGGCCGGCGGCGCGCAAGCGCTTCCAGTACAGCAAGCGCTGAGCGGACGGGGGCGCGCGGTGCGCGTCGCGGTCGTCGGCGCGACCGGCTACACGGGGGCGGAGCTGGTCCGGCTGCTGCTGGGTCACCCGCACGTGAAAATCGGGGCGCTCGTCGGGCACGGCAAGGCGGGCGCGCCGCTCTCGCGCGCGATCCCGTCGCTCGCGGGGCTCGTGGAGGGAGACGTCGAGCCGTTCGACGCTGACCGCGTGAGCGAGCGCGCCGAAGTGGTCTTCTGCGCGCTGCCGCACGGCGCCAGCCCTCCCATCGTGCGCGCGCTTCGCGCCCGAGGACGCACCGTCTTCGATCTGGGAGCGGATCTGCGGCTGCGCGACCGCGCCGAGCACGTGCGCTGGTACGGACCCGACGAGGCCGCCGAGCTGGCCTCGCAGGCCGTCTACGGCCTGGTCGAGCTGCACGCGGACCGAATCGCGACCGCCGATCTGGTCGCGGTGCCCGGCTGCTATCCGACGGCCAGCATCCTCGCGCTCGCACCGCTGCTGCGCGAGCGGCTCGTCGAGCCCGAGGGCATCGTCATCGACGCCAAGAGCGGCGTATCGGGCGCGGGCCGTCAGCCGCGCGAAAGCACGCACTTTCCCGAGGTCGGCGGCGGCGTGCGCGCCTACGGTGTCGGCGGTGCGCACCGACACACGCCGGAGATCGAACAGGAGCTTTCGGCGCTCGCCGGCCGAACCGTGCGCGTGACGTTCACCCCCCACCTGCTGCCGATGACGCGCGGCATCCTCGCGAGCGCGTACGCCGTCGCCCGCTCGGGCACCACGGCCGCGGCGTGCACGGAGGCGGCGCGCGCCCTGTACCGCGGCTCGCCGACCGTCGTGGTGCTCGAGCCGGGTGGCTGTCCCGACACCCTGCACGTGCGCGGCTCCGCGAGATGTATGCTGTCTTACACTTTGGACGAACGCACCGGACGCCTGCTCGCGCAGGCCGCCATCGACAACCTGCTCAAGGGCGCCGCGGCCCAGGCCGTGCAGTGCATGAACGTCCGCTTCGGCTGGCCACAGGCGACAGGACTGCCCCTCGCCGCCTGCTGGCCCTGACCTGGTCTCGGACTCGGGCTCGGTCTCGGAATTGGGCTCGGGCTCGCTCTCGGTCTCGGGCTCGGTTTCGGAATCGGGCTCGGTCTCGGGCTCGGTCTCGGACTCGATCTCGGGCTCGAACTCGGGCTCGGTCTCGGAATCGGGATCCGGATCGCGCTCGCCCTCGCCCGACCGCCACCCCGCTCACGGTGCGTCGACGCGGAGTCGGGCGTTGCGCTCGACAACCACGCGGCGACACGACCCGACGCGGCACGACCACGTTTCCAGCCGTACGCGCAGTACGGCCGTTCCCGGCGCGCGACCCAGCACGGGCACGCGCAGCTCCAGCGGATCGTCGGACGGCCGTGCGGCATCGACGCGCAGCAGCCTCCGCCGCAGCACCTCGAGCGCGTCGCCCTCGGCGCGCACGGTCAGCACGAGTGGCTCATCGGCTGGGGGCTCGAGCCGAACCAGGCATTGCAGCTCCCCGCGCCCCCCCACGGTGAGCGCTTCGGGCGGTCGGATCTCGAGGACGCCGTCGTGCTGCGCGACGGCCGACTCACCGGTGGCCGCGAGCAGCAACCATGCCGTCGCGACGACGCGTCGGACGCCGAGCTGCCGCGCGTACGCAGGCACGACGCGGGGCGGCCTGGATGACAAACCGCACCCGGAGGCACGCAGGCGAGGCACCGTGCACGGCACGCGACGAGTCTAGCGAGGCCCGGTGCTCAGCCGCCAACGAGGCTCATGCCCACCTCGACGTGCTCGTGGCGCGCAGGATCGAGAAATCCGTGACCGCGATCCTTCGCGCCGAGTGCCCAGCGGACCGCCCACGCGACGTCGGCGTCGCTTCCGCCCGTCCTCATCACGTTCCGCAAGTCCACCGCGCGCGCGGAGGCGAGACACGGTCTCAGCTCGCCCCGCGCGGTGACCCGCACGCGGTTACACCGGTCGCAGAACGTGTCGGTGACGGCCGTGATGAAGCCGACCCGTCGCCCCGATCCGTCCGCGGCCTCGAGATAACGAGCGGGACCGCGACCGGGATCGTATCGACCCGGAACTTCGCGAAGCAGGCGGGAGCCGAGGACCTCGACGACGCGTGCGGCAGGCACGAACCAGGTCGCGGGAAGGCGAGACGCCTCGCCGAGAGGCATCAGTTCGATGAACCGGGGCGTGGCGCCGAGATCCCATGCGAAATCGACGAGGCGACCCCACTCGTCCTCGTTTTGACCGCCCAGCGCGACGACGTTGATCCTGACCTCGAATCCCGCGTCGACGGCGGCGTGCAGGCCCGCGAGCACGCGCGCGAGCTCCCCACCTCGCGTGATGCGGCGAAAGCGATCCGGATCGAGCGAATCGAGCGAGACGTTGACGCCGGTCAACCCGGCGCGCCGAAGCGGCAGGGCGAGTTCCGCGAGCCGCGTGCCGTTGGTGGTCATGACCACGTCGCGAAGGCCGGAGCGGCGGGTGAGCAGCTCGACCAGCCGCACGACGTCGCGCCGCACCAGCGGCTCGCCACCGGTCAGTCGCACGCGCCGGATCCCGAGGGAAGCGAAGACCGACACGAGGCGCGCCGCCTCGTCGAAGTCCAGCAGCTCGCGGCGCAAAGCGTGGTGCTGCTCGCCGCCGGGAGGCATGCAGTAGACGCACGCCAGGTCGCAGCGGTCCGTGACCGAAAGGCGCAGGTATTCGTAACGGCGACCGTCGGGATCGACGAGCGCGCCCCACGCGAACGGGTCGAGCCCCACCGGTCTCGGAGGCGGCCGTCCGGACAGGTCGTCCCGCGTCGCCAGCACGGGCAACCTGAGCACGGCTGCTACGTCCTCCCCGTCGCCGCCTACGTCAAGGGGGGCTGTGGCCGCCTGGCACCGAGGCGGTCGGTCGGCTTCATGGTGGCACCGTCCCGTAGCGCCCGAGACCGAATTCGACTCGGCGTCCGAGCTCGAGCCCGAGACCGAGTCCACGTCGGGATCCGAGTCCGACGCGGAGTCAGAGTCCGAGACCGAGACAGAGTCCGAGTCCGAAACCAAGTCTGAGCACGACGCGCAATCGGGCGGCTTGACCGTTGACGTGAGCTCCCTCTCGAGGCCGAATCGAAAACCGAGACGAGACGTGCACCGACGTGTGAACGGGCCGCGCCGACCACCGCCGTCAGGTCTCGTACAGGATCGGATCGCGTGCACGCATGAACGCCTCGATCGCGCGCCGGTCGTCCTCCTCGAGACGGGCGAAGCGAATGCCCATGCCCGGCGGAAGCTCGCCATCCGGGTCGGGCGTGCGCACCCACGTGACCCGCCCGAGCGCCGTGACGTGGTGTCCGCCGGGCAGGACGAACGAAACGTCGACGTCCGACCCGGGCTCTAGCAATTCGTGCGTCGCCACGAAGATGCCCCCGTCGGAAACGTCACCGCTGAGCGCGGTGAAAAAGTTGCTCTCCGAGTGCAGGCCGATGTCCACCTGGATGGCCGCACGAGGCGCCCGCCGCCGTTCCGGCGCGTGCGATCCGCGCGGACGCGCGAGCGGTATGGGCGGCTCTTCGCGGTCATCTTCTTCCGGAAACAGAGCACGCTCGAGCTCGCGACACACCGGATAGAGAACGGCGAGCGCGCGAGCCAGAGCGTCGGCGAGCGGGTCGGGGCCCGAGTCGGCGTCATGTACCTCGCGCAGCGCCGCGAGCAGCTCCTGCGACCGCTCCATCGCGCGGCCGAGCAGCGTCACGGCGGGCGCCGCCGCGGGCTGCGCTTCGATCGCGTACAGGAGGCGGACGATTGCCGAGGCCCTCTCGGCCGACTCCAGCACCTGCGCCGTGAGCGGCTCGTCCGCCTGTACGATTCGAAGAGCCGCCGCGATCGGCTCGCGCGCCTTGCGCGCAGCGCTCAGCGCTGCACGCCGCAGCTCGCGTCGTTCCTCCACGGATGCGCGGTCAATCGTCGTAGAAGATGGGCGGGCGCTTGCGGATGAATCGCAGGACGAGCTCGCGCTGCTCGTGGGTGAGCGACTCGAACTGGACCCCCATCCCCGGCTCCGAATCGGCGCCGAAATCGAGCGGATCGCGCACGAATCGGACCCGACCGAGCACCCTCGTCTCGAAGCCGCCCGGAAGCGTGACGAGCACCTCGACCGGTGTGCCGCGCGGCAACGTCTCGTAGGTCGCGATGAAAACGCCGCCCTCGCCGATGTCGCCCGAAAATCCGACGTAGAAGTTGCTCTCGGTCGTCGCGCCGATGTTGGCCTCGAGCTGGACTCGCGTGCCGGCGGCGACCGGTGGGGGAGCCCCGGCGGCCGGAGCCGCGGGCGATGACCCGTCGGCTCGCGCCGTCGGTGCCGGCGACGCCGACGAGACACGCGGGACGGCGGGGGAGGGCGGCACGACCACGTTGGCGGCTCCCGATGCGGCAGGCGGCAGGCGCGATGGCACGACCGTGAGCGGGTAGAGCTTGCTCATCGACTGCGCGAGCGCCTCGGCAGCCGTGGCCACGCCGCGATGGTCGCTGCGCAGATTCTGCAGCAACGCGAGGGTCTGGCTCAGATACCCGAGCGCGCTGCGCACGCCGGCCTTCCCGTCGGGCTCGGTCGACGCGCGCTCGGCCTCGAACAGCGACCCGACGGCGTGCGCGACGTTCTCCGCCACCGACATCACGTCGGCTGGCACGTTCGGATCCTCCTGGAGCGCGGCAAGCGCCCTGCTCAATCCTTCGCGGGCCTCTCGCGCTACGGACGCGCCGGAATAGGTCATCGTCTGAAGTCCTCTCGCGGCGACAGGATAGCGCCGGGCCGCGAGCGCGCCTAGAGGCACGCGGTCGCGGAGACGAACCGCGACGAGCACCCACCCCGATCGACGCAATGGCGCCAGGGTCGGGGTCGGACCATGCTCCGGCCATGAATCCGGACGACCCGAGCCGCCGAGCGGCTGCGCTGCCGACGATCAACATCAAGGCCGACGACGATGTAGCCAAAGGGCGATTCGCCAACGTCGCGCAGGTGGGAAGCACGTTCGACGTCGTCGTCCTCGACTTCGCGTTCGTGCAGGGGCCGCAGGGCTTTCTGGTCGCACGTGTGCTGCTCTCCCCATCGCACGCCAAGCGCTTCCACGCCGTGCTCGGCGAGACACTCGCGCGGCACGAAGAGCGCTTCGGCCCCATCGACCCAGGACCCCTGTTCCAGTAATCCACGCGCGGCCATCGTCTTCGCGCGCACGGCGGGATGTCACCGGTCGGGCCAGGCCGACCGTACTCGGGCTTGGACGAGCGCTCCGAGTCCGACCGCGAGTCGGGCTCGGTTTCGCGGTGTCGGCCTCGGGCTCGCAGCACCCTCCCGGCAACATCGAGTCGACGTGACCACCGCCGTGACTCGATCTCGGACTTCCTGGGGTTCCGCCTCGGCCTCGACCGGACTTCTCAGGCCTGGCGTTGACGAGCTGGTGCGTTCGCATCGGCGGCCCTGCACCAAGAGGAACCCTGTGATGCACCGATGTCGGCCGGGGTCGGCAAACCCGGCTCGACCGGCCACCGCACTAGCCATGTCCGGTGTCGGTTGCAGCAGTGAAATTGCGGTTACCTTCACGAAGTTGCTTCGTGATCGTTGCGAGCACGTTTCTTGCTGAGCGCGTGCGACATGCCGAAGGCCGCTCGTTGGACCGCACTCCTGCTCCTCGTGCTCGCTTCCGCCTGCAAGGCCCGCAAGACCGCGCCCCCCGTTCTCGACGCGAGCCCGGCGGCGGACGCCGCAGCCGACGTTTCGTTCGTCGACGCGCCCTTTCCGGACGTGATTGCGGAAGACGCGGGCTCCGATGCCATGGATCCCGAGGCGGCTGTCGCTGACGCCAGCACGGATGCTCCGACTTCGGACGGCGACGCGTTCGACGGTGCAGCTACGGACGGCGCGGCGACGGATGGAACGGCGGCGGACGCCGTGACGTCGGACGCAGCCGGCGACGCCGCGATTTCCGACGCGAGGCCGAGCACGGACGCAACGGCGGACGGCGGTGGCTCATGCACCGTCGTCGCCGATCTCGGCTCGATGCTCGGGCCCGACGTCGCGACCGGAACAACGATGGGACGCACGGATGAAGTGACCCCAGCCTGTCGCGAATCCGACTCGTCGGACGCGATTTACACGTGGACGGCGCCAAGCGCCGGGAACTATGCGTTCTCCCTGGTCGGCTCCGATTACGACACCGTGCTCGACGTGCTCGAGAACTGCCCGGCGGGGCTGAGTCTCGCGTGCAACGACGACCATGTCGACTTGCAATCGGTCGTGCGCGTCGATCTGACCGCCGGCCAGCGTGTTCACGTCGTCGTGGACGGCTACGATGGACAAGCCGGCAATTATCGACTCGGCATCCATCGCTGCGAAGGCTCCAGCGCAGGGTGTGTGCCTCACGACATCGGCACGATGGTAGGCATGCGCGTGTTCGAGGGAACATTGGCCGCGGTCGATCCGACGGATCCGTGCGGTGTTGCCGAAGGGTCGTTGCTCGGAACATGCGGCGGAGGCGGACGCGAGCTCGTGATTCAGTGGACCGCCCCGATGGCCGGGAGGTACGTCTTCGACACGCAGGGCTCGGAGTACGACACCGTGCTGTACGCACGGAACGGGAGCTGCGAGGGCGACGAACTGGCGTGCAACGACGACGCGGGGGGCGACCTCGGTACGCAGTCTCGCATCCAACTGTCGGTCACGAAGGGCCAGGTCATCGTGCTCGTCCTCGACGCCTTCTTTACCGACGCCGAGGGGGCCGCCGTGCTGAACATCACGCGGATGCCCTGACGCGGAGACGCCCCGCGCGCGATCGCGCACGACCGTGCGTCTTCGCGCTTGGCCCCGCTCCGATCCGTGGCATGCTGCCGCCGCCCATGTCTCGGCCCATCGTCGATGTCTCGTCGCTCGCCGCGCCCCGACCCGAGGAACCGCAAGTCGTCTCGACGATGGCGGCAGGCCTCGTCGGCTCGGAGATTCTGAAAATCGCCGCAGAAATCCGCGCGCTCCTCGCGGCTGGGCGTCCGGTGTGCAACCTAACGGTCGGAGACTTCGATCCGCGACAGTTCCCGATCCCGGAGCGACTGCGGGCGGCCATCGTCGATGCGTACGCGGCGGGCGAGACGAACTACCCGCCGAGCAACGGCATGCCGGAGCTGCGCGCGGCCATCCAGCGCTTCTACGAGCGTGCGCTCGGCTTGCGGTACGGCCTCGACGGCATCCTGGTCGCGGGCGGGGCGCGGCCCGTGATCTACGCGACGTATCGCGCGCTCGTCGATCCGGGCGAGGCGGTCGCCTATCCGGTGCCGAGCTGGAACAACAACCACTACGCACACATGGTCGGCGCGCGGCCCGTTGAGATCGACTGCCGGCCCGAGGACCGCTTCCTGCCGACGCGCGACGCGCTGCTGCCCGTGCTGTCCGACGCGCGCCTCGTATGCCTCAACTCGCCGCTCAATCCGAGCGGCACGGCCATCGCACGTCAGACACTCGCCGAGATCTGCCACGCGATCCTCGACGAAAACGCGCGTCGACGCCGCACGGGGCGACGCCCGCTTTTTCTCATGTACGACCAGATTTACTGGATGCTCACCGCCCCGGGCACGACCCACGTCACGCCGCCGGAGCTCGAGCCGGAGATGGCGCGGTACACGGTGTTCGTCGACGGGATCAGCAAGGCGTTCGCGGCGACGGGCGTACGCGTCGGCTGGGCCGTGGGACCGTCCGACGTCATCGATCGTATGAGCGCGCTGCTCGGTCACATCGGCGCCTGGGCGCCGCGCGCCGAGCAGGTGGCCACGGCACGACTGCTCGACGACGCCGAAGCGTGCGAGGGATACGTCCGCGTGCTCGCTCGCGGCATCGCGGAACGACTCGCCGCGCTGCACGAGGCCATTCAGGGCATGCGCCGCGAGGGGCTCCCGGTGGACAGCCTGCCGCCCGAGGGCGCCATTTATCTGACGGCGCGCGTCCATCCGTTCGGCTGGCGCACGCGCGCCGGAACGCGGTTGCAGACGAACGAGGAGGTCCGTCGCTTCCTGCTCGAGGAGGCGGGCGTCGGGCTCGTCCCGTTCCAGGCGTTCGGCGTGCGCGGCGAAGGGGGTTGGTTCCGGCTGAGTGTCGGCGCCGTCTCGCAAGGTCAAATCGCCGAGGCGATGCCGCGCATGGCCGCGGCACTCCGGTCGCTGACACCCGGCTGACGACCCGCGGTCGGATTCGCGATCGGCTCACGGCGACGGTCACGTCGGTCGACGTGGCCGAGTCGCGTCGCGAGCTCGAGTCCGAGTCCTCGAGTCCGAGTCCGAGCCCGTGACCGAGGCCGAGACCGCGCCGCGATCGACCAGCTTGGCCGCCGCGGTCAGAGGTGAGCTCGACTGGAGATCGGCGAGCCCCGCCGCCGAAAACTTGCCCGATCGAGCGAACGGGCCGTAACCAGACGACGTGTCGACGCGCGCGAGCGGCACCGACGCGCGCCCCAACCGTCGCGTGATCCGGATTGCGCTGCTTGCGGCATGTGTGGGGCTGGCGGCATCGAGCAGCGCGCTCGTCGCCACGGCCGATCCGGGCCGACCGCAATCGATCCGGCCGCGCGCCTCGCGCTCGGAGGGGCTGCCGTGGGACGGTCGTTTGGTACGTGCGGTTCGCCTGGAGCCGAGCGCGGCCGTGCGATATGCGGGAGCCTACGCGGCTGCGGACAACTTCTGGGGTACGTGGGAGCTCGTCCAACTCGTGCAGCGTGCCGGCGCGCACGTGGCCCGCAGGCATCCGGGCGCACGCCTGACGGTGGGCGAGCTGTCGCGCAAGACGGGTGGGGAGATTCCCGGGCACGCGTCTCACGAGAATGGCCGCGACGTCGACCTCGCCTTCTACATGCTCGATGGAGCGGGCCGGCCCCACCAACCGTGGGCGTTCGCCGCGTTTCGCGCCGACGGGACCGCCCCGCCGCCGAACGAGGGGCTGCGCTTCGACGACGCACGCAACTGGGAGCTGGTGGCGCGCCTGCTGACTGACGCCGACGCCCGCGTGCAGTTCATCTTCGTCTCGCGTGCGATCCAAGCCCGCCTGCTCGCGCAGGCACGCAGGGCGCGCGCACCCGCGCGCATCCTCGAGCGCGCGCGGCAGGTGATGGTGCAGCCGTCGGGCGCACACCCGCACGCCAACCACTTCCACGTACGCATCTACTGCCCGCCCGACGATCGCCCACGATGTCAGGACCGACCACCGTTCTGGCCGTGGTATCCCGGCTTCGTGGGACGACCCCTCGGCGACCCACCCGTGAACGCGAGGGCGGCGCGCTAGCCGTCGGGCGCCCCGGGGTCTGCGACGGCCGTCCGCGCTCCGTGGGCAATGACGATCAGGGCAACGGCACCAGGGCACCGTCGTCCATCTCGTAGACGCGCAGGGCGCGCCGCGGTCCGCGATCGGGCCCGAGTCCGCCACTTGGGCCGTACGAATCGAGGGGCCGAGAGAGTCGGTCGGCGATCTCGCGGCGCGTTCGCGCCCCGTCCGCCAAGGTCTGACGGATCAGGCGCACCGCATCGGCCGCCGTCGCCGCGTACACATCGGGCAGACGTTGGAAGCGATCCCGATAGGCAACGACGAAGCTGGCCGCGGCGTCCTCCGTCCACGGGGCGTGGAACGCGGATCCCAGCAACGCGCCCTCGAGTTGCCGGCTGATGGGCGCAAGAACCTGCGGGTCGAAACCGATGGACGGAACGAGCAACCGTGGCGGCGTGCTCCCGGAGCCGCCGCCTCTCCGACCGGACCACGCCGCGACAATGGCGGGCGCGGCGACCGCGACGCGTGCGGCGACGTCCGGAACGAACACGGCGTCCGCAGTTCGCGGCAACTCGGCGGCGACCGCGGCGATCGTGCGCCCGTCGGCCGGGTACGCACGAGCACCTTCGAAGCTGACCCCAGCCTCGCGCACCGCGAGCTCGAATGCCGCGCGCTGGGTCCGTCCGCTCTCGTCGTCCGGATGCAGAACTGCGAAGCGTGAGGCGCCCCGTGCGCGCGCCTCAGCCACGAGCCGCCGCGCCTCCTCGAGCGCGGTGGGCTGGAGACGAAAGACGAACCCGCCCGATGCGGTGACGGACTCGCGCGGCGCCAGCACGAGGATGGGGACGCCGAGCTCCTGCGCACGCCGCGCCGCGGGCTCGGCGGCCGCGCTCGACAGCGGTCCGACGATCGCCGCGACGCGATGCAGTGTGGCCAGGTCCACGACCGCTCGGACGGCGCGCTCGGCGCTCTCGCCCTCGTCGCGCACGACGAGCCGCGGTTGCCCCGGCCGCGGGGCACCGGGCTGCGGCGGCCCCAGGACCGTCATCGCTCCCTCGAGGGCGTGCTGCCCGACCGCGCGCCCACGCCCGGACAGCGGGACCAGGACGCCGATCGCGTCCAGATCGACCTGCTCGGTCCGCTCGGCTCGCAAGGCCATCTCGCGAACCGTCTCGTCGAGCGGCACTCCCGCCTCGCGCATCGCCGCGACGATCTCGCGCACGCGCTCGAGGTCGCCCCGGTCGAAGGCGAGCTGCACCGCGCGCCGAGCCCCCATGGGCCAGACGGCGCCTCGCGGCGGAAGCGTCGCGAGCGCGCGATCGAGGCCCGCCGCGTCCATCGAGGCGACGATCTCGGTTGCGTGGGCGTAGGCCGCGGCTCGCTCGCGCTCCCGCACCGGCGCCGCGAGCAGCGCATCGAGCGCAGCCAGCGCACCCGCCCCGTCGCCGATCCGCCGCGCCGCTTCGGCCATCGTCGCGAACAGGCGCCCCGTCTCCTCC
The DNA here is from genome assembly GCA_025054695.1 of Myxococcota bacterium. GTDB lineage: Bacteria > Myxococcota_A > Polyangia > Polyangiales > JANWZI01 > JANWZI01. The sequence continues at coordinate 11,110 of JANWZI010000065.1, read as the reverse complement.
GGGTCGACGGTCCGCCCGACGAACGGGCGCAGCGCGTCCAGAGCCGCGGCGTACTGTCCGAGCCGTGCAAGCGCGACGGCGTCCCAGAACCGCGCGCGCTCGGCGACCACGGCGTCGGTGCAACGCGCGGCCACGGCGAGGTGCATGCGAGCCGTGGTCGGATCGCCGTCGACGAGCAGGCGTCCGAGCCCGAGGTGGGCGACGGGCACGAGCGGATCGTCGCGATGCCGCTCCAAAAATGCGCGATACCGCACGCGCGCCTCCTCGAAGCGTTCGGCGTCCTCCGCCTCGCGGGCGGCTCGCAGATCCGCCTCCGCACGTGGATCGTCGGTCGTCAGCAGCGGACGGCCCTCGCCGCCGGAGCGACCGCCCACGGATCCCGCGCAGCCCTGCCAGGCGAGCCAGACCGCGACCCAGAGCGCCACGGCGCCGAGGCTCGCACGTCCGAGGGCGACGGCCAGCGGCGCCGGTGTCGCGACGCAGCCCGACGTGCGTGACGAGCGGATCGGAGCGACGGGTCCGCGTCGCGTGCCACGCGCGACGCCGTACGGAGCCGTCGTACCGTCGAGGCCGACGCGTGCGCAGGCCGGGCTCACGCCTCCACCCGCAAGGGCTCGCGACGCGCCGACGCGCGCAACAGGTCCGCCATCGAGAGCACGCGCGCGCCGACCCGGCGCAACGCGACCGTGCTCGAGGGGCACGCCGTGAGCAGCCAGCCGCCGCCCGCGCGTTCGTGCTCGGCGAGGCGCTCGCGCGCGATCGCGTCCGCCGTCCCACGCGCGGTGACGGGCAGCAGCCCACCCTGACCGCTGCACTCGGCGAGCGCCCCGTGGTGGAACGTCTCGTTTGGCGCTCGCCCGAGCACGTGGGAGACCAGGCGCCGCGGTGCCTCGACGACGCCGAGCCCACGCGCCAGACGGCACGGATCGAGGTAGCGGACCGCGCCGTCGAGCTCGACGGGCGACCACGTCTCGAGGCGGTCGGCCGCGACCTCGACCAGGTGCCGCAGGCGCGAACCCGCAGGAACGTCGATGCCCATCGAAGGTGCGATCACACGCAGCGCGTGAAGGCATCCCGGATCGAGGAATACGGCCTCGCGACGCGTCCGGATTTCATCGAGCATCGCCCGCGCGCGGCGCGCGAAGCCGTCCGGATCGCCCGCCTCGAGCCACGGCAGGCCGCAGCAGCGATCGGCGAGCACCGTCGGTTCCGCTCGGTACAGCACCCGCAACGCGTCGAAGCCCGCCTCGGCCTGTTCGGGCGCACGCACCAGGGCGCTGCATCCGGGAAGATAAACGCGCGTGGGGTCGGCCGCAGCGCCCGAACGCCAGGGCGTTGCGGCCACGCGCACTCGGCGCTCTCGCTCGGATGCACGGTCGAGCCAGCGTCGCACGCTCGGCGGTTCCCAGCCGCGTCGAACGGCCTCGGCGCGCCCGGCGGCGAGGGTGCGCGCCACCTCGTGCCGGTGCTCGCAGAACGAGCGGCAACGCAGGCAGCCGGTGCAGGCCCACCACGTCGACGCAACGGACGGATCGGCGTCGAGCACGCCGCGCCGGACGTGGTGCAACGACGCCATCTTTGCCCACGGCGTCGTCGTCTCGCGCGCCTCGGCGGTCGAGACGGGACAGGCGTGTCGGCACAGCTTGGGGCAATACGTACAGCGCGCGACTTGCGCGTCGTGCGCGTCGGCCAGCGGCAGCGATCGCATCGCGTACCGCCCATTATCCGGCCCGCAGGCACCACGCAATCGCGACACGAGCCCGAGCCGGAGCCCCCGCCCAAATCCGGGTCCGAATCGGAGCCCGAGACCGAGACCGACTCCGATCCGGAGCCCGAGTCCGAGCCCGAGTCGGAGCCCGAGCCCGAGTCCCAGACCGAGCCCGAGCCCAGGACCGAGACCGCTCCCGATCCCGACTCCGAGTCCGAGGCCGAGTCCGAGATCGGGACCGAGACCGAGCCCGAGTCCAGGACCGAGGCCGAGCCTGAGGCCGAGCCCGAGCCCGAGTCCCAGACCGAGCTTGAGCCCGAGCCCAAATCCGAGCCCGAAAACGCGCGGGAGCAAGACCCACGACCCAGTCCGGTGCGAAAGGCGGGAGTGCGCGCTTGGGCGTACGCCGTGCTACTTGTGGCCGGCCATGAATCTGGTGAGTGGCTCGAGACGGGGTGCCGCGCCGATCATCATCGTCGACAAGAAAGGGTGGCCGAAGGTAGCACGCGGGCTTTCCAAAGTCGCGCGCGCCTGGGCGAACAGCACGGGTTTCGTGGCCGATTTCGGGGAGCACCTGTTGGTTCCCGGCCGCAGGGGCGAAATCCACGTCGTCTATGCCGCCCCCCCGAAAAACGGTCACGCCATCTGGACGTTCGCGGCGCTTGCAGCACGGCTGCCGGTGGGGCGCTACTTTCTCGACGTCGAACCCGGGCGCGAGGAAGCGACGGACGTCGCGCTCGGCTGGGCGCTCGGCGGCTACGAGTTTCGCAAGTACAAGACACGCGGCTCGCCGCGAGACCGCGCCGAGCTTCTGTGGCCGGAGGCCGCGGATCGCGCGCAGGTGGAGCGCCTATTCCGGGCCATCACGTTCGGCCGCGATCTCATCAATACCCCCGCCGAGGACATGGGGCCGGCGGAGCTCGCCGAAGCCGCCGAGAACATTGCGCGCCGGCACGGCGCCAGCGTGCGCGTGATCGTCGGCGAATCGCTGCTGGCGGAGAACTACCCCATGATTCACGCCGTAGGGCGAGCGAGCCACCGCCCGCCTCGGCTTATCGATCTGCGTTGGGGCAAGACCGACGCACCCCGCGTCACGCTGGTCGGCAAGGGCGTCTGCTTCGATTCGGGCGGCTTGGACCTGAAGAGCTCGAGCGCGATGCAGCTCATGAAGAAAGACATGGGGGGCGCCGCGACCGTGCTCGCCCTGGCCGATGCCGTGATGGACGCGGGGCTTCCCATTCGGCTGCGTGTTTTGGTGCCGGCCGTCGACAACGCCGTTTCGGGTAATGCGTATCGGCCACTGGACGTGCTGCGCACGCGCAAGGGCCTGACGGTCGAAGTGACCAACACGGACGCGGAGGGTCGCCTCATCCTCGCCGACGCCCTCGCGGAGGCGGACGCGGAACGGCCCGCCGTGCTCATCGACGTCGCGACCCTGACCGGTGCGGCACGCGTCGCGCTCGGACCCGACGTGCCGGCTCTGTTCTGCAACGACGAACCGCTCGCGGCCGACCTGTTGCGCGCCGCCGAGGCCAGTGGGGACCGTTTGTGGCGAATGCCGTTGTGGGACGGCTACCGATCCCAGCTCGACAGCAAGGTGGCCGATCTCGTCAACGCGAGCAGCAGCCCGCACGCCGGCGCGATCACGGCCGCCCTTTTTCTACGCGAGTTCGTCTCGGCCACGACGCCGTGGATCCACATCGACACGATGGCCTGGAACATCGAGAGCCGCCCGGGCCGCCCCGTCGGAGGCGAAACGATGGGGCTGCGCGCGCTCTATCGCATGCTGTGTGAGCGGTACCCGGCCGGAAGATCGGCAAAGGCACCCCGGTCGAACAAGCGATGAACGGAGCTCGACCGGAACCGTCCATGCGACGTGCCCTCGCCCCAAAGGTGCAAGACCCGTCCGCTGCCGTCCCGACCGAGTCGTTCGTGTCGTTTGATCGAATCGAAGAGCTCTCGAGCCCGTGCACGAGTCGGAGTCCGAGTCCGTGCCGGAGCCCGAGCCCGAGCCCGAGTCCGAGCCCGAACCGGAGTCCGCGAGGGAAAAGCCCGACCAGCGCGATCCCTCGCGCGCTCGTCTACTGCTTTGCACTGGCGTGGAGCGGGTGCGGCACGGCGCCGCGAGTCCCGCAGGCTCCGCGCAGCGCTTCGGCTCCCGCCGCGAGCATCGAGTGGCTTTCTTACGGCGCAGCGCCGTTCGAACGCGCGCGCGAAACGGGGCGCCTCGTCCTGCTCTCCGTCAAGACGCAGTGGTGCCACTGGTGTCACGTCATGAACGAGACGACCTACCGCGATCCGCGCGTCGCCGAGCTCGTCGGTTCCCGCTTCGTCGCCGTGCTCGCCGACGCGGACGCCGATCCGTTCCTCGCAGAACGCTACGGCGCGTGGGGCTGGCCCGCGACGATCGTGCTCGACGCGTCCGGCCACGAAATCCGCGCGATGCGCGGCTATCGGAGCCCCGATGCGTTTCTGCGCGAGCTGCGCGGGGCGCTCGACGACCCGCGGCCGCGCGACGTCTTCGCCGCTTCGGGACCGCCGTCGGCGCCGCTCGACGGGCTGGAGGCGGCGGCGCACCTGGCCACCGACCAGCTCGACGCGATGTACGACGAGCAGGCCGAGGGGTGGGGCCGGCCCCAGAAGTATCCCTTCACCGCTCCGGTGCTGCTGGCGCTGTTGCGTCCCGACCCGTGGCCCGAGCGCGCCACACGCACGATGGCGCAGTACGTGCGCCTCATCGACCCGGTCTGGGGCGGCATGTACCAGTACTCGGTCCGCGGCGTCTGGGATCGCCCCCACTACAAACGCATCGCGTCCGTGCAAGCAGGCGCGCTCGAGGCGCTCGCGGAAGTGCTGCGCGCGACCGGCGAGACGCGCTGGCGCGCCGCGGCGCGGGACATCGTGCGTTTTCTCCGCGATTTTCTCCGCACGCCCGAAGGCGCCTTCTCCACGAGCATGGACGCCGACCTTCGCGTCGAGGGACGCGCCCCCATGACCGGCGAGGCGTATTTCGCGCTCGACGACGCGGGCCGGCGGGCGCTCGGCATCCCGCGCGTCGATCCGACGCCCCACGCGTCGACCCAGGGAATGCTGGCGGCGGGCCTGTTGCGGCTCGCCTCGGCCCTTCCGCCCGACGACGCGCTGCGGCGCGAGGCGACGGATCTGGCCCGCGCGGCGATCGCGTTCGCCGAGCTGCACCACTTCGACGCGCGACGCGGTCTGTTCCGCCACGCACCGCGGGACGCCTCGGAACGCTGGTATCTCGCCGATCAGGTCGCGATGCTGCGCGCGCGTCTGGCGTGGCAACACGTCACGGGCGATCCGCGCGAGGCCGCGCGGGCGCGCGAGCTGGCCGAGGTCGTCGAACGAACGTTCTGCGACGCACGGACGGGCTGTGTGAGCCAGGTTCCGCGCGAAGGCCCCCTGCGGCCGCGCGTGCCAATCGAGGAGAACGGACGACTCGCGCAGTCGCTCGCCGCCATCGCGGACCTGACCGCCGACGTCGGATTCGAGGAGCGCGCGCGGGCGTATCTCTCGGCGGCGGCGGACGCGGGCGAAATCCGCCGCTCGGGGCGGATCGTGGGCGACTTCCTGCTCGGCGCGCTGCTGCTGCGGTCCGAGCGGCCCATGCTGCACGTCGTGGGTCCGGCGGACGATCCGCGCACGAGCGCGCTGTTCGAAGCCTCGCTGCGCGCGGCCGACTGGCGCACCCGCGTCGAACGCGTCCCGCCGGACGCGAGTCGGTATCCGTATCCGGGGCGGCCGTGCGTCTATCCGTGCAGTCTGCAGGCGTGCGGGCGTCCCGTCTCCGATGCGGAGCAGGTTGCCCCGTCGCTCGCCGCGTTCCGACGCGCCGCGGGCGAATCGTGAACGAGCGGTTTCGCGCGCACGTTTTTGGAGCGCCGCGCGGTGCGGTCCGACCCTGAATCGCAACCGGGGTCCGAGACCGAGGCCGAGTCTGAGGCGGAGCCCGAGACCGAGGCCGAACCTGATTCCAGCGTCCGCACGGCTCGCTTGCCGTCGCCGCGGGGCTGCTACAGTCCGCGCCCGTGGACCTGCGCTTTCGCCCCGAGCACCTCGCATTCCGCGAGCGCGTCCGCGAGTTCGTCGCGACCGAGATGCCGCCCGATCTGCGCGCCGTCGCCGAAGTCGACGGCCACTTCGAGCACGAGCAGGTCATGCGATGGCATCGCATCCTGTACCGCAAGGGTTGGGTCGCGCCGCACTGGCCGGTCGAATGGGGCGGGGCGGGGCTCGACCCCACCGAGCGCTTCATCTTGAACGAAGAGCTCGAGCTGGCCGGGGCGCCGCATCTGTCGCCGTTCGGCCTGTACATGGTCGGTCCGCTGCTGTTGCAGTTCGGGACCGACGCTCAGAAACGCCGTTTCCTCCCGAAGATCCTCTCGGGCGAGGAGGTCTGGTGCCAGGGATACAGCGAGCCCGGCGCAGGCAGCGACCTCGCCTCGCTCCGGACCACGGCCGTGGACGACGGCACGGGGCACCTGATCGTCAACGGCCAGAAGACATGGACGACCTACGCCCAGCACGCCGACTGGATGTTCTGCCTCGTGCGCACCGATCCGACGGCGAGCAAGCCGCAGGCGGGGATCAGTTTCCTGCTCGTCGACATGCGCAGCCCCGGCGTGACGGTACGCCCGATGCTGACGATCGGGCACACGCCGGCTTTCTGCGACACGTTCCTCGAGAACGTGCGTGTCCCGAAAGAGAACGTCGTCGGCCCGCTGCACGGCGGCTGGACCCTCGCCAAGGCCCTGCTCGGCCACGAGCGCACCCTCATCGCCGCCGTCGGCCTGTCGCGGCGCGCGCTGTTGCGCGTCAAGCGCATCGCCGCGCGCACCCTCGACAACGGCAGGCCCCTGCTCGACGACCCGCGCTGGCGCGAGCGCATCGCGCGGCTCGAAGTGCGCCTGCGCGCCCTACAGGTACAGAACTGGCGCGCCTTGTGGGCCCAGCAACAGGGACGCGCGCCGGGGCCGGAATCCAGCGTGCTCAAGATCCGGGGCTCGGAGCTCAGCCAGCAGATCCTGGAGCTCGCGATGGACGTGATGGGGCCCAACGCGCGCAACTGGTTCGAGCCCCCGACGGACTGGCTGCACCCGCTCGAGCAGTGGGTCGGCCCTTCGCACTGCTACGCGCGCGCGACGACCATTTACGGCGGCACCAACGAGATCCAGCGCAACGTCATCGCCAAGCTCGTACTCGGGCTTCCGGTGCGTTGAAAGGAGCGGGAGCGTGGACTTCGACCTGACCGAGGAACAGCGACTGCTCGCCGACGCCGCGCGACGCTTCGTGCGTCACGACAGCCCCGTCGCGCGCGCGCGGCGGATGCGCGAGGACGCGCGCGGCTGGGAGCCCGATGTGTGGCGCAAGATGGGCGAACTGGGCTGGCTCGGTCTATCCCTTCCCGAACGCGCCGGGGGCGCCGGCGGCAGCATGGTGGACGTCATGGTGCTGCTCGAGGCTCTGGGCGCCGGGCTGGTCCCCGAGCCGTACATCGCGTCGGCGGTCCTGGCCGCTCAGGCGATCCGGCATGCCGGCGACGCAGACCAGCAGAGCCGCTGGCTCGCCCCGATGATCGAGGGTCGCACCTCGCTCGCGCTCGCGTGGATGGAGCCCGCACGCCGATATGCCTTGCGGCCCGAGGGCACGGTGGCCCGGCGCGAAGGCAACGGCTACCGGCTCGACGGTCGCAAGATCTGGGTGGACAACGGTCACGCCGCCGACGCGCTCGTGGTGAGCGCACTCGCCCCGGACGGTCCCACGCTGTTCGTCGTGCCGCGGAGCGCGCAGGGCCTCGCCGTCACGCGGCGACGAACCATCGAGGAGCAACCGTCGGCCGAGGTGCGGCTGGATGCGGTCCGAGTCGGCGCCGAGGATCGACTCGGGCCCGAAGGCTCGGCGCTGCCGGCCCTGGAGCGCGCGCTCGATTGCGCGGCGGCGGCCGCGGTCGCCGAGGGCCTCGGGGTGGCGGGCGCGGCGTTCGCCTTGACGCTCGCGCACCTGCAGACGCGCGAGCAGTTCGGCGTCAAGATCGGGACGTTCCAGGTCCTACAGCATCGCGCGGTCGACATGTTCGTCGAGCTCGAGATGCTGCGCTCGATGGCGATCCTGGCCGCGGTCGAATGCGAAAACGAGCACGACGACACCCGGCGCGGAGCCGTCAGTGCGGCCAAGGCGCAGCTGTCGGCGGGCGGACGCCTCGTCGTACAGCAAGCCATTCAGCTGCACGGCGGCATCGGCATCACGGACGAGCACGACGTGGGCCTGTTCTTCAAGCGCATGACGGCCCTCGCGGTCCTGTACGGGGACGAGACGCATCACCTCGAACGGCTCGCGGCGCAGCCTTCGTTCCTCGAAGGCGTCGATCGACCCGCGCCGGGCTGAGGCACCTCGCGCCGCCAGCAGGCCACGAGCGCCCAGCCGAAGGCGACGCGGCGGATCCGGACGAGGGACACGTCGGGGCCCAGGTCGAGCGCGGCCAGCCGGGCGGCCGTCATGGGGGACGGATGGATGTACGCGCGGCTCCAACCCTCGCGGCGTGCGATCCATTCGAGCACCGTGGCCTCGAGTAGACCCAGCGTGGAGGGGAAGCCGTAATCGGGCGTGCTCAGCACGAGGTCACCGCCGGGCGCGACCCGGCTCGCCAGCGCCCGCGCGAATCGCTCCGGCTCCTCGACGTGCTCGATGACCTCCTTGGCCACCACCACGTCGAACGTCCCGTCGAACGGAGCCACCGACGGCAGCGTGTACGCGTCGGGGCACACGGCGAGCCGACCCCGCATCGCCGGGTACGAGGCCTCGCACGCCGCGATCGCGTCCGGGTCCAGATCGCAGCCGTGCCACCGCAGCGCACGCTCGGCGCCCGGCACGAACGGTTCGAGCCCGCAACCGACCACGAGACCCCGACCGCCCGTGTGCGCCCGCACGATGCGCGCGAGCGCGCGCTCGATGGGGCCGTGGTACAGCCTCCAGGGCCAGCGCCGCCGCCGCGCATGGTTCGTGAAGTAAGGGGCACGCGTCGTCACGGAGGCGGCGATCCCACACGGCGCGCGACGATCAACAGCTCCCCGTGCTCCGGCGCCGCGCCGTCCGGCGCATGGCGCACGAGCGCCTGCACCGAACGTCCGATCCATGGAGCGAGCCGGCGCCGGATCGCAGGCATCCACACCCAGCGCCCCGTCAGGCGCTTGGTCAGCCAGGCCATCCCGCTCGGCGGCAACAGCACGTCGAACGCAAAGCCCTCGTCCGCGCCGACGAGACCGACCACGCGTTCCACGTCGAACCCCGCCGCGTGCAGGCGGCGCCGCCATCCGAACTCGTCGTCCATATGCACATGGGCGAACGTCCGGTCGAGCGCCGCCGCGTACGCGCGCGCCACGGCCGCGAGCCCCGCCCGAGACAACAGCCGATGCACGGCGAGCTGGTGCGTCCAGTCGGGCAGCGGCACGATCGCGACGAACGGGGCGCCGGGAACGAGCGCCCGCGCGATGGTGCGCAGCGCGGCCTCGACGTCGGAAATGTGTTCCAGGCTACAATTTGCGAGCGCGCTGCGGAAATACCCGTCGGGGAGCTCCACCTCGCAAATGCTGCCGTGGACGACCGTGCGATACGCCGTCGAGCGGCGCGCGCGATCCACCTCCCGCGCACTGACGTCGACGCCCCAGACGACGCGATCGGGAAACGCGAGCCGCGCGAACAGTCCATCCCCACAACCGACGTCGAGGACCGGTGCCGGCATCGACAGGGCGCGCAGGGCCCGCAATCGCACGCACTCGCGCAACGCGAGCGCAGCGGGCGCATGAGCGAAGTACTCGCGGAAATCGTCCGCGTCGAAGGGCACCCGCCACGCAGCGTAGCGGACAGCGACCCCGCCGGTCACATCGTCCGCGCGAGCCGCGACGTCCATCGCGTCAGGACGTCGACGAGCTCCACGACGCGCGGGCGGCGCCGTCGGGCGGCGTCCGGGTCCAGCCCCGAGCTCGAGCGCGAGCCCGAGGCAGAGCCCGGGAACGGCGTGTCGAGCCCAGGTGCGTGCGCGATGCAGCGCGACGTCGAGGCGTGCCACAATGATCGAGCGGAGGAGTGGCCGAGCGGTCGATGGCAGCGGTCTTGAAAACCGCAGTACCGGAAACGGTACCGGGGGTTCGAATCCCTCCTCCTCCGCCCATCGCGCCAGACGGTCGCGTTCGAGATGCGAGCGGCGGTGGACGCCCGTCGTCCGCGGCTCGTATGCTTGCGTCCGTCGTGCTCATCGCGCTGTACACGGCGCTCGCTTCGGCGTGCGCGTCGGGCGAGCCATTCCCCTCGATCGACCGTACCAGCGACGACGCCGAGGTTCCGCCCTGGCTCGACGCCGAACGACCCGACGGAAACCGCCCCGACGCTCCGACCCCGCGCGATTCGGGCACGAGCTGCTCGCCGCCGTGCGGCGCCGGCGAGACGTGCAGCGGCGGCCGCTGCGTTCCGGTCGGAACCGACGCGGACGGAGACGGTCGCGTGGCCGAACGCGATTGCGACGACGCGAATCCGCGCGTCGGAGCCATGGCGGAACGACCCTGCTCGAGCGCGTGCGGCCCCGGCGTCGAGCGATGCACCGACGGCCTGTGGGCGCCCTGCAACGCGCCCACGGAGTGCGACTGCACGGGTGGCACCCGCACCGTGCCGTGCGAGCGCTGCGGCATGCAGTTGCAACGCTGCGAGCGGGGGCGTTGGGTCAACGACGGTCCCTGCGAGTCGGGCGCATGCAGCCCGGGCATGGTCGAGACGGCCGGTGCCTGCGGGATGTGCGGAACGCAACGGCGCACGTGTCAGGCGGACTGCACGTGGAGCGCGTGGGAGTGCGCGAGCAGCGGCGAGTGCGCCGCCGGCGAGCGGCAGACCGAGCAGCGACCGTGCGGCGAGTGCGGCGAGGGCCGGCAGGAGCGCGCACGCACGTGCGGCGGTGATTGCCGCTGGGGCCCGTGGAGCGACTGGGGTGCGTGCATGACGGCCGCCGAATGCAGGCCGGGGCAGACCGAGCGCGACTCGCGCGCTTGCCCGTGCATGGGCGCGACGGAAACGAGGACGCGAACCTGCGATCCGGGATCGTGTCGGTGGGGTGGCTGGAGCGGGTGGAGCGGCTGTCCGTCGTGCCCCCGGTGCGGCGACGGGGAGTGCAACGGGGGCGAGACGTGCGCGTCGTGCGGCGACTGCCAGGCGGGGCACCTGACGGCGCGCGCCAACAACGGCGATCCATGCCCGGGCGTGCCGAACGAGCAGTGGCGCTGCGTGCACATCATCTCGTTCGGCACGATGGGCTCGCAGGTTTGCCGCGACGGCAGGTGGGTCACGTTCCATCTCAATCCGAGGGACTGCGGCGCTTGCGTCTGCAGTTACTCGGTC
>JANWZI010000064.1:23950-24464 GCA_025054695.1 Myxococcota bacterium | reverse complement strand
CGTCGCGCGTTGTTCCGTGCGCGGCGAGGCGCCGCCACAGGCCGGTGCGATCGCCAAAGCGAGCCCGGCGATCAGTGGCGCGCCCAGCCGACCGATGCGCGCGAGCGCGCTCATGGCTCGAGCGTCTCGACCGACGCGAGCGCGGCGAACAGGGGCCGATCGGCGCCGCCGATGGCCCAGAGTCTTCCGGCGGCGGCGACCAGTGCGAAGCCGTGCCGTGCCGTGCCCAGGTCCGGTGCACGCGTCCAGCGCGCGCCCGGCTCGCCCGGACGGATCCACTCGACCTCGGTAAGCGCGCGGTCGGGCTGCTCACCGCCGGCGACGACGACGAGCCCGGCCCACGGCGCCGCCGCGGCCGCACAGCCCCCCCGGCGAAGGCCAAGCGCCGGCCCCGTGCGCCAGCGGTCGGCCTCGGGGTCGTAAATCTCGACCGTGTCGTGATTGGTGGTGAGTGTGCCGAGCCGGCCGGCGATGGTCCACAACTCGCCGTCGAAGACGGCGCCGCCCAGGTGCT
>JANWZI010000064.1:0-23940 GCA_025054695.1 Myxococcota bacterium | reverse complement strand
GGGGTGTGCTGGGGGCCGGCCGGGGCGGGTCCGCCCCACACCCCGCGGCCCCCCGGGCCGCCGCCCAGGTGCTCGCGCGGCGTCGGCATCGGGGCTCCCCGGGTCCATCGATCCGTGGCGGGGTCGTAGCGCAGCACGTCGGCTGCGACGCGGCCACCGCGCGTCAGCCCACCGGCGTACAGGACGTGCCCTGCCAGCGAGGCGCCCGTACCCGCCGCGCGCGGCTCGGGCAGGGGCGCGATGGGGGTCCAGCTGGAGGCGCCGGCGCGCAAGACCCACGCCGACTCGAGCGGCTCGAAGGACAGGTCGCGCATGCCGCCGAGCGCGTACAGATCGCCACCGTGCGCGACGAGCACCAGATGATGGCGCGGTGCGGGCAACGCCGGGCCGTCGGACCAACGGCCCGTGCGCGGATCGAGGATGCGGACGCGGTCGAGGATGCGCGTGGGCGTCTCGAAGCGCCCGCGAGCCAGATGCGATCGTCGAGCAGCTCGGCGGCGATTTCTTGCAGCGGCGCGTCGGCGGTGGGGCCCGGCTGCCATCCGCGGATGGTCGCGTCCGGCGGCGGTGCGTCGTCGGGCGCACCGACGTCGGCGAGCTCCTCGCCGTCGGGCCGAGCTGCGTCCGCGACGGCGTCGAGCCGTTCCGCGTCGTCGGCCGCGCCATCGGGGCGTCGGACCTCTCGGCCGCCGCACGCGACCGATGCGATCAGTGCGCCCAGCAGCGCGGCGATGCGTTCAGCTCGCACGCAAGCGGTACGTGGCGACCGAGCCGACCAGCAGGTCGTGCAGGGCGCGTTTCTGGGGGTGGAAGGCGGCGAGCAGCAGGCCCGCCGCGTACAGCAAGGTCAAGAATCCGTGCGAGACGGCGATGGCCACGACGAGCTCCTGAACCGCGCCCAGCTCGTGGGGTTGGAGCTGCTCGATGGTGGCACGCAGGTCGTCCATCCCGTGATAGCGAAGGATGGTGATGCCGGCGGCGATCGGCATCCAGAGCGAGACGAGCGTGCGCGCGAGTGCGCGCGGCAGACCGAGGCGGCTGCCGTCGAGTCGCGTGACGCGGACGTTGAGCAGGGCCTTGGCGATGGTCTGGCCGGTCAGCCCGATGGCCACCGTGACGTACAGCAGGTGCAGCGGGATGGCGGGCCAGCCGATCAGGGCGATGAGCCCGCCGGCGAGCGCCGAATCGATGAGCACCGCGGCCGCGCGCGTCCAGAATCCGGCGTACGAGGTGGTGCGCGGCGCGGCGGCCTCGAGCGCCGCGATCAACGCGTCGTACGACGCGAAGCGGTCCTCGGGTTTCTTCGCGAGCAGGCGGTCGACGATGCGCGCCAGGGGCTCGGGCACGTGCGGCGCGCGCGTCCGCAGCGGCGGCGCAGGCTCGGACAGGTGTTGCGCGATGACGGCGAGCGAGCTGCGACCCTCGAACGGCGGCTTGCCCGCGAGCAAATGGTGGAACGTCGCGCCCAGCGCGTACATGTCGGCGTGGAAATCGACGTGGTGTCCGCGCGCCTGTTCGGGTGCCATGTACAGGGGCGAGCCGACCATCGCGCCCTGCTGCGTGATGTGCGCGCCCTCGTCCTCGACCGGCTTGGCGAGCCCGAAGTCAGCGATCTTGACGTAGCCGTCCTCGACCATGAGGTTGGCCGGCTTGACGTCGCGATGGACGATGCCGGCCTTCCACGCGGCGCGAAGCCCCTGGGCGACCTGGATCATGTACCGGCGCGCCGTCTCCGGGTCGAGCGTCTGCCCGTGATCGAGCACGCTCTCGAGCGATCGGCCGCCGATGAGCTCCATCGCGAAGAAGAGCTGCCGATGTCCGTCCGGGCGCGGCGGGCTGCGTCCGATGTAGTAGATGTGGACGACGTTCGGGTGATTGAGCCGTGCCTGGGCGCGTGCCTCGCGCAGGAAGCGGTCCTCGTGCTCGGGCCGGCGCGTCAGCTCGTCGCGCAGGACCTTGATGGCGACCTGGCGGTCGAGCGACTCGTCGTGCGCGACGTACACGGTGCCCATGCCACCCTGCCCGAGCTTGCGAAGCAGTCGGAAGTGATCCAGCCGGGTTCCCGCGGGCGCATCGGACAGCGAGGTCTCGGCGTCCCGGATCCGCTCGCTCGCGCGGCGGCCGTCGGGCGTCGAGGCCGATACGGTGCTCGTCGAGGGCCCTGGATCGGATGCGATCGTGTCGGCCAGGGCCTCATCGGGGGCGGCGCCGCGTCCCATCGGCACCCCTAGCGTAGCGATCCGCCGGTGCGAGGCGAAGAGCCGGCTCCGCGCGGCCGACCGGCGCGTGTACGGTGGGCGCGTGGCGCGACTTCGAGGGCGAGGGGCAGCGACGCGCACTGCACGGGTCGAGGCGGTGCGGCTCGCCCGGGACATCCGCGCCCCGTTGCGGCATGGGCACCCGTGGGTGTGGCGCGATGCGCTCGAGGGGCCCGTTCCGGCCGCCGGCACGATCGTGGACGTGCTCGACGCGCAGGGGCGATTCGTCGCGCGCGGCTTCTGCGACGCGGGCGCGATCGGGGTGCGGATCCTGAGCCGGGCACCGGTGTCCATCGACGCGGCGTTCTTCGCCCGACGCCTGGCGCGAGCCGCCGCGCTGCGCGACCGGATGCTGCCGCCCGAAACGAACGCATACCGGCTCGTGCACGGCGAGGGTGATGGGCTGCCCGGCGTCGTCGTCGACGTCTACGGCGAGGTCGCCGTGCTGCGATGGGACGGAGCGGGCGCGGAGCGATTGTGGGATGCATTACAATCTGAGCTCGTCGCGCTGCTCGCCCGTCGTGGGGTGCGATCGCTGCTCGAACGCAGGGGCGAGCGAGGGCGCCCCGACGTGCGCATCCTGATGGGCGAGAGACCCGAGGGGGAGCTGCTCGTGCGGGAGCACGGCATGGGGCTGCTCGTCGACGTGGCGCGCGGGCACAAGACGGGGGCGTTTCTCGACCAGCGCGTTTCGCGGGCGCGCGTGCGGTCGATCGCGGCGGGCCTGCGCGTGCTGGACCTGTACGGCTATACGGGCGGCTTCGCGATCGCCGCGGGGCTCGGCGGGGCCGAGCGCGTCACTCTCGTCGATCGCTCCGGGCCCGCGCTCGAGACGGCGCGCCGCGCGTGGCGTGCGAATGGCCTGCCGGAGGGGGCGCTCGAGACCGTGGAGTCGGACGTCGAGACGTTCCTGCGCGAGAACGAGGGGCGGCGGTGGGATCTGGTGATCGCCGATCCGCCGAGCTTCGCGCCGAACGAGGCGTCGGTGCCGCGCGCGCTCGCGGCGTACCGGCGCCTGCACGCGGCGTGCGTGGCGCGCCTGGTCCGCGGCGGGCTGCATCTGGCCTGCTCGTGCAGCTCGCACGTGCGGCGCGAGGCGTTCCGCCGCACGCTCACCGAGGCCGCGGCGCAGGCGGGCCGGTCGATGCTCGTCGTCGACGAGTGGGGCGCGCCGCCGGACCACCCGGTGCCGCTCGCGTTTCCCGAAGGCGACTATCTCAAGGCGATTCTCTGCGTGGACGGGGCCACGGAGTGAGTGAGCTCGCGACCGCGGAGTCCGGCTCGGGCTCCGACGCGGCCTCGGACTCGGGCTCGGTCTCGGTCTCGGTCTCGGCCTCGGTCTCGGTCTCGGTTTCGGCCTCGGCCGCGGACTCGGGCTCGGACTCGGTGTCGGCCTCGGGCTCGGACTCGATCGGAGTCAGCGCGCGGGCTCGAGCGTGCTCGTGCAGTGCTTGCAGCGCGTGGCGGCGATGGGCACGGGCTCGAGGCACGCCGGACAGTCGCGCGTCGAGGGCGGCGCAGGAGGCGCGGGTGGAGGCGTGAAGAGACGGTTGGCAGCGCGGACGACGAAGAAGAGGACCACCGCGATGATGAGGAAGTCGACGACGGCGGAAAGCAGGTGACCCCAGCGCAGGACGACGTCTCCCTCGGGACCCGCTGGACCGCGCTCGGCCAGCGTCCAGCCGGCGACTCGCCAGTCTCCGTCGGGCAGCAGTAGCGAGATGACCGGCATCACGAGGTCGTCGACGACTCCGGAAACGACCTTTCCGAACGCGGCCCCCACGATGACGCCGACGGCCAGATCGAGCACGTTGCCGCGAAGAATGAAGCGCTTGAGCTCGGTGAGCATGGATGTCCTTTCTCCTGCCGACGGCTCGAACGAGCCGGCGGCCGACGCTAGCACCTCGAGCGAGACATGGCGCTCCCACGATCAAGCCCCGCTGCCCAGATAGGCGCGAACCTCCGGGGCCAGGGGCCGGGCGAGCGCGCGTTGCAGGCGCCAGGCGTCGGCTTCGTCGGCCTCGACGAGCAGGATCGTCCGGCGGCCCTCGCGCACGGCGACCGGCACCCCGTCGCGGAAGAGCACGCGATGGTGGGCGAGACGGGCGACGCGCGGGCCTTCGACCAGAACGCCACTGACGTTGAGTGGGTCGGCGCCGGAGACGGCGACGAGGGCGCCGGACGCAGCACGACGGCGCACCGAGCGCAGCGTGTCGACCGCCTCGGGCAACGCGAACTGCTCGCCGCCCACGCGCGCGACGAATCGCCCGCCGCGTACGTCCCCACGCGCTTCGAGCCGACGCAGCACCGGAAGCAGCAGGCGCCAGGGCGGTGCGTACGGCTCGAGCCGTCCGATCGCGTATGTCAGCACGCCCCAACGCCGGAGCCAGACGCGCACGAGGGGCTCGGGATCGGGGGACTCGGCGGGCGCGTCGAACAGGAACCAGCGGCCGGCGGACGCCATGTCGAGGCAGCTCGGGGTGGCGCGCGCCGGGCGGCCGGCGCGTTGGCGACGCCGCGGGGCGAGCAGGGCACGCAGGCCGGCGAAGCCGTCGGAGGCGCACAGGCCGCGCGCGACCAGTTCGGCGAGGGCACGCTCGACGTCGGCGACCGGCATCGCGCAGTCGCGCGCGAGATCGGCGAAGAACGTCGCGCCGCGATTCGCGAGCACGTCGGCGACGCGTCGTGCGGGCGCTGAAATCGACGCGGTCGATGCGGCCTCGTTCCCCGACCGCCACATCGCGACGGCGGCGCGTGGCAGCACGCACAGCGGCATGGCTCGCAGCGGGACGGTGGCCTCGGACGGCGTGCGCCGCATCCAGGCGACGTGGCCCGACAGACAGGCCGCGTCGAGCCAGGCCGGCGAGTAATCCTGCACGCGCGCCGGCAGCAGGTCCGCCTCCCAGGCCGCGGCTGGCGCTTCGAACCCCTCGAGCAGCGCGATCGCCGCGTGCAGGCCGTGTGGTCCCTGCAGCCGCGTCTCGGAATCGACGCGCTGCCAGACGAAGAGGAATCGAACCAGATCGCGTGGTTCGATGGGCTCGATCTCGGCGCGCAGCCGCTCGACGGTGGCGCGATGGATGCGTGCGAGCAGGACGCGGTCGCACCACTCGGTTTCTCGGGCTCCCGGTCGGAAGCGGCCGCGCATCAGGCTTCCCTCGGCTTCGAGCGCGCCGAGCGCGTCGAGCACCGCAGGGGGCGGCACCCCGAGCAGTTGCGCCATCCATTCGGTCGTGAACGGGCCCTCGAGCTCCGCGCGCGAACGGACCAGTTCGCGCAACGCGGCGGCTTCGTCGTGCGGTCGCGGCACTGCATCGGGCGGTTCAAGCGGAGGCTCGGCGCGCACCTCCCGATGGACGAGACGCACCTCGGCCATTCGCTCCAGGGCGACCCAGCGCCCTCCATCGACGTCGAGCCGCGTGGCCCGTCCCTCCTCGCGCAACCGATCGAGCCAGCCGCGCCAGCCCAGTCGTTCGACGTCGCACTCGGTGAGCAGCCCCACGCGGGCGAGAGCCTCGTGGGCCTCGTGCAAGTCGCGCGGATCGGGCCAGGCCTCGGCGCACACGCGCGCGATGGCTTGCGGGTCGAGGGCGCCGAGCGTGGCCGCGGTCTGGGGGTCGAGCCAGCGCCGCTGCATCACCGCCTGGGTGCGGCGCTCCTCGAGCGGCGCGTCGTCGAGGAACGCGTACGGACGCGCCGTCAGGGCCTCGGCGGCCAGCGGCGACGGCTCGGCCAGATCGCGCGCGACGAGGCGCATCCCGCCCCGCTCCAGCGTGTCGAGCCATTCGAGAAGGCCTTCGGCGTCGGTCGCCTCGCGACGGCAGTCGTCCATCGTCTGCGCCACGAGCGGGTGGTCGGGGATGACGCGGTCGCCGACGAGGTTTTCGGCGCAGGCGAGCTGGTCGGGAAAGCAAAGCGCGAGCAGATCCTCGGCGTCCATGCGCTGGAATCGGACGGGGACGCGCCGCCCGTTGCGGAAGCGTCGGATCGCGAGCGCGCGCTGCGCGCAACCGCGCCATCGGACGGCGAAGAACGGTGAGGCGAGCAGGGCCTGGTCGAGCAGGCGCGGCGCCGCGTGGCGCCCGAGCATGCTTGGCAGCTCGTCGAGCGGAAACGAATGCGTCGGTCCGAGCGACAGCAGCACCGCGTCGTCGGTGGCCGCCGCTTGCAGCTCGAAGTCGAAGCGGCGGCAGAAGGCCTTGCGCAACGCGAGGCCGAGCGCGCGCGTGCGGCGGGCGCCGACCGGGGCGTGCACGACGAGGTGATGGCAGCCTCGTTCGTCGAAAAACCGCTCGACCACGAGCCGATCGTCGGCCGGCAGTGTCCCCAGCGCCGCGCGCGACGCGCCCAGGAAGTCCACCAGTTGCGCCGCGGCCTCGGGACCCACCTCGAGCGACTCGAGCCACGCGCGCGCCGCCTCGGGCCGCTCGAGCCGGCGGTCGAGCTCCGCGTACAGCGCGCGCACCGCTCGGGAAAGCGTCTCGCTGCGCGTGGGCCCCTCGCCGAGCCAGAACGGCACGGTGGGTGGCGCGCCCTGCGCGTCGCGCACGCGCACCGTGCCCGGCTCCACGCGAAGGATCTGGTAGCTGCGGTTGCCGAGCTGAAAGACGTCCCCCGCGCTCGACTCGATGGCGAAGTCCTCGTTGAGCGTGCCGATCCGCTCCCCCTCGGGCTCGAGCACGACGTCGTAGTCGGCGCTGTCGACGATGACGCCGCCGCACGTCAGCGCCGTCAGCCGGGCCCCCCGACGCGCGCGCAGCACCCCATCGCGCGCGTCGAAGAACAGCAGCGCGCCGCGCTGCCCGCGCCGCCCGATCCAGCCCTCGCACAGCATCCGCACGACCGCGTCGAAGCGCTCGCGCGGCAGCGCCCGGTAAGGCCACGCCCCGCGCACGCGTTCGAACAGCGCGTCGGGCGTCGCAGGGCCCGCGGAGGCCAGCTCGGCGACGATCTGCTGGGCGAGCACGTCGAGCGGGGCCGGCGGGGCGTGGACCTCTTCGAGCCAGCCGTTGCGGATGGCGAGCCAGAGAGCGGCCGCCTCGACGAGCTCGGTGCGACACAACGGAAAGAGGCGCGTGCGCGGGATGCCTCCGACCTGGTGGCGCGCGCGGCCGGCACGCTGCAGGAACGTCGAGACCCATCGTGGCGAGCCGACCTGCACGACCAGATCGACGGGCCCGACGTCGATGCCCAGCTCGAGGGTCGCGGTCGCCACGACGGCGCGCAGCTGTCCGGCGGCGAGCCGGCGTTCGGTGCGCGTCCGTTCCGTGGCGGCCAGGGCGCCGTGATGCGCGCCGACGGCGTCATCCCCCAGCCGTTCGGCGAGCTGACGCGCCAGCCGTTCACACAGCCGCCGCGTGGGCACGAAAACGAGCGTGCTGCGGTGCTCGCCGATGAGCGTCGCGATGCGGTCGTAGACGCGCGCCCACACCTCGTGACTCATCACCGCCTGCAGCGGCGCATCGGGCAGTTCGATGCGCGCGTCCAGGGCACGCGGAGCCGAGGCATCGACGATCGCGCAGCGCGGCCGGCCCGCTTCGTCGCGGCGCCGCGTTCCGACGAGAAAGGCCGCCACTTCGTCGAGCGGCCGTGCCGTGGCCGACAGGCCGATGCGGGCGACGGGATGGCCGGCGAGGGCGTCCAGGCGCTCGAGCGAGAGGGCGAGGTGCGCGCCGCGGCGGTCGGGGACGAGCGCATGGATCTCGTCGACGATCACCGTGCGGACGGTACGCAACGAGGCGCGCGCGCGCGCCGCGGTCAGCAGCAGATAGAGCGACTCGGGCGTCGTGACGAGCAGATGGGGCGGGCGGCGCAGCGCACGCGCGCGATCCGCGGCCGTGCTGTCCGAAGTACGCATGCCGATGCGCAAGTCGACGTCGGGCTCGCCGGCGGCGCGCCACGCTTCGCGGATGCCGCGCAACGGCTCCTGAAGGTTGCGCTCGACGTCCGCGACGAGCGCGCGCAACGGCGAGACGTACAGCACGCGCGTTTCGTCGGGCAGAGCGCCGCCACGGACGCGCGCTTCGCGCAGCAGCGCGTCGATGGCGCACAGAAATGCCGCGAGCGTCTTGCCGGAGCCGGTGGGCGCGCACACGAGCACGTCGCGCCCGGAGGCGATGAGTGACCAAGCACGCGCTTGGGCCTCGGTGGGGGTGCCGAAGCGGGCGCGGAACCAGGCGCGGATGGCCGGGTGCAGCGGCGCGCTCTCGAGCGTGTCCGCGGGCATCCGAGGACGAGCCGTGGCCTGGCCGCACGCGGTTCGCAAGCAGCGTGCGGTCGCGCGGTCGTGGCCGTCGGTGCATCCCGCGCATCGGGTCGCGTGCCGATGGGGACCAGCGCTGCGAGACCGAGTCCGCATCGGAGTCCGAGCCCGAGCCCGAGTCCGAGACCGAGTCCGAGACCGAGACCGAGACCGCGTCCGAGTCCGAGACCGAGTCGGAGTCCGAGGTCGAGGCGGAGACCGAGCCGGACCCTGAAACGGCGATCTGCGGAGCCGACCAGTGCGGTCGGCGCGCGATGCTGACGCGATGGCCGGGCGCGCGTTACAAGGAGACCGTGACGGGACGCACCGCATACGCGCCTCGCCGTGCTCGTCGCGGCGCGCTCGGGTGCCGGAGGTCGCGCTCGGGGCTGTGGCTCGTTCTCGGCATGGCTCCGCTTCTGGTGGCCTTCGAGTGGGAAGGCCGCATCGCCCGCCTGGAGCGGGAGGCACGGCGCGCGCCCGTCTCGGAGCGACGCGAGGCGGTGCGGATGCTCGCGGCGCTCGGCGCAAGAGAGGCTGCGCCGACGTTGCTCGAGCTGCTCCGCGACGCGGACGCGTCGGTCCGGCTCGAGGCCGTCCGCGCGCTCGGGCGACTGCGGATCCGTGAGGCGACGCCTGCGTTGCTCGAATGGCTCGTCGATCCGGACGAGACGAATCGGCGCACGGCCCTCGAGGCGCTCGGACGCATCGGCGAGGCACGCGCGGTCGAGCCGATGACGCGGGCGCTCGCGGATGCATCCGCGGCGGTGCGGCGCGTGGCGATCGAAGCGCTCGAGGCGATGGGGCGGCCCGAGGCGCTCGACGGGCTCGTCGGGCGTCTCGACGACGTCGATCCAGCGCTGCGCGCGCGAGCGGCCGAAGCGCTCGGGCGGCTGCGCGACGAGCGCGCGTACGTGCCGCTCGTCGCGCGTGCACGCGACGAGGCCCCCGAGGTGCGCGCGGCAGTGCTGCGAGCGCTCGGCGAGCTCGGACGCCCTGCCGCTGCGTCCGTCGCCCAGGCGGCGCTCGCCGACCCGGTCGAAGAGGTGCGCCTGGCCGCGATTGCGGCGCTCGTCCGGCTGGGGGATGCGGGCGCGCTGCCACGGCTCGTCGAGCGCATGCGTGCGGGCAGTTCGCGCGAGGCGCGTGCGGCTGCGGCGGCGCTCGCGCAGCTGCCGGAGGCGGTGGCCACGCCGCGCTGGATCGAGGCGCTCGCCTCGCCGTCGGTTCGATCGATCGTGCACGAGGCGCTCGTCGAGCACGCGAGCGATCCGGTGCGCGGGGCGGCGCTGCGGGCGCGACTGGCCGACGCAATCCGCGACACCGCCACCGTCGAGCATGCTACGGCCGTCGCCACGGTTCTTCGCGACGCGCTGCGGGAGCACCCCGATGCATCGATCGCCCCGCCGATCCGCGCCGCGCTCGAGAGGGGTGCGGCGCGGCGCGAGGTCCTGCTCGCCGTGCTCGGGCGGACGGGAGCGCCCGAGGCGTTGGTACCGCTGCTCGAGCATGCAGGCGCAGACGACGAAACGGGCGGGGCCGCGCTGGACGCGCTCGAAACGTGGTTCGAACGGCACGGTCCCGACGGCCGTGCCGCCGACCCGTTGGTTGAGTTGCTGTCACGCGTGCCGGCTACGCGGCTGCCGACGGTGCTGCGGCTCGTGGGTCGCTCCGGAGCGGTGCGCGCCGCCGATGCCGTGCTCGAGTACGCCCGCGCGAGCAGCCTCGAAGCTCGGCTCGCCGCCCTCGAAGCGTTGGGATGGTTGGGGTCCGCTCGCGCCGCGCCGGTGCTGTACGAGGCGCTCGACGATCGCGACGCGCGCGTTCGGGCGACGGCTGCCGCGGCGCTCGGTCGCGTCGGAGCCAGTGCCGACGCCGAACGGCTCCTGGCGCGCCTCGAACGTTCGGAGTGGAGCGACCGCGCGGCGCATCTGGACGCGCTCGCGGCGATTCTCCGCCGTCACGGCGCTCGGCTAGAGCCTCGGGCGCGGAGGCGGATCATCCTGTGGCTCGACCGGCTCGGTCGCCACGACGACGAGGAGCTGGCGCATGCGGCCATCGATGGACTCGGCCGGCTCGGGACGGCGGAGGCGTCCCAACCGCTCGTGACGCTGCTCTCGGAGGGCGCAGGCTCCCGCGCGCGCGTGGCGGCGGCGGCGCTTGCGTTCGTTCCGACGGAGGAGGCACGCCGCGCGCTGCGTGCCACCGTCGACCGTCCGCATCGGCCGCTCGCGGCGGCGGCGGCGGCCTCGCTCGGAGCGATCGGAGAGCCCGCGGACGTCGAGCCCCTCCAGCGATTGGCTCTGGAGGCTCCGTGGCCCGTTTCCGCCGCCGCGGCTTTCGGACTCGTGCGCATGGTGCGGCGGGGCGTCGCCCGCGCGGAGGTCGCGGCGACGTTTTGCAATCTACTTCGCAAAACGGACACGGTCCTGCGCGCCAATGCAATGGCGGGGCTCGCCGCGCTCGGCGGTGCCGATTGTAGTGACTCGCAACTACCCGTCGAGGACTGGCTCGAGCCGAGCCGGCCCACGGCGCTCCGTCTCGCGGCGATCCGCTGGCTGGGCACACGGCTTCCCGAGCCGCGCGCCGCGACGTTGCTCGAGCGGGCGGCGCGGCGCGAACCGTTGCCCGAGCTCGCGCGCCTCGCGCGCGCACCGACGCTGCCCGACGCGACGATCGAGGCGGACGTCGTGGCCTGGGACGCCGACGGCGTCGAGATCCTGCGCAACGCGCTCGTCGGGCTGCGCGCCGCCGACGGCTCGGTGCTCGTCGCGCACACGGACCGGAACGGCCGGCTCCGCGTTCCGGGGCTGCCCGCAGGACCCGTGGTTCTCGAGGATCCAGCGGGGTGGTGAGCGCGCTCGGCCTCTGCCTCCGTCACGGACTCAGACTCGGCATCGGTCACGGACTCGGACTCGTACTCGGTCGCGGGCTCGGTCTCGGACTCCGACTCGGTCTCGGACTCGGACTCGGACTCGCGACACTCCTCGGCCACGTCAGGCAACGTGACCGCCCCCTGTGAGACAAGCTTCGTTGCCGTCGGGGAGCTTGATGGGCGCTTTGAATCGTCGGAACGCACGAGCTCCGATTCGAGCGTCTTGACCGCGACGAACGGGTCGAGCAGCCTGAGCCCCTCGCGAGGGGAGACGGTGCGCGGGCGGAACGAGGTGGCCGACCATGAATGACGATCCGCAGCGTTGCGCGTGGATCGCCGGACTTGCTCCGGTTTCGCGCACCGTTCGACTGCGCGTGCAGGTCGTCGATCCCGCGCAGCTGGGGCCGTTCATGGGTGCCACGTTGCATGGCGCGCTCGGTCGAGCCCTGTCGCGGATCAAGGTCGGCCTCGAGACGTGGATGTTGCCGCTGCCCGCGCCGGCTCACGCGCCGTCGTTCGTTCGGGCGAGCCCGCCGGCCCCCGTGGTGATCGTGCCGCCTGCCTTCGGCAGCGCGTCGCGACTCCGACCCGGGGACGAGCTCGAGCTCGGCTTCGTCCTGCTCGGGCCCGCGGCGACGGGCGCGCTCGTTTTCTTCGACGCCGTCGGCTGGATGGCCGAGCGCGGCCTCGGTCCGCGACGCGCGCGCCTGCGAATCCTCGATGCGTGGCTGGGAGGACGACGAGCGGGACATCGACGCGTCGCGGCCGCGAGCGAACCGGAGCGGGATCCGCCGGCATCCCTGTGGCCACCGGACCCGCCGTGCGAGCCCGGCGGTGCTCGAGCGCAACTCCGGCTGCGGACGCGCACACCCCTGCATCTGCGCGAGAACGGGAAACTCGTCGCAAGGCCGAGCGCCGCCGACGTGGTCCGCGCGGCGGTCCGTAGACTGCTCGCGCTCGCATGGACGTTCGGCGCACCGGTCGAGGGGCTGGACACGGGGGGGCGCGAGCTGGTCGCGGCGGCGCGCGCGCTCGGGGCGGACGGCTCACGCGACGCAGAGCCGGGCGACGGCGGCACGCACTGGAAACGCTGGACCGGCAGGCGATGGTCGGGGCGGCAGGAGCAGCGTCATCCGCTCGAAGGCGTCGTCGGGGAACTGGCCCTCGGCGAGGTGCCCGACTGGGCACTCACCGCGCTTCGTTGTGCGCGCCGGTTCGGCGTCGGCAAGGGGCCCTCGCTCGGCCTGGGCCACTACGAGCTCGTCGAGGCGAGCTGAGCCACGCGCATCGAGCAGCGAATCCGTCGGACATACCCACGCGGCGCGCGACGTGCGGCATCGCGCACGGTGTGTGCGGTTTCGTGAGTCGTAGGCTGTGCGTGAGCGCTCGCCCGTGGGAGCGAAAGTGTGTTGACACGCGATGCCGCGCTTTGGTACGGGTGACAACGTGCCAGCGATGGAGGGGAGGCTCGAGGAACGACTCGCGGCGGTGCTTTCGGCGGCGGGGCACGACGCTTCGGCGGCACCCCGGATCGTACGCGGCGAAGCGGTCGCGTCGCTTTCGGCGACGCGGAATCTCGCGCTGCTCGTCGTGGACGCCGACGCGATCCAGCGCTCGATCTTCGCGTCGCCGCGACCCGTCACCATCCTGGGAGCGAGCGCGCTGCTCCGGAAATGGGACGAAGCGGTCGGGAGCGGGCTCCACGAGGAGGGCTCGGGCGCGCCGGTCGCGCCCATTTACGCGGGAGGGGGAACGGCGCTGCTCATCACCGTGCTGGAGCATGCCCCGTCCGTCGCCACCCGGCTCTGCGAGCGACTCCGTGAGCACACGTTTTCGGGGACGAGTGCCGTCTTGCCCGTCTCGCCGCGCGAGCTCGTCGAGGGACCGGGAGCGTTCGGCGGCGGCGACACGGCGGCCGCCGACGCCCTGGGCATCGACGCGCAAGGCGGCGGCGGGTTCGGTCGGATCGTCACGCACCTGATGTTCCGCCTTCGCGCGGCGAAGGGTGCTGCGCGCTCTCATCCGTTTCTTCAAAGCCCATTTGGGGGCGCGCGATGCGGGCAGTGCGCCTTGCGTCCCCGTTCAAAGGATCTGGAAGGCGCGTGTGACGTGTGCGATCGACGTTTGCGCGAAGGGGTGCGCGAGCGGCGAGCCCATACGGACGCGCGGTCCTTCGAGGATCTTCTCGAGTCGGCGCGCAGGCTGGCGTTCGTGTGCGTCGATGGCCGCGAGGTGGGCAAGCGCCTTGCCGCCTGCCGCACGCTCGGGGAGTACGCCGCGCTGTCGGGACGGCTGCACCGCGCGTTCGGCTCGGCGCTCGACGGCGTCGAGCATTGCATTCCGGTCCTCGCGGGGGGCGACGACCTGCTGTTCGTCGTTCCGGCGACCGCCGTGGGGAGTCAGCCCGATTGTTTGACGCTGACCGCGCGGCTGTTGCGCCGCATCGAGGCCGAGGCGGAGGTCGGCGCGGGCGCGGGGGTCCTCGTGACGAGCGGACTGGCGGCCGATCTGGCCTTCGAGCACGCGCGCGGCCTGTGCAACGAGGCGAAGACGGCCTGCAAGGAGGCACGCGAATCGGCCGTCGATTTCGAGGTGCTCCTCGGCGGCTCGCCGCTCGCCGACAGCTGGGCCGCGCTGCGCGACGCCGAGGTCGTCGTCGAGGGCCGGACCCGCCTCAAGCTGACGCAAAAGCCGTACGTGCTGTCGCGATTCGAGGATCTGCTGCGTCGCGCGCGGCAGATGCGCGCGCTTCCGGCGTCGCAGCTCGTCGGGCTCCGAGAGGTGTTCCGAGACGGCCTCGACGTGGCCCGACTGGTACTCGCATATCAGTTCGTTCGGCACGACGTGCTCGCAAAGGCCCTCGGGGGCGAGCCGCTCCGGCCGAGCGAATGGGTTCTGAGCGCCGAGCGTGACGGGTGGGTCGCGACGGCCCTGCCCGACCTCATCGATGCGTCGCGCATCGTGGGCGCCGAGGAGGCGGCGTCGTGAGCACGGGGCACCGTTTGCGGATCGAGCTTCGTTCCGCGCTGCTCGTCGGCGGGCACGAGCCCCCGCGCGGCGCGCTGGACGCGGCCACGGCCCGTGACCACGCCGGCAGACCGTACATTCCGGCCTCGACCCTGCGCGGCGCGATCCGCGAAGCCTGCTTCCGGCTGCTGCGCAGCCGCGGACAACCGGCGTGTACGCCCTTCGAGCCTTGTCCGGCCGCGAGCTGCGCTCTGTGCCGCATTTTCGGCGCCCCGGGCGTCGATCGACCGCTCGTGGCGGACGAGCTTCGCGACGAGCAACTGCCCGGGGTGAGCGGTGCTCCGAGCGGGCGTCTGCGCATCGGCCCGGCCGTGGCGGCAGTGGGCGCGCCGACGAGCGTCCGCCCCGGCGTCGCCATTGACCGGATGCTGCGCTCGGCGGCGCTCGAGGTGCTGTTCCAGCGGGAGGTGCTGGACGCCCCGAGCCTCGTGCTCGCGGCCGACGTCGAGGGCGATCTGCAATCCGACGAATGGGCCCTGCTGCGCGACGCGCTGCCATTCGTCGACGGGCTCGGCAACAGCAGGACAAGGGGCCTGGGCCGGGTGCGCATCGAGCTCGAGGGGCCGAGCCCGCGGCGGACGGAGCCGTGGCTGCGCGTCGCGGACGGGGTGGGCGGCGGTCTCGCGCGGGTCGTGATCACCCCCGTCGAGCCGCTCGTGCTCGGGGGCATTCCGACGACGGGAAGCGTGCATCGCACGCACGCCTTCATTCCTGGGAGCGCGCTGCGCGGGGCGCTGGCCGTCGCGTTGCTCCGTGCCGGCGTCTCGCGCGACGACCCCTCGTTCCGTGGCGCGTTCATGGATCCGGCCACCTGCCTGCGCTTCTCGGACGCCTTTCCCACCGAGGGGGACGTCCTTCCATTGCCGGTGCCCCGTTCCACCGTGGCGTGCAAGAAACACGGCGGTGGTCCGACGGGACGCGTCGGGCGGGACATGCTCGTCGTCGGCGCGCTCGCCTCGCATGTGCTCGAGGCCGTCGGCGGTGCGTGGCGCGCGCCGGTGTGCGCTACCTGCGGCCGCCCGTTGCAGCCCGTCGAGGGGTGGATCCCGCCGGTTGCGGTGCGTCGCCGCGTCATCACGCGCCTGGCGCGCGATCCGTACACCGGTGCTTCGGCTCCCGGGATGCTGTACGCGATGGAACAGATCGAGCCGACGGGAATCCGCTTCGTCGGAACCGTCGCGGGGCTCGATGCAGCGCGCTGCGCCCTGCTTCGACGTGCGGCCCACGAACCGGTGCGCATCGGCCGGGGCGCCAACCGCGGCATGGGCACGTGCCGCATCGAAATCGACGCCCTCTCTCCGCGAGGCGTTGAGGCGGTTCGCGCGCGGCGCCAGTCGTTCGAACGGGCCGTCGCTCCGTTGCTCGAGGCGGCTCGACGTGCCGGCGTCACCGGGTTGCCGGCCGACCCGCGTGGGCTGCTCGCCGTGCTCGCGCGGACCGACCTCGCCGTATCGCCCGCGGATGCACCTGGAGTCGTCGCCGAGGCCGTGTTTGGAACGCGCGAGGTCCGACTCCTCGCGGCTCATCAGGCCGCGGGCGAGCGGTCGGGATGGGATCTCGGTCACGAGGGCCGACCGCCGGGGCCACGTCCGCTGGTGCCCGTGGTGCGCGCCGGCTCGGTATGGCTCTTTCAGGCCCCCGATGGCGTCGTCCCCGCGGACGAGCGACTGGCACGCGTCGAGGAAGAAGGGGTGGGCGATCTGCGCTGTCTCGGTCTGGGTCAGCTGGTGGTGGACCCGGACGTCTTGCGACCGGAGGGATCGGCATGAACGCGACAGGGGAAAGCGCGTCCGGCAAAGCCGGTGCTCGAGCCGACGGCGCGCAGCGCGCTCGTCGCGCCCGGATGGCGCGCAGGGCACTCGAGCTTTTGCAGAAAGAAGAGCGCGCGTTGGGCTCGGTCACGACGAGCGGAATCAAGACATTGATGGGGGCCATCCGACACGCGGTCTGTCTCGAGGAGGTGGATCTGCTGCTGCGCTACCAGCAGGCCCGCGATCCGGAGAAATGGACAGCGCGATTGGTCCAGGGACTGTGGGATTGTTTCCGCGAGTGCGCCGAGGGTTGCACGACGGACGAGGAGAAGGTCGCCGCGGTCCGCGATCAGCTCGGCTACATCGCGTGGGCGCAGCGCGTCGCCGAGTCGCGCTCGGGGCGCGGCGGGGAGGCGTCGCGATGACGGGCGTGGCCGTCGTAGATTCGCCTTTCTTCGACCGGCTCGTGCGCCGCACGCGGCTCGATGCGGAGATGGTCTGCGTCACGCCCCTTCGCATCGGGCGCGGGAAGCGTTTCGACGCGGTCGAGTCCGATCTGCCCGTGTTGCGCGACGCGCAGGGCCGGGTCGTCGTGCCGGGCGCGTCGATCAAGGGGGTGCTGCGCAGTCACCTCGAGGCGCTGATGCGGTCGATGGGCCTCTCCGTGTGCGATCCGCTCGCGGCGCCTTGCATCGACGGGTCGAAGGTGCCGCGTCGCGGTGGGGCCGCGGAGCGGGCGCGGGCGTGGCGGCAGTACGTGGGCGAGCATGCCTGTCACGCGTGCCGGATGTTCGGCTCGCTGGGTCTCGCCTCGCACGTCGTGCTCACCGATGCGCTGCCGCTCGGCGAGGTCCACACGGAAATCCGCGACGGGGTCGCCATCGACCGGGATCTCGGTCGCGTTTCCGGGGCGCGCAAGTACGACTTCGAGGTCGTGGCCGCGGGGAGCCGCTTCGCGTTTTCGCTCGAGCTGCACGATCTGTCGGACGCGCAGGAGGGCGCGGTGGCCCTGGCCCTCGATTCGCTCCACGAGGGGTTCGCCCGGATCGGTGGCGCCAAGTCACGAGGCTTCGGGGTCGTTCGTCTGGAGAATGGCCGCGTACACGTCCGCACGGCGACGGATGCGCAAGCCATGGACTGGGAGACCTGGCGGAGGGAGCGGAGCGAGGCCTACGCGGCGTGGCTCCGGAACGAGGTGAACCGATGCACCGCGTGATTTTCAATCGGACGCGGCTCGATCTGACGCTCGAGCCGGAGACGCCGTGGCTGGTCAAGTCGGGCGACAAGGGCGCGGCCCTCCTCCGGCCCGAGCTGCCGGACCTGCGATTCATGCGCACGAACCTCGGGGGCACCGAGACGGTGCTCGTGCCCGGTTCGAGCCTCAAGGGCGTCGTTCGTTCGGCCGCCGAGCGGGTTCTGCGGTCCGTGGGGCTACCGTGTTGCGATCCGCTGGATCACGACGGACGCTGCCAGAAGGAGGCGAGCGACAAGGGAGACGCCATCGCGCGAAACTCCGCGACGTCTCGGGGCGAGGCGCATCCGATGGCGGCGGTCCATCGGATGCTGTGCCTCGGTTGCAGGACGTTCGGATCGCAAGCCATCGCGTCGCGGGTGGCCTTCGCCGACGCCCTGCCGGCTTCGGACCGTGATCGCGAACGCGCCAACGCGACCGAAGTGCGCAGTGGGGTCTCGATCGACAGACGAACGGGTGGCCCGGCCAAGGGCAGGCTGTTCGAGAGCGAGGTGGTGACCGGAGGCCGCTTCGCGGCTCGCATTCACATGCACAATTTCGAGCTGTGGCAACTCGCGTTGCTGGGCATCGTGTTCCAGGACATGAACGACGGCTTCGTCCGCATCGGCTCCGCGAAGAGCCGAGGTCTCGGTCGTGTTCGCGTGAGATGGGGGCGTCTCCAATGGGAGCAGGTCGCTCGGGGCGATGGGCTCGAGAAAGTTTGCGGGGTCGGCTCGCTCGACGCGCAAGTGCGTAACGCATACGGGCTGCACGAGACCCACGGCGTGACGGCACCCAAACCGCTGCGGCCCGCGCCGCTGGGTCGCGCATTCGAGCTCAAGGGAGAGGAGGTAGAAAGGTTCCTCGACACGCTCGTGGATGAAGCGTGGGCATCGCTCGTGGCCTCGGCCTCGAAGCGTGGGGGAGCCGTCGCATGACCGCGTTTCGACCTCAGTCGCCGCCGCCGCCCCCCAACTATCGCGGCTTGCCGGACTGGCCCTCGCAGCCCGCGGAGCCGCTGAAAGAGCGAGCGCACGACCGGCTCCGTGTGGATCGCGTCACCGCCGTGTTCGACGTGTCGTGGGTGTGCATCGATGCCCTCCACGTCGGCACGGGCGGCTCGTGTATCGTCGATGGAGAGGAGGGCGCTACGCTCGCGAGGGCGACCCTGCACTGTCGGCGGGGGGACGGCGAGGTTCCCGTGATTCCGGGTGCGTCGATCAAGGGAGCGGTGCGGTCTCTCGCCGAGGCCATCGGAGGCGGCTGCGCGGAGTTCTGTGGTCGGTGTGTCGTGTGCGGTTTGTTCGGCTATGCGACGGCGTTGGAGCCGTACGAGTCGCGCGTCGCCTTCGGGGATGCGCTGCATGCGGCGGATTCGCCGCCTACGCTGGGTACGGCCATGTTGCCCGTGGCCTATCCGCCACGGCTCGAGCAGGGGCGCCGCATCTATGCGGTGCCGGTCGGCATGCGCAACGGACCCGTGCCATACGAGGTCGTCGCACCGGGGTCTCGCTTCGACGGCGAGCTCGCGGTACGCAACGTGACCCGCTCCGAGCTGGGGCTCGTGGCCCTGTGCATGGGCCTCGACGGGACGTTTCATTTGCGGGTCGGTGGCGGCAAGTTCGCCGGCCTCGGACGCGTCAAATGCGTCGTGCGAGGCGCGCGCGTGCGCGACGCTGTGAAGCGGCGCGCCGAGCGGAAGACGGGGGAGGAGGCCGCGAAGTTCGTGGGGGAATGCATCCGTGCGTTTCGTCCTCCGACGCAGGCCGCAGAGGAGACCCTTCGCGTCGTGCGGGAAGTCCTGGGATCGAAGCAGGGGTGAAATGGACAGGTCGGCCGAACAGATGCGTAGCTTGCTCGCGCACGTCGACGCAGTCCTCGAGAAACTGGGGGGTCGAATTCCGGACCCGGAGGCGGCAGTCGACGCGTCTCTGGTCAACGAGGTCGCGCGGTTCCTCGCCACGGGACCCTCGACGGAGGGCGTGCGTGAATTCTTGCATTTGATGCCGAACAGTCACCTCGCACGACGCTCGGCGCGTGCGGTCACCGATTTGAGGAGGGTCGTAGAGGCTCTGGAGCCCCTCACGCGCAAGGTGCGGGATCCGGAAGAGTTGCGTTTCGTGCTCGGGTGGGTCGGACGGATGCTCGCGACGGCACGTCGCGGCGGCGAGACGGGCGTGGGCGCACCGCGGTCCGCGTCGGCCAGGAGGTGGGAACACCAAGGTGGACCGCAGCCCCAGGGACACCTGGGGCCGCCGTCGCGGGGACCGATGGGCGGCGGCCCAGGCGCTCGCAGGCCGGGATCGGGGCCCGGAGGCTTTCGACCGGGCGGCTCGGGTCGAGGGCCATCGTCCGGCTCCGGTGGGCCCAATCGCGGCGGCCGGCGGTAAAGCGAATCAGACTTGCGCGACGGCTCGGCTCACGGGCCAGCGCTCGACTTCGACCGCCGACGCGACGGATCCGTTGCGCGTGGCGAGCTACGCCAGAGCCGTGGCGAGCGGCGTATGGTTGGCGGGTGGGGCGCGTCGGTTCCGAGAGAGCCGTCGGCGGCCTTCGAGTCGGGGCATTGCCGCGCGGCGTGCCGGGCGCGCCGAACGACGCGAGACCATCCGTCCGCCCGAGCTCGAACGTGCGCTCCGCGCCGGGGGGACGCCGAGCGGAGCGTGGTCAGAATTCGTCGAACAGCTTGTACACGAGCCAGCCGACCCCGAGTGCGGCCGCGAGGGGACCTGCAACCGCGAGCCCCGCGCCGAGCACCATCGATCCTCCACCGAGTGCTGCGAGGCCGCTCGTGATGGCGGCCGCTCCCGCTCCCTTTGCACCGCCGACGATCACGGCACCGACGGCCGTCGTGGCCACCGCGGCTGCGGTCGTCCCGGCGGTCCTTCCTGCCCGCCGAGCTTCGCGCTCGGAGGCGTCGAGATTCGGGTCGTCGGGAAGCAACTTCTTGTGCAGCAGATAGAGACCCCCTGCGGCGGGTGCGAGCACCGACACACCGACGCCGGCCGCGGCCCCACCGCCGACGGCGGCGCCGATCGTGGCGAAGCCCTTCATCGCCGCGGCGGCACCGGCGGCCTTGGCACCCGCGACCGTGCCGACGAACGTCGCCGTGGGGAACGCAGCGACGACGCCCGCGGCCGTGCCGCCCGCGACACCGATCGGGACGGCGGTGTTCACCTGGGCGCTGTCGTGAGCTCCCTCGATGCACCAATTGACGAAGTGCTCGCAGTTGTTCGACCAAAGCGCGTAGGCGTTTTCTCCGAGACGCGAGCGCGCGCGGTGGACCGACTCCGCGTGCGAGTATCGACGATGCGCGTGATGTTGGATCGAGTAGCCGTGCCCCTTGCAGAAATCGACGAGGCTCGTTTCGACGATGGGACCGTCTTTCGTCGTGGCGTCGGACTTGCCCGCGTAGTGGATGACGCGCCCGTCGCCGACGTAGAGGCCGTGGTGGGAATAGAGGCCACGGGGCGAGACGAGGTGATCTCCGGGGACAGGAAATCGCTGGGTCATGACACGTACTCCTTTGCGGTGAATCGAGGTCGACGAGACGACGTGAACCGCGAGGGGGCGGGACACCCGGGCCGGTGTGGCTCCGGAAGCCCTTCGCTTTCTGGAACGCGTTTGGCGGGGTCCATCTGACGTGCGGCGGCGACGCGGGGGGCTCGGCATGGCTTCGGGTGCTCAGACGCGGGGTCGTGAGTCGGTCTGACGCCGCGCAGTCGGTGTCTCCATGGTGCATGGCGACATGAGGCCGACTCCGAGGCCGAGTCCGGGTCCGAGTCCGAGCCGGAGCCCGAGTCAGAGTCCGAGTCCGAGCCGGAGCCCGAGTCCGAGCCCGCTTCAGGGCGATGAAATCATGCTCCCCGCTCGTCGCGGGCGGCGGCGAGCCAATCCCCCAGTGTCTCGGTGCGCTCGAGGCCGACCTCTCCGGACCGCACGCGCCCCCACCGGCCCATCTGGTTGACGGGCGGGTCGGCGAACTTCACGCCGAGCCACGGCAGGTCGAAGGTGCCGTCGTCGTGCAGCCGCGCGAAAAAGTCGCGGAGGACCGCCGGGACGTCGTCGGACGGCGGGACGACAGGCGCCGCGGAGGCGACGTCGACGATCGAAGCGCACGACCGGCCCTCGCGCACGACGTGGACGAAGACGAGCTTCTTCTCGAACAAACGAGCGAGGCGGACCGCGAGCGCGCGCAATGCATCGCGTGGATCGGCCGGATCCCCGTTCGGGACGAGCGCGATGGCGATTTCGACCTCCATCCCTCCAGAAACGCGTCCGACGCCTTCGAGCTGCACCCACCCGACGCGGGCGTCGCGAGCCAGCTCGCAGAGGTTCCACAGCCGGACGCCGTTGTCGGAGCGCGGCGGGGTCGCTTGCCACGACGTGACGATGGCGAATGCCCGATCACCCAGTGTGCGGGCGAGACGCTCGAGCGACCAGTCGTAAAGGCGGGCGAGCTGACCCGGGTCCGAAGGCAGCGCGGGGCTCAACAGGGGTGAGGAGATGGGGCGTCTCTTCATGGTGTCACGATCCTGGGTACGTCGGAGGTTGGCTGGCAACGTGGAATCGTCCCTCACGCGCGACGGAACCCGGTTTCAGGTTACGTCGGGTCGTCGACTTGACCGCACGGGTGGCGTCTCGCCATCTTTTGGGCGTGCGCGGTGTCGAGATGGGGCGGAACGAGGCGGGGGCGCGCGGGGCTCGCTCGCACCAGCGGCTCGCAGGGGTCGGCCGTGCGAGCGGGGTGGGCCCTCGGTCGCATCGCCCGTCTCGTCGTGGGGTTTGCGCGCGGGCGACCCCGGCGGGGCGCCGGCGGGGAAGGTGAGCCGTGGACAGGAACGAGAGGAAACTGCGCAACGAGGTGCGGGATCTGCTCGACGCGATTCCGCAGTTCTTGAGTCCGTCGCTGCTCGTGACGACCGAGCCGCGGCACGATGTGCCCCAGTTGCACCTGCTGCCGGTCGGCATGGCCGGACCGAATGCGTCCGCCTGGGTTCTCTCGCACGTACGGGTGGGTCGGTGGTGGCTCGACGTGCTGCGCCTTCGGGGTCGGGACACCGACACCGTCGCCGACGACCTCATCCACGCGACGCGACACGACCCGGAGGGGCGCCAGGCGCTGCTTGCCGACGTCGAGGCGGTCTTCGACTGGGTGGTCACCAGGGCTACGGCCGTCTGGCCGCACTGGAGCTCGAACGGGGGAAGCGAGGAGTCGCCGACGGCGCCCCACGACCCAGCGTCGTCGGACTCGTCGCGAAACGAAACGCCCGACTGAGAGCGGTCCGCGCCGACGCGAGCCGCGGAAAAAGCAATGCCTCCCGGCCGAAAGGAGGTGAACGTGCCGGGAGGCTGGCGAGGAATCTTTTGTCGACGCGGTCCGAACACGGCCGTCCGAGAATCTCCGCACGTGAGACGCGGGCGACGCACCGCGACTGACGGCCGCAAGCGGAAAGGTCGAGGCGCGCAGGCGGGCTCGGGTTCGGGCTCCGACTCGGGCTCGGGCTCGGGGTCGGGTTCGGGTTCGGTTTCGGGATCGGAATCGGGGTCGGGCGCGGTATCGGGCTCCGACTCGGACTCGGGCTCGGGCTCGGGCTCGGGCTCGGGCTCGGACTCGGGCTCGGGCTCGGGCTCGGAATCGGAATCGAGTTCGGAATCGGGCTCGGACTCTGGCTCCGACTCGGACTCGGGCTCGGACTCGGGCTCGGGCGCGGACTCGCATGCGCGGGATCGCGCACTATTGCGCCTCGTCGCCTCGGGGGGTGTGCAGCCCGGAAGGGCGAAAGAACGCGTGCCAGCGAACAGCGCTGTCACGGTTCTTTCGCTCGGAGGGGGGCATGCACACCCCCCTTCGGCTCGAGGCGCTGGACCTGTTGCTCGACACCATCACGCGCATGCGCACGCTCGTGGAATCGATTGAATCGGTCGACCGAGACCTCGCACGGCAGATCCGGCGCGCGGCGAGCAGCGCGGCGCTCAATCTGGCCGAGGCCGACGGCAGCGACCGTGGGAATCGCCGCGCGAGGTTGCACACGGCGCTGGGTTCTTTGCGCGAGGCACGAGTGGGGCTGCGCGTGGCGGTGGCGTGGGGGTACGTGGAGGAGATCGCCGAGGCGGAGCGCGCGCTGGACCGCGTCACGGCCATGACGTGGGGGCTGCTGCGGCGGTGAGGCGGAATTGGACTCGGGTTCGGAGTCGGGCTCTGGCGCGGACCCCGGGTCGGATTTCGACTCAACACAGCCGCCAAAAAAATCAATACACGTGCTCGAAGCCCCAAGCCTCGAGTAGTGGCATTCGCACCGCTAAAAACTCTCGACCGATCTGAAACCCCTTAACGGGGAAGGGACGCGCGTCCCGGCTGGAGCGGTACGCCGCGGTACTCGAGCACGCCATGTCTCAAACCCCTTAACGGGGAAGGGACGCGCGTCCCCCACGGAATGTACACGCTCGTCGACGGGAACCGAGTAGTCTCAAACCCCTTAACGGGGAAGGGACGCGCGTCCCCATCGAGTGGCTGGCCGACCGGATCGTGATGCTGGGTCTCAAACCCCTTAACG
>JANWZI010000063.1 GCA_025054695.1 Myxococcota bacterium | reverse complement strand
CTCGGCCCGCCGCCGCCGGATTCAGTCCCGGCGGGTGCGGGGGCCGGAGCCACGCCCCCCGCCTCGGCGCCGGGCACCGCGCCCGCCGTCCCGGCGCTACCGACGAGCCCCACCTCGGTGCCATCCGCGCCGGCGACGGCGACCGAGATCGCGCTCGAGCGCCTGGGCACTGGATTCGCGATCGCTCGCGCGCAGATTCCGTTCGAGGGTGTGCTCGCGCCGTGGTACGCGATCAGCCCCGTGCGCGGCGCGCCGACCTCGGCCGTCGCGCTCGGGGTGCTTCCGGAGACGGGTCGAACCGACGGCGAGCTCGCGCTCTCGTTCGCGGCCGACGATCGCGACGGCGACGGCGCGCAGGACGTCGTCGTCACGGTGCGCGTGGCCGGCCAGGAGGTGCGCCTGACGTGGCTCGACCGCCCCGCCGGTCTCGCTCGAGACGCGGCGGAACCTTCGACGACGATCACGCGTCTGGTTCGCGAGGCACGCCAGGCCTCTCGCCGCGATCCACGCCGCGGGCTTGCATCGGCCACGGCCGCCATCGCGCTTTTCGATCGGCTCTGCCGCGAAGCCGCCGCCCCCCGTTTGCGCGTCGGCGAGGCGGACGGTCTGCCGTGCGGTGCCTCCGCGAGCCGCGAGCGTACGCGCGCCGCGCTGATCGAGATCGCGGCCCTGGTGCGCGACGGCCGCGCGAGCGAAGCGCTCGAGGCGGCCGAACGGCTCGAGTGGATGCGCATGCCGCTCACCCAAACCGACCGGGACCAGCTGTCACGCACACTGCTGCAACTGCCCGCCGTGTCCGAGGCCGCCGTGCGCGAGGGGCCGATGCTCGAGGCGGTGCCCGGGCCGTCGGTTCGCCTCGCGCCGATGGGCTGGCTCGATGCGCGCACCCTGCTGTTGCGCGGCGACCCCGAGACGCGACTCGACGCGGAAAGCGAGCAAGTGGTCCACGGCGAGGGGACGGCCGAGGTCCGCATCCTCGATCCGTCCGGTCGCTTCGCGGCGACCGGGATCGAGCGCGGCTGCGAGGGATACGTCCTGCTCGTGCATTCAGCCGCGGAGGTGCTCGGACCGGTCGTCGCCGGACGCCCGATCGCGCGTGTGCCCCTCGCTCCGCGGGCACCACCGGCTCATGCGCACTGCCCGGGCGATCTCCCCGAGGCGGTCCGCGCCGACACCGGCGGGTTTCACCTCCTCGGATGGGCTCCCCAGGGCGTGCTCGTCGCACGCGGAGGTCAGCTGTGGCTCGTCCCGCTCGACGCCGAGGTCCGACCCGCGGGTCCCCCGACGCCCATCGCGCCGACGGAGCCGGTGCCGGCGCCCGTGCAAGCCGGCGCGATGGCCCCCGACGGAAGCGCGTGGGCGCGCGTGACCCCCGCCGGGATCGCGGTTCACGTCACGGGGCAGCCCACGGCCCGGCTCTACCGACCGAACGGCTGGGATCCGTCGGTTCGCGACGTGGCGGTCGCTCCGGGCGGGGTGCGGGTCGCGTTTCTCGCCGGCGGACGCGTGCGGTACTTCGCCGTGAGCCAGGCACAATGAAGCCCCGGTCGGCTTGGTGCGATCCTCGTGTCGCGTCGTCGATCGAGTCCGAGACAGAGTCCGAGACAGAGACCGAGCCCGAGCCCGAGCCCGAGCCAGAGTCCGAGCCCGAGCCCGAGCCCGAGTCCGAGACGGACCCCGAGACCGAGGCCGAGACCGAGACCGAGGCCGCTTCCTTCAGCGCGCGAACATGTCGATGACGTCGATGGCGAGCGGCGAGGACCAGTCGCGTGCCCCGTCGTAGCGAAAGCGGATGACGCCTTCCCGGTCGACGATCCACGTCTCGGGCAACAGACGCGTGCCGTATCGGCCGCGCGTGACGGCCCGATCGGGATCGAAGATCACGCGCAGACGGCTGTCGGGCGGGAACAGATGAGCCACCTCGTCCCAGCCCGCATCCGTGCTGACCGCGACGAGCACCACGTCGTCGCGCTCCGCGAGGATGTCGGCGAGCTCGACGAGCGTCGGCATTTCCTCGACGCACGGCGGACAGGTGATCGACCAGAAGTTCATGACGACCGTCTTGCCCCGTTGCTCCGAGAGTCGGAACGGACGGCCGTGCCGGTCCCGCAGCTCGAAATCGGGCGCGAGCCGGTCGTCGCCCAGGTAATGCATCGGCGTGCGCTCGCCGGCGAGCAGTCGCTCGTAGATTCGGTCGCCGAACATCGCGCGCAGTGGAGCCTCGCGCGCGCGGCGCACCCCGTCGGCCATCGCGCGCGCATAGACGAAGACCAGGGGCAGCCCGATCCCCATCACGATGGCCGCTGCGACGAGCTGTCCGCGATTCACGTTTCCCCCGCGCGCACGCGGTGCGGATCGTCGACGACGGTCAGCGCAAGGCGCCTCGAGCCGAGGCGCAGCACGGGGCCGCCGTCGGAGTCCTCGAGCCAGGGCTCGAGACCCACCATCGCGTGCCGATCGAAGCGCGCCGGCATCGAGCCGCCGCGCACGTCGCACCACAGCGCGCCGTCGCCGTCGAGGCGCAACGTGGCGGGATCGAGCGGCTCGTGGCGGCCGTCGGAGAGGGTCAGCAGGAAGCTCCCGTCCGGCTGGGGATGCACGGCCCGCACGTCGATGGGCGCGCCCTCCACCGTGACGTACACCCAGTGGATCGCATTGCGCAGGCAGTAGCGGCCGTCGGGTGCCCGATCGATCCACGCGTCGAAGGCGCGCGCGACCCCCGGATGCTCGACGCGCCGATCGCCGTCCCACCAACGGCCGTCGCGGTCGCGTCGCAGGCGGGTCTCGCGCGACAGTCCGCGCGCGAGCCACTCGGAGGGCTCCGGTTCGCTCGATGCCATCGGTCGGGGCGCATCTTCGCGCCCGAAACGGCCCGGCGCCAGCGGACGACGCGGAGAGGAAGCCGCCCGCCGCCCGGGTGCGGTCTCGACGCCGCGGGTGCATCGGATAACCTGCGCGCCGTGCTGCGCGACCTGGGGTACCGGCCGTACGACGGGCCGCGCCTGGGACCTTCGCACAACTGGCTCGTGATGCTGCGCCATGGACTGCGTCGCGCCTGGTCGAGCTGGATCGTCAAGCTCGTCGCGCTGACGGGCTGGATCCCGCCGCTGGTGGCCCTGGTGCTGATCGGGATCCACATGATGCTCGAGCGCGAGGCGGTCGCGCGCGGTGTCCCACCGGGCGCGATTCCGCGACTCGATCCCGCCCAGTTCGTGCGCACGGGCTTCGGTTGGCAGACGTGGTTGCTCGTCTCGCTCGTCTCGACCGGCGCCGGCGCGACCGTCATCGCCGAGGATCTCGGTCAGCGCGCCTTTTCCTTCTACTTCTCCAAGCCGCTGACGGTCGAGCAATACCTCGTCGGCCGCACGAGCGCCGTCGCGATCTGGATCTTTGCCCTGCTCTTCGGCCCCGCGGTGTTGCAGATCGTGGCGCTCGCGGCCACCGCGACCGACGGAAGCACAGCCGAGCGTGTTGGTCTGCTGCTGCCGGCATTCCTGTACGCGCTGCTCGCCGCCTGCGTCTTCGCGATCGGATCGGTCGGCGTCTCCGCGCTCTCGTCGAGTCGCGCGCTCACGGTGACCGCCTGGCTCGTGCTCTTCTTCGTGCCGCACGTGCTTGGCAGCCTCGTCGAAGCCATCGCGGGCTGGCCATGGCTGCTGCTCGGCTCGCTGCCCGCGCTGCTCGGCACCGTGGCCGATGCGCTGCTCCGCGTCGAAACGGGCTCGGCGATCCGGTGGTTCCACGCGATGCCGCTGCTCGTGCTGTTCGCCGTCGGCGCGTGGATGCTCGCGGCGCGCCGGCTCCGCGCCGCGGAGGTCGTCGCGTGAGCACCGAGCCGGACCGGTCGGCCGAGCCGACCCTGCGCGCGGCGGGTCTGTCGAAGTGGTACGGACGGGTCACCGCGCTGCAGGACGTTTCGGTCCACCTGGGACCGGGAATTTGGGCGCTGCTCGGCCCCAACGGCTCGGGCAAGAGCACGCTGCTGCACCTGGCGGCGGGTCTGCTGCGACCCTCGCTGGGACAGATCCGCGTCTGCGGGCTCGTGCCCTTCGGCGAGCCGCGCGCGTTGCGGCGCGTGGGACTGTGCCCCGAAGCCGACGCGCTGTGGAACGAGCTGACCGGGCTGCAAACCGTGGCGACGCTCGCCGCGCTCGGCGGCATGCGGCCGGCTGAGGCGCGCGATCGGGCCGTGGCCGCGCTCGAGGCGTTCGGCCTGCGCGACGCGATGGAGCGCCCCGTCGGCAGCTATTCCCGCGGCATGCGACAGCGCGTCAAGCTCGCGCAGGCGGTCGTGCACGATCCAGACGTGCTGCTGCTCGACGAGCCGCTGACGGGCACCGACCCGGCCTCGCGCCACGCGATTCTCGAGGAGGTCCGGCGGCGCGCCGCGCGCGGCGCGCTCGTGCTCTTCTCGACGCACGTGCTGCCCGAGGTCGAAGCGCTGACCGACCGGGTGCTGCTCCTGGTCCGGGGCCGCATCGTCGCGCAGGGCCGCGTCCACGAGATCCGCGACATGCTCGCCGAGCACCCGCAGCGCATCCACGTCGTCTGCGACCGGCCGCGCGCGCTGGGCGCACGGCTGCTCGAGGAGCCATCCGTCGCGGGGGTGCGCCTGCTCGACGAGGGGCTCGAGGTCGAGACGCGCGAGCCCGAGCCCACCTACCGCGCCGTGGCGCGGGCGCTCGTCGAAGGCGGCTTCGAGCTGCGATCGCTGACGAGCCCGGACGCGACGCTCGAGGCGCTTTTCCATCATCTCGTCGAGCGAGGCGCGCGCATGGCGGGTACGGGAGCCGATCCAGGGGTCGGGCGCGCGCGCGCCGGGACCGGTGGCCCGTGACGGCCCGCCTCGCGCCGGCCACACACGCGGTGCGGGCCGTCTTGCAGTTCGGGGCGCGACGTATCCTGCTCGGGCGTCGACTGCGCGTCGCGCTCGTCGCGGTCCTGCTCGTCGTGGCCGCGGCGGCGATCGCCCGGTACGCGGCCGACGACGTCGATCCGACCGAGGCCGTGCGCCGTGCGCTGCAGTGGGGCTTCGCCGGGATGCTCGTCTACCTGCTTCCCGTGCTGTTCGCCTCGGGCGCCATCGCGGAAGAGATCGAGCAGCGTACCTGGCCGCT
Organism: Myxococcota bacterium; assembly: GCA_025054695.1. Taxonomy (GTDB): domain Bacteria; phylum Myxococcota_A; class Polyangia; order Polyangiales; family JANWZI01; genus JANWZI01. Next base: position 19,603 of record JANWZI010000063.1, on the reverse strand, counting down.
GCTGGCCGTCCGCCCGGTGCCGAGGTCGGCCTTCGTGCTCGGCAAGTACCTCGCGGGCTGCGGCGCGACCGTCGTCCTGCTCGTCGCGGGCGCGCTCGCGGTGCATCTCGTCGTCCATCTCGCCGAACCGTCGCGCCTGCTCGCCGAAGTCCCTGGCACCGTGCGCGCGGCGGGCGCGGTCGCGTTGCTCGGCGCCCTGTACGCCGCCATCGCGCTGTTCTGGAGCGTGACGGTGCCGGAAGCCGCGACCGTCCTGACGGTGCTGCATCTGGCGCTCGTCGAGTGGGCCGCGGGCGCGCTGCCCGGCTGGTTGCGCTTCGTCTCGATGAGCCACTTCGGCCGTCTGCTCGGCGACCTGCCCATCGGCGGACTGCTGCCCGACACCGTGCCCACCGTGCCGATGTGGATCGGCGCGCTCGCCATCATCACCGAAACGGTGCTGTTCCTCGCGCTTGCGGCTGTCGTGCTGTCGCGCGCGGAAATGCGCCGTACCGAGGCCTGATGCGTGCCGACGCCCACGTCTCCGTCGCGACGGCCGATGTGCGAGGCCATCGGCTCGCGCGCGACGCCGTGCTCCGAGTCGAGGCGGGCCGTGCCTTCGTCGTCGCGACGGGCCTGGGGTTGCCGCGCACGTGGGGATGGACGACGCGGGCGGCACTCGACGGGTTCGCCGAAGGGCTCGCGTCGACGGGCTCGGCCGCCGAGCGACTCGACCGAGCCGTTGCAGCGGCACGGGCGCGGCTCGGACGCGCCGTCGACGCGCTCATCGAGCGCCAGCTGCCCGACGTCGCGATCGTCGCGGTTCTGCTCGACTCCGGAGCGCTGCACGCCGTCGCTTGTGGCGCCGGCCGCGTCTACGTGTTCCGGCGCGGGCAGCCCCCCGTCCGCCTCACGCCCCGCGAGCCGGAGCCTACGGGCCTGCTCCGCGCGCAACCGGCTCGTTCCTCGTATGTGCTCGAGCCCGACGATCTCGTCCTGGTCGGCTCACCCTCCGCGTTCAGCGCCGACGCCGTCACGCGACTCTCCCAGGTTCTCGGCGCCGATTCCGCCGCGCCGCCCGCCATCCTCGCGAGTCTGCTGACCGACCCGGCCGAGCAAGCAGGAAGCGGTGCCGCCTCCATCGCGTTACGGGTGCGGTAGAGACGCCGATTCTCGCGGCGGTGGAGCGCGAGCCCGCATCCTAGCCCGAGTCCGAGTCCGAGTCCGAGCTCGAGCCCGAGTCCGAGTACGAGTCCGAGCCCGAGTACGAGTCCGAGCTCGAATCCGAATCCAAGTCCGTGCCCAACGCGGCAGCCCAATGGGAGGGCCGACCACGCACCGCGTTGCCCCGGCGCATCGTGTCCCGCAAGGTTGCCGCCGCCGCACCGGCCGAGCGGGAGCCAGGAGGAACGAGACGATGACGACGGGTACGCTGCGCGATCGGACGCTGTTCATCACGGGGGCGAGCCGGGGCATCGGCCTGGCCATCGCGCTGCGCGCGGCGCGCGACGGAGCGCGCATCGCCATCGCGGCCAAGACCGCCGAGCCACACCCCAAGCTGCCGGGCACCATCTACACGGCCGCCGAGGCCATCGAGCGCGCCGGCGGCAAGGCCCTGCCGCTCGTGTGCGACATCCGTTTCGAGGACCAGGTGCGCGCGGCGGTCGAGCGAACGGTGCAGGTCTTCGGCGGCATCGACGTGCTCGTCAACAACGCGAGCGCCATCTCGCTGACACCCACGGTCGAGACGCCGATGAAGCGGTTCGACCTGATGCACGCCATCAACACGCGCGGAACGTTCCTGTGCGGCCAGGCGTGCATCCCGCACCTGGCCCGCTCGAGCAACCCGCACATTCTGTGCATCTCGCCGCCCCTGAACCTCGAGGCGCGCTGGTTCGCCCCACACCTCGCCTACACGATTGCAAAGTTCGGCATGAGTCTTTGCGCGCTCGGATGGTCCGAGGAACTGCGGCCGCAGGGCATCGCGGCCAATGCGCTCTGGCCCCGCACGGTCATCGACACGGCGGCGGTTCGCAATCTGCTGGGCGGTGCCGACGTCGCCGCGCGCGCGCGCAAGCCGGAGATCATGGCCGACGCGGCGCACTGGATCCTCACGCAGCCCGCGCGGCAGTGCACCGGCAACTTCTTCGTGGACGAGGACCTGCTGCGCGCGGCCGGGGTGACCGACTTTTCGGGCTACGCGGTCACGCCCGGGGTCGAGCCCCTCCCGGACTTCTTTGTCTGACGCGGCTCGGCGCTTCGATCGAGGGGGAGGAGGGGCATTGCGAGGCCGGGGCCGTTGCTCGACGTGGGCGAGGGGTGTTGCGAGACCGAGACCGAACCGGAGCCCGAGTCCGAGTCGAAGGCGCGATCAACCACACGGGCCGGCGCCGTCAGACCAAGTCCGAGACCGAGTCCGAGTCCGAGACCGAGTCCGAGACAGAGCCGGAGACCGGGTCCAAGCCGGAGTCCGTGTCCCGGTAGAAGCCGCGATCGACCAAGCTGCCCGGCGCAGTCAGAGGCCGTTGCGTCGGATGGCGCGATACGACGACGAGAGCGAGCGCAGATTGCGAACGATGCCCGTCGCGCACCCACGCGCCTCGTACAGCCACATGTTGCCCCACGGCGAGCCCGACTCGTACAGCACGATGTGGCCCGCGCCGCCCGAGCGGTAGACGAGCGCGTCGGCGCGCCGCAGCGAATCGCGCGAGATCCGGCGCCAGTGCGTCTGCTCGTTGTAGAAGTTGTGCGTGCTGTAGGGGTGCGCGTCGACCGTCAGGTCGGAGTTGCTCGCGGGCACCTCCCACGCCTTGGCCACGTATCCCGAGCAGTCCGCGCCGTAGTTGCCGCGGTGCACGCAATCGGGACAGCTTCCCGAGCACGACCCGCGCGTCGAGGGGCTCGGCCCCTCGGGCAGCCACCGCCCGTGTCCCCACCAGTACGAGAAGCCGACGCCCGCGCGCGCACGTCCCATGATGCGCTCGACACGGCTCGAGCCGCCCGAGTCGGCCGCCCCACCCGACGAACCGCCCGAGGTCGAGCCGCCCGAACCGCCCCCGCCGCCGGGCGTCGACACGAGGTCGAGATACGCGCCGTACGACCAGCCCTCCGTCGAGCCGTAGCGGATGTTGTACCAGCCGTCGGCCGGCGACGAGCGGACGAGGGTGACCCGCACGCCGTTGGGCATGACCGTGATGACCGAGTATCGGGTGGAGGGCCCCGAACGCAGATTGAGTGCGCTCGCCGTCACCTTCAGCGTGCTACCCACGGGGTAGGAGCCCGTGATGAGCGCCTCGCTCGCGATGGCGTCGTCTTCCTCGCCCGCGAACAGCTCGCGGTTGTCGACGGTGCTTTCGGGCCCGGGACCGATGTCGGCCATGCATCCGGACAAGAGTCCGACGAGCATGCCCCAGCGTGCCCATCGCCAACCACTTGCTTCGTCCGTCCGTCCGCGCGTCATCGTGCTACCTCGTCTCGGTCTGGGTTCGATTGCCGGTACGACGGGAGGTGCACGGTCCATGCACAGCGGATTGCGGACAGCAGTCCGCAGTCACGCGGGACGGACCGCGCGGAGGATCAAGCGGTGAAATCGAGACGTATCGCATTGATATCATTGCTTTGTCTCGGAATCGTCGCCGTCGTGTGGTGGCGTTGCGCCTCGGACGCCGAGCCAGAGCGACGCGCCGAGCACGATTCCGGGGCGCCGACCTCGGGGGACAGTCACGGTCCCAAGACGGAGTCAATCGACCCCAGCTCCGGGACTGGCTCGTCCGGTGCGACCGGACAGCAGGACGAAGCGCGACCCGCACGAACCTCCAGCAGCCCCGCGAGCGCGGCCGGCTCGGCCAATCGCGCGGTCGTGCTGACCGCGACGTGGGGCGCAGGCCGCGGTCAGCTCGGGCGTTCCGCGGATCCCGAAGCGAACCCCGAAGCACCCATGAGCATGGCGCCGCTGCCGGGGGGAGGCGTGCTCGTCCTCGACCAGGTCAATGGACGGCTCGTGCGCTACGGCCCCGATGGCACGCCCGAGTCGACCGTGTCGCTCGCGATGACCGCTCCGCAAGACCTCGCGGTGGCGGCCGATGGCACGGTGGCCGTGCTCGACCGCCTCGCGGATCGCCAGGTCGTTCTGCTCGGCCCCGACGGCCGACGCATCGGCACGCTGCCCGTCGAGGGCCCCGGCATCGACGAGGCCGGCGGCGTGACGGCCGTCTTCGTCGATGGCCACGACGTCTACCTCGAGCGCGAGAACGGCCCCGTCTACCGCATCGGGGACACCTCGGGGCGCGCAGCGTCCGAGCGCGAGCACCTGCCGGGGCGTCCGGCCGGCGACGGCCGCACGCTGCTACTGGCGGGACTCATCGACGCGCCGGCGGGCCGCTTCTTCGTCACGGCCATCGACCGCGCGAGCCGCGAGCACCGCTTCACGCGGGACATCGGCGTGCCCCTGTCCATCCGACAGATCCTCGGCCTCGACGCCGACCGCGCGGGCGTCATCTACGTCGCCGTGGCGGGCACGCCGTACGGCGCACCCGAAACGGACGAGGAGGCGCGCTTGCTGTGTCTTTCACCCGCGGACGGCTCGACACTCGGCGTGACCGACATGCCGGGAAACACCGACCCCGCCGAGACGATGCGCGACCTCGTCGTGCTTCCCGAGGGCGGCGTCCTGTACTCGGTGCGCTCCGAGGAGGGCATGACCGTCCGCCGCTACGATTGCCGCCCCGCGAGCAGCGCCTCCTGAACGCAGCGCGCAAGCGTGGGGCACGCGTGGGCGCCGGCGCGCGCTGGGTCAGCCGGCAGAGCACAGCCTCGGCTCCATCGTGCATCGAGTCGTATGGCGCTCACCCGAGCCCGTCGGCTCGAAGCGCCGCGGACCGCGGCGCGTTCCGTCGGCCCAGAAGTGAAGAGCCCGTTCCGGGGAACGGGCTCTTCGTGTCCGTACCATTCTGGCCGGTGGAGGTGACCGTCCGAATCCCTACCTTCATCCGGTAGGTGGGAGCCGGTGTCGATCGCTTCAGGCTTCCCGGTGAGCAGTTGCCGGGCCGGCACACCACGACCGAGGGATGGCCCCCTGGTTACACCGCGTTCGGGATTCTTCGCTTCACCTCCTGTCGAACCGAACAGAGGGACAAGCTCAGGGTATCGACACCGACCACGCGGAACAAGGGGCATCGGGGGAACCACGTCGCGTCGAAACCTCGCACGCAGGCACTTCGGCGCGCTCCTTTCTCGTTCGACGCGTGCGGTCCGTGGCTCCGCCTTTGGCGTGGACTTCGAATTCCGCTCGAGCGACGCCTCGACAGCGACGAGCGACGCTTGGCCGAATACGAGCCTGGATCGGCTGGAACGGTTGCCGGGTCCACGCCCGAGTAGCCACCCCAAGCCGCGAAACGACGCGGAAATGTCTGGCACGCATCGTGCTGACACGCGGCAAATCGCCATGGAGCCCTGGGACGACGAGCCGACGGTGATCGAAGTTCGGGACGAGGAACTCAAGGGCATGCCACCGCTGCCCGTGCCGCTCGTTCGGCCGCGCCGCGCGCGCCGGTTCGCCGACGAGGCATGGCTCGCCGCGCTCCCGGAGCCCTCCCGCATCGTGCTCGAGCGTGCGCGGCGACAGGCGCCGAGCTGGCCGCTCGCTCCGCGCATCGAGGGCGCGGTGGCACTCCCGGTCCAGCGCATTCCGTCTCTGCGACCCGGAGCGTCGGGCCGCCGCGATTGCAGCACCGCGATCGTCAACAAGACGAGCTGACGGCATCGGTCACGTCGTCGGGGGACAACGAATCTCCAATCCGAGACCGAGTCCGAGTCAGAGTCCGAGGCCGAGACCGAGCCAGAGTCCGAGTCCGAGCCCGAGTCCGAGGCCGAGACCGAGCCAGAGTCCGAGTCCGAGTCCGAGTCCGAGCCAGAGTCCGAGACCGAGTCCGAGTCCGAGCCAGAGTCCGAGCCCGAGCCAGAGTCCGAGCCCGAGCCCGAGTCAGAGTCCGAGGCGGAGTCGGAGACTGAGTCGGAGACCGAACCCGAGCCCGAATCCGAGCCGAAGCCCGATCCCGACTCGGATGCGGCGGGAATCGAGGGGGGCGGCCGGGCGTGTCACGGGGGCGGCAAGACCGTGGACAGCGCCGCACGCGCCGACAATTTCGGGCCGGGGGGGCGCATCCCCTACGATCGCCGCGTGGACGCGGACTTCGTCCGCCCGCCGCGCCGGGTCGAGTTGCGGCTCGTCTCCGGGCGTGGCCACCACGACGCCGTCGTCGGCGCCATCGCCGCGGCCCGCCGTTCGGTCTGGATCGCGACGGCGAACGTCAAGCAGCTCATCGTCGAGGACGCCTCGTTGCGGCCGGGACGGCCGCGCGCCCTCGGTCGGAGCGCCTACCGCTCCGTGCTCGCGCTGTTCGACGAACTGGCGGCGGCCGGCGTGGAGCTGCGCTTGCTGCACGCGCGCCCTCCGTCGCGCGCGTTTTGCGATGCGTTCGACCGGCATCCCCGGCTCGTGCGCGGCGGTCTCGAGCTGCGCTGCTGCCCGCGCGTGCACTTCAAGGCGGTGATCGTCGACGGGCAGTGGCTGTACCTGGGCAGCGCGAACTGGACGGGCTCGGGCCTGGGCGCGCGCGGCACGGGGCGGCGCAACTTCGAGCTCGGGCTCGTGACGGAGGACGAGGGATTGCTCGACGAGGTGCAGGCCCTCTTCGATGCGCTGTGGCGCGGGCTGCCTTGCGCGAGATGCCGGCTGCGCGAGGTGTGCGAGATGCCGCTCGAAGCGGTCGAGCGCAGCACGCGGGCTCCCCGGGTGTCGGCATGACGCCGCCCCGGGGCGACGAGGGCGCGGCACCCCTGCCGCCATCGACGGCGCCAGCAAGCGCAACGAGCCGTGCCGCTGCGCGGGCGCTGCGCGTCTTCGGACACGTCGAGCCGCACGAGCTGCCGTTGCTCGGTGCGCTCGCCGCGAGCGGCTGGCTCGCGCTCGCGGGGCACTATGCGCTCAAGACGGCGCGCGAGCCGCTCGTGCAGGCGACGGGGGGAATGATCGCGAAAGGCTGGGCGACCGCGCTGCAAGCCCTGCTGCTCGCCGCGCTGGTTCCACTGTACGCGTGGCTGTGCCGGCGCCTGGACCGCGCGCGGCTCGTCGCCGCGGCGCTCGCGGCCAGCGCGACGGCTCTCGTCGGTTTTGCGACGTTGCTGCCGACGGCGGCCCCCTGGGTCGGCGTGGCCTTCTACGTGTTCTCGGGCATCCACGGCCTGCTCGCCGTCGCGCTCGTCTGGTCCGTCGCCTCCGAGCTGCTCACGACTGCACAGGGCCACCGGCTGCTGCCCCTCGTCGCGCTCGGCGCGGGTTGCGGCGCGCTGTGCGGCTCGTGGCTCGCCGCGCATCGGTTCGAGGGAGGGGCCGGCATCCCGGCGCTGCTCGCTCTATCCGCGCTGTTCGTCGTCGGGCAACTCCTGCTCGGCCTGTGGCTCCTGCGCCGCTGCGCAGCGAGGAGCCGCTCGCCCGCGCGTCGTCTCGTCGCGCCGGAGACGACAATCGGCTTCGGTCTGCTGCGTCACAGCGCGACGGTGCGCTGGCTCGCGACGGCCGTTTTGCTGCTCAACGTCGTCAACACGACCGGCGAGCTCGTGCTTGCGCAGATGGCGGGCGCCGCCGCCGATCAGAGCTACGCGGCGCTCGCGGCGAGCCAGCCGGGCCTCGACCGGACGGCGCACGTGCGCGCCTTTCTGGGCGGCTTTTACGCGCAGACGCACTTCGCCGTCAACGCCGTCACGCTCCTGCTCCAGGCATTCGTCGCCTCGCGTCTGCTGCAACGCGCCGGCGTCGGCCGCGTGCTCGGATGGCTTCCGCTCGTTTCGGTCGGCACCTGGTCGCTCGCCGCACTGGGGCTCGGGCTCTACGCGGTGCGCGCGGCCAAAGTGCTCGAGAACGCCACCGACTATTCCCTCGGCACGAGCGCGCGCGCCGCGGTTCTGCTGCCGACGGGCGCGGCCGAGCGCTGGAGCGGACGGCAGCAGGTGGACACGTTCTTCGTGCGCGCGGGGGATCTGCTCGCCGCGGGGCTCGTGCTCGTCGCGGTGCAGGCCGGCGGCTGGGGCGCGCGCGAGCTGGCCGCCGTCAACGTGCTGCTCGCAGTGACCGCGCTCGGCGTGCTGCACGCGCTCGGCCGCGAGCACGAACGGCGCGTCCGGACCGAAAGGTCGGCCCCTGCTGCCCTCCCGGCTGCCGTCGACGCACTGCGCAGCGCGGCAACGAGCCATCACTGACCACCTTTCGGACTCGGAATCGGGATCGGACTCGGACTCGGGCTCGGGCTCGGGCTCGGTCGCTGACTCGGAATCGGGATCGGACTCGGACTCCGACTCGGACTCGGGCTCGGGCTCCGAATCGGAATCGGGATCGGACTCGGGATCGGTCTCGGTCTCGGACTCCGCGTCGGACTCTGACTCGGACCCCGGCCCGGACTCTGGATGCGTTCCGGACTCCGGCCACGTCGGGAGCGGTTTCGCGATGCAATCGAACCTCGGGGGCGCGCGCCCCGGTCATTCGAATGCCGATAGACCGGTCACGTCGTGGCCGACGATGAGCGTGTGGATGTCGTGCGTACCCTCGTACGTGTAGACGGTCTCGAGATTGAGCAGGTGACGCGCGACGGGATACTCGTAGGTGATGCCGTTGGCGCCGAGGATGTCGCGCGCGAGGCGCGCGCACTCGAGCGCCATGGCGACGTTGTTGCGTTTGGCGAGCGAGACCTGCGGCGGGCGCAGCCGACCGCGTTCCTTGAGGCGGCCCAGTTGCAGCGTCAGGCATTGCGCCTTGGTGATCTCGGTGAGCATGTGCACGAGCTTGTGCTGTACGAGCTGATAGCCGGCGATGGGCCGCGAGAACTGCACGCGCTCGCGTGCGTAGCCGAGCGCCGTCTCGTAGCAGCCGCTCGCGGCGCCGATTGCGCCGAAACAGATCCCGAAACGCGCCTGCGTCAGGCAACTGAGCGGCCCCCGCATCCCTTGCACGCCCGGCAGCAGCGCGTCCTCGCCGACGTCGACGTCGTCGAGCACCAGCTCGCTCGTCGCGCTCGCCCGCAGCGAGAACTTGCCCTCGATGGGGCGCGCCGAGAAACCGGGCGTGCTCGTCGGCACGAGGAATCCGCGCACCACGTCGTCGAGCTTCGCCCAGACGATGGCCAGGTGCGCGACGTGACCGTTGGTGATCCAGCGCTTGGTGCCGCGCAGCCGGTATCCGCCCGAAGGCAACCGTTGCGCGCGCGTGAGCATGCCGGCCGGATTGCTGCCGAAGTCGGGCTCGGTCAGGCCGAAGCAGCCGATGACCTCGCCGCGCGCCATCGGCGGCAACCAGCGCTCCTTCTGCGCGTCCGAGCCAAAGGCCGCGATGGGATACATGCAAAGCGATGTCTGCACGGAGCAAAAGGAGCGCACCCCCGAGTCGCCGCGCTCCAGCTCCTGCATCGCGAGGCCGTAGGCGACGTCCCCCATCCCCGCGCAGCCCCATCCGCGCAGGTTCGCACCGAACAGCCCCAGCGCCGCCATCTTCGGCACCAGGTGCATGGGGAACGTGCCCGCCTCGAAGTGCCGCGCGATGCCCGGCATCACCTCGGCGTCCACGAAGCGCCGGACGCTGTCGCGCACGAGCCGCTCCTCGTCGGTGAGCAGCCCGTCGAGCTCGAAGTAGTCGAGGTACGCCACCGTTCGCTCCTCTCTCGATGTGCGAGCCGCGCTCTGCCACATCGGCGCGCCGTGCGCCACGCGCTTGCGTTCGTGGGGCCCCGTCGCTATGGTGACCCGCACGACGGGGCTGTAGCTCAGTTGGGAGAGCGCTAGAATCGCACTCTAGAGGTCGCAGGTTCGACTCCTGTCAGCTCCACCGCGCGCCCGCCGTCGCCAGCATCTGCCCCCCTCTGCCGAGCGAATGGCGGGTGCGCGCTGTTTTCCCCGGGCCGAGACTTGCGCGCGCGACGTCCACGCGTACCCTCGCCCGCCATGAGCCGACGCGCCATCAACTTCAACGCCGGCCCGGCCGCGCTGCCCTTGCCCGCGCTCGAGCGCGCGCGCGACGAGCTGCTCGACATCGGCGGGACGGGCATGTCGATCCTCGAGCACAGCCACCGGGGCAAGACGTACGAGGCGGTGCACGACGAGGCGCTCTCGCTCGCCCGGTCGCTGCTCGGCGTGCCCGACACCCACGAGGTGCTGCTGCTGCAAGGCGGCGCGAGCCAGCAGTTCGCGATGGTGCCGATGAACCTGATGGCGGGGCGTCGCGCCGACTACGTGCTGACGGGCGCGTGGGGCGAGAAGGCGTACGCCGAGGCGCGTATCGTCGGCGAGACGCGCCTCGCGTGCAGCACGAAGAACGAGGCCGGCAGCTACACGCGGGTGCCGCGCGCGGGCGAGTGGTCCGTCGATCCGCAGGCCGCCTACGTGCACATCACGACGAACGAGACGATCCACGGGGTGCAATGGCACGCGCTGCCCGAGACGGGCCCGGTGCCGCTCGTCTGCGATGCCTCGAGCGACGTGCTGAGCCGCCCGATCGACGTGTCGCGGATCGGCCTTTTGTATGCTGGCGCACAAAAGAACCTGGGGCCCGCGGGGGTCGTGCTCGTCGTCGTCCGCAAGGATCTGCTCGCACGCTGCCCTGGGTCGGTGCCGGTCATCTTCCGCTACGCGACGCACGCGGAGCACCGCTCGCTGTACAACACGGCGCCCACCTTCGGCATCTACCTGCTGCGCAACGTGCTCGCGTGGGTCGCCGCCGAGGGCGGGGCCGAGGGCATGGCGCGGCGCAACGTGCGCAAGGCCGAAGCGCTCTACGGCGTCATCGACGAGCATGCGGGCTTCTATCGCTGCCCCATCGAGCGCGACAGCCGCTCGTGGATGAACGTCGTCTTCCGGCTGCCCGACGAAAAGCTCGAGGCCCAGTTCATCGCGCAGGCACGCGAACAGGCCGACATCGTTGGGCTGCAGGGCCACCGGTCGGTCGGCGGCATCCGCGTCTCGATGTACAACGCGATCGAGCCCGCGCAGGTCGACGTGCTCGTCGATTTCATGCGGCAGTTCGTGCGGCGGCACGGCTAGCGCGCTCGCGACGGCGCGCCGCGCGAGGAGCGGGCCGGGGCCCGACACCGAGGGCGAGCGGAAGCCCGAGGCCGAGCCCGGGGACGTAACCGAGACAGAACCCGAGACCGAGGCCGAGACCGAGACCGAGACCAAGACCCGGACCCGAGCCCGAGCCCGAGCCCAAGACAGAGGCCGAGACCCGCGGCCCAAGCCGCCTCCGCGATCGAGGCGGTGCCCGAGACAAAGACCGAGTCAGAGCCCGAGGCCGAGCCGGAGCCCCGTCAATCGACGAACAGAACGCGGCCGCGCAAGTGCGAGACGGGCACGGGTCCAAAGTAGCGGCTGTCGTTGCTCTCGTCGCGGTGGTCTCCGAGCACGTAGAGGTGGCCTGGGGGCACGATGATCGGCGGATGCGACTCGGTGGGCTCGGGATCCTCGGGGTCGCGGCGGCGGCTCGTGCGCCAGACCTTGTCCCCGAGACGTTCCTCGAAAATGCGGCACGAGGGATCCCGATGCAGCTGGCGGTCGGCCTCGCACGGCCCGATCTCGCGGCGCACGAGCGGCTCGCCGTCGAGCCAGACGACGTCGTCGCGGATCTCGACCACGTCTCCGGGCAGTCCAATCACGCGCTTGACGAGGTCCACGGGCTCCACGGGGCTTTGCAGGATGACGATCGAGCCCCGATCGGGCAGGGCCCAGATGGCGAGCGCCTCGCGCACGTATGGGATGGATAGGCCGTACGCGCATCGCGCGACGAGCAGCCGCTCGCCGCTGCGCAGCGTGGGCTCCATCGAGGGGCCGTCCACTTCGTACGCGAGCGCGATCCCGGTTCGCACGCCGAGCACGACCACCGCGGCCACGACGACCGTCCGAACGGCTTCGCGCACTGCGGCCCATCGCCGTCCCGACAGCGCCGAGCCTCGCCCTGCCTCGTGCGAGGGATCCGCGGCGCTCGAATCGACGTGCGGCGCCCCTTCGCTCACCGATGCATCATGGTGCCGCTCTCCCCTCGGGCTGTCGAGCACGCACGGCCCGGAGCGCGGCCTGCCCGATGCTGCCGTCGCACGGTTCGGGAGCGCGACGCGGCGAAGCGAATCGGCTAACGTGTTTCTCGCGTGTGGTGCATCGCCGACTCGAGGTGATCGACGATGAGGCGCATCGCGGCCTCGGGCTACCGACGATCATGAGCCCCGCCCTCGCCGCCCGGCACGGCGCGCCGTACGTGCACGCGGCGGTCGTCGCCATCGACATCGACCGCATCGTCGCGACCGCCGACGAGCACGACCCGACCTGGCCCGAGGACTGGGACGTGCTCCTGATGGCCGAGGCGTTCGACGCAATCCTCCGACCGGGCTCCGATCCGGCTCATCTCGAGCTCGTGGAGGACTGGATTGCGGATCTGCTCGAACGGCTCGACGAGGGCGAGCCCGCGCCGCTCGGCCTGCACGCGGCGGTCGCCATCTCCCTGCTGTGGCTCGAGAAGCGCTGGCCTGCGCGCCTGCGCGCCTCGCTCGACGTCTGGGCGCAGCTCGCCGAGACGGCGCGCGACAACGTGCTTCGACTGCGCAAGGCCCATCCGCGCATCGCCGCACGCCTGGCGAGCCAATGCCTCGCGGTCCGGCTCGATCCGCCGCTGGCGCCGATCACCCGGGATTGGCTCGCGAACCTGGCAACGCGCGACGACACCGGACCGTGAGTGCCGTCGACGACCGCCTTCGCCTCACGCGGGCCACTCGATCGGGCCGACGACCTGCTCGGGGGACGCGATGAAGCCGGCGACGGCACTCGCGGCCACCACGAGCGGACTGGCCAGATAGACCTTGCCGGGCCCGCTGCGGCCGGGGAAGTTGCGGTTCTGCGCGCTCACGGTCACCTCGTCCGGGCTGCGGCTGATGCCGGGGCCGGCCGCGATGCACGCGCCGCACGAGGGCGGAATCACCTCGGCGCCGGCCTCGGCGAAGATGCGGTCGTAGCCGCGCTCCTCGGCGTAGCGGCGGATGTGCTGGCTGCCGTATTGAATGAAGCAGCGCACGCCCGGGGCGACGCGCATCCCTCGCGCGAGGGCCGCGCGCAGCACCGCGGCGTACATGTCCATGTCGGCTTTCTTGCCGCCCGTGCACGAGCCCCCATAGGCGATGTCGATGCGCACGGGACCCGCCAGCTCGTCGAGCGGAACGCCGTTGCGTGGATCGCCGGGCGTGGCGACCATCGGGCGCACCACACCGAGATCGACCTCGAACGTCTCGAGGTAGCTGGCGTCGGGATCGCCGCGGACGATGCGCGCCTCGATCGCCTCCCGCGACAGCCCCCGCATGCGCACCAGGTAGTCGACGACGACCTCGTCGGCCTCGCAGATGCCGGTGAACCCGCCGGCCTCGACCGCCATGTTGGTGAGCGTCGCCCGCTCGTCGAGCGGCATCGCGCGCAGCCCCTCGCCCGCGAACTCGACGACCTTGCCGATGCCGCGGCTGATGCGGAAGAAGGGTTGCGCGAGCAGATGCAGGATGAGGTCCTTGGCGGTCACGCCCGCTCGCAGCCGTCCGCGCAGCACGAAGCGAACGGTCTCGGGCACGCGCACGCGCACGTCGCGCGTGAACCACGCGTTGGCCATGTCCGTGCTGCCGACGCCGAACGCGAGGCAGCCGAGGACGCCCGCCATGCACGTGTGGCTGTCGGTGCCGATGACGAGCATGCCCGGAAGCGCGAGGTCCTCGACGACCGCGTTGTGGCAGATCGCCTCCGAGCCGCCGAGGGGGCTCTCGCCGTACAGACGCAGGCCGTGACGGCGCGAGAACGCCTCCTGGGTGCGCGCGAGCCCGTCGGCCAGCTCAAGCAGGCCCATGCGCCGGCGCTCCTCGGGCATCACCTGCCCCAGGAACGTGAGGTGGTCGCGGAACAGGTACACGCTGCCCGGATCGGCGATGCGCGCCTGTTCGCCGAGCGCGCGGCGCATCAGCGCGTCGGCCATGGGCGTGACGTACTCGTGCGAGAATCGAATGTCGGCACGCGCGAAGAACGCATCGCCCGGCGCGACCGCGGCAACGCCGATCGCATCGGAGGCCGCATCGCGCACCGCGTGCGCCGCGAGGATTTTCTCCGCGAGCGTCATCGGGCGCGGCGCGGTGCGGATCTGCGGCGGGCGCAGCGCGCCCGAAAGCCGGCGGCGGTTGTAGGCGAACAGACCGCCCGAGCGGACGATTTCGGCGCTGATCGGATCGAGTCCCCGCGTGAAGGCATCGAGCGGGATCGGCTCACCGGCCTCGATCCGGCGAAGAAGCTCGAAGTCGGTGCTCAGCAGCAAACCGATGTTCTGGGCGTTCTGGGCGTAGATTTTCTCGATGCTGCGCGCGATCACGATGCGGATCCCCGCGCATCGCTCCGCGAACGGGGCCGCCTCGCGCGAGCTGCCGCATCCCTTGCTCTGGCCCGAGACGACGACCTCGAAGCCGCCGCGCGCGATCGCGTCGGGGCCGACGAGGCCGCCGCGCAATCCGACGAGCGCGTAGCGGCCGAGCGTCTCGTCGTGGTGGTAGCAGACCCAGCCCGGCGTGATCTCGTCGGTCGAGATGTTGTCGAGCAGCTCCATCGACGGATCCCAGCGCAGCGACTCGCCCTCCAGTTGCCGCCGCAACAGCTCCGGGTCGGCCGTCAGGTACAGCACCCGCCCTCGAACCTGAATCGTCTGCTCGCCGCTCACCGCCGATCGCCTCGCACGCCGCTATCGCACCGCGCCTTCGCGAGCGCGTCGTTGCCCCGCATCGGGCCAGACTGTCTCGTGCGTACGCAGCGCCGCATCGAGCGTCACCGCCCGAACGCGCACCGGCTGCGGCCCCGTGCGCTCGAGCCACCAGTCGCCGTCCGCCAGGCGGCGCGCCGTCACGTCGCCCTCCACGAAGAGCGATAGAGCGACCGCCGCCCGCGGACGCGGCACGCGCACGCCTCCACCGACTGGGAGAGCCGCGACGTCCGGCAACGTCGCGCGGCAAGCATCGCACCGCGGCGCGGTCCGTGGACCGCGATCGCGCAGCACGCCATCGATGCGCTCCGCGAGCGCCGCCGCGTCGTGCCTGCCGGCCACGCGCCGCACGAGCAGCAGCAGCGGGCCACGCACCCATGCCGCCATGCCCTCGTCCGCGACGCCGACCTCCCCGAGCCCCGGCCGCGCCGGTGGCGGCCACTGCACAGCGCGGAGCACGTCCTGCAGCGCGCGCCTCGCCGCCGCCGCATCGGGCGCGAGCAGCACGTCGACCAGGAGCTCGGCCGAAGCGCGTGGACCCGCACCGCTGCCCGAGAGCAGCAGGCGGACCGGTGTGTCGGCGCGCTCCGGTATCCGCACGTCGACGAGGGACAGCCCGGGCGGTATCAGGTCGGTGAGCGCGACCTGCGGCGGCTGGGCGCGGGCCCGAGGCGGACGCACCCCCGAGCAGGCAACGACGAGCAGCGCGGCGATCGCGCCGGCGAGCAAGCTCGTGCCTCGGCGCAACCCCATTCTCATCGGAGCCTCACCTTCGCGTCGACGGAGGCGACGACGTTCATCCACTCGCTCGACAGCGCGCGCAGGTACACGGTCGGCGACAGACCCGTCGGCAGCAGCAGCGAATGAGGCGGCGCCTCCGGCCGGCCGTCTCCGTCGAGGGCGAGCGTCGCATCGTAAAAGGTGCCGTCCGGCGGTCCGACGACGGCGTGATAGCGGAAGCCGCCCCGCCCCGTGACGAACGGACGCTCGGTGAATCCGGGCCATCCGATCGCCTGGATGTAGTTGAGGTCGAAGCCGTCGGCCCAGCGGTGCTGCAGGATGTGGTAGCGGAAATCGACGCCGACCATGCTGGCATACGTGCTCACGATGCTCGCGGCGTCCGAGCAATTGACGACGTCGCCGTAGGCGCGGTCCTGGAACCACGACAAGTCGAACGAGGCCACCGACCAGCTGCTTCCGTAGTCGGTGTAGTGCGACGCGCCGCGCTCGCGGTCGTAGCGCAGACCCATCTCCCAGAAGACGCCCTCGACGATCCGCGCGGCGACGGCGGCCGGTTCGGCCGTGGCTCCATCGACCCATCCAGCGACCGTGTCGACGACGTCGACCCAAGCGCGATGCGGCACGTCCGTGAAACCGAGCACGGGCGCGCCCACCAGGCCGTACAGGCGCATGCGCGTGAGGACGGCGCCGGGAAGCCGCTGCCACGACCCGTCGCCGAGCCGCGCCTCGAACCGCCAACGCAAGTCGAGCTCGTAGCGCCCTACCGCGGGAACGGGTGACGCGCCGAGCTCGACGCCGATCGCGGCCCCGTCGCGTGCCGTCGGGTCGCCGAGCACGCGTGCTCCGTCGGGCGCGACCACACGCAGCATCACGGCGTCCGAGGCCGCGGGCACGGCCAGGCGCGCGGTCGCACGCAGGCGCGAGCCGGCGACCCACGCCGTCGGCAGCGCGTAGTGGTCGCGCTCGACGCCATCGGGTGAGGAGGCGTCCATCGGCGGGCTGTCGAGGTCCTCCCACGGCTCGGGCGCGGGTCGCGGCGCGCCGCTCGCGAGATCGAGGTCCGTGGCTCGCGCGGCCTCGCTGCGGTCGCGTCCCATGCGCCACGGCGCGAGCGTCGTCCGCGCCTCCCAGAACCCTTGCCGCACGCCCCCCGCCGCCCGGTACAGCAGCGGAAGCCGGGCGCCGGAGACCGCCTCGAGCTGCACTTCGGTGATTCCCACGCGCACCAGCTCCACGTCGACGCTTGTGCGCGCAAGCTCCACGCCCGTCGGCCCTTCGACGATGCCCACGACGCGCACCGGCCCCGGCTGCACGTACCGGTCCATCGCGTCGCGCCCGTTCCACGTCGCCTCGCAGCCCGTCGGACTCGACTCCGCCGCGAGCCGTGCGATCTCGGCCTCGCCCCGGGCGACGACGACGCGACAGCGACGGCCCTCTGCCGTGTGCAGCCCCGCGACGAACGACAGACGCCAGCCCTCCTCGGCGAAGCCGGCAAGCTTCGGGTCCGCCACGCGCAGCATGTCGGGAGCGGGCGCGATCCACGGCCGCGCCGTCTCGACGGCGTCCCCGGCCGGAGGCGGCAGATCCTCGAGGAGGAACCGCGGCGGCTCGACCTCGTTCGCGCAGGCCGCGAGCGCCCACGGACCGATGGCGAGCAGGCGGCGGGCGCGGCTCACGCGCGTAACGATACGGCGAGGCGAGCCCTCGCGGAAGGCGGACGGGCTCGGCCGGAGCCCGGCGCTGAAACCGAGTCCGGATCCGAGCCCGAGTCCGAGTCCGAGCCCGAGTCCGAGTCCGAGTCCGAGCCCGAGTCCGAGTCCGAGCCGGCCAACGGCCCGAATCGGCGCTCCGCGCCGCCGGACGAAGCGCGGTGCGAGCGCCGGCGACGAGGCTGCTGTACAGTCGCCGCCCTACGGAGGGTTGCGCTCATGATGACCGGCGCCAAGCCGTCGATCCTCGAGGCGATCGGAGGCACGCCTCTCGTCAAGCTGCGCCGTCTCGGCGCCGACGTCGAGGCGGACATCTACGTCAAGTGCGAATACCTCAATCCCGGCGGCTCGATGAAGGATCGCATGGCCCTTCGCATGGTCGAGGCCGCCGAGCGCTCGGGGCAGCTTCGGCCCGGCGGCACGATCGTCGAGGCGACCAGCGGCAACACGGGCGCGGCCCTCGCCATGATCGCCGCCGTGCGCGGCTACCAGTGCATCTTCGTGATGCCGGACAAGATGAGCCAGGAGAAGATCGCCGCGCTGCGCGCCTTCGGGGCGCGCGTCGTGGTCTGCCCGACGGCCGTCGAGCCCGACGATCCGCGCAGTTACTACAGCGTCGCGCGGCGCATCGCCGCCGAGACGCCCAACTGCTTCTACGCGAACCAGTATCACAACCCCGCCAATCCCGAGGGCCATTACGTCTCGACGGGCCCCGAGCTGTGGGAACAAACCGGTGGCGAGATCGACGTGTTCTGCGCCGGACTGGGCACCGGCGGCACGATCACGGGCACCGGCCGTTATCTCAAGGAGCGCAAACCCGCGGTGCAACTCGTGGGCGTCGACCCCGTCGGCTCGCTCTACTACGACTACGTCAAGACTGGGCGCGTCACCAAACCGTTCACGTACAAAGTGGAGGGCATCGGCGAGGACTTCTTCCCGAGCACGATCGACCTGAAGCTGCTCGACGAGATCGTACGCGTCGACGACCGCGAATGTTTCCTGACGACGCGGGATCTGGTCCGCCTCGAGGGGTTGTACGTCGGGGGCTCGTCGGGCGCGGCCGTCGCCGGCGCGCTCAAGTACGCCCGGCAGACGCGGCGCAAGGAAAACATCGTCGTGCTGCTGCCCGACGGAGCGAGCAAGTATCTTTCGAAGATCTTCAACGACGATTGGATGCGCGAGAACGGCTTCCTCGACGACACGGGGCTCGGCGTCGTCGCCGACGTGCTGCGCCTGAAGCCGGCCGAGGTCATCACGGCGCGCAGCACGGACCGCGTCCGGGACGTCATCGCGCGCATGAAGGCGCACGGCATCTCGCAGTTGCCCGTGGTCGACGACGGCAAGCTCATCGGTGCGGTGGCCGAGGTCGACCTGCTGCGCTACCTCGTCAGCGGTGAGCAGTCGCTCGACAGCCCCGTCGGCCCACTCGTCGAGAGCGAATACGCCACCGTCTCGCCCCAGACCAAGGTGGAGCTGCTCCAGGGGCTGCTCGCGGACGCGCGCATGGCGATCGTGCTCGACGGCGAGCAGATCGTGGGAGTGATCACGAAGATCGATCTCATCGATTATCTCGCGCGCCGCGCGAGCTGAATGGATGCCGTGTCGGCGCCCGCTGCCAGCTCATGCCGCCCCCGCGCCCCACGCGAGGGGTCCGGCGCGGGATGCGTGGACGGCTCGGCGCGCCACGCCACGCGGGTCCATCATCGGTTTCGCCGTCGCGCGCGACTCATCGACGTGACCGCCTCGCGGATCCCCCGATCCCTGGTGCTCCTCGTCGTGCTGGCCGTGCCCGGCGGCCTCGTGCCCGCGGCGCGCTCCTCGGCCCAGACGAGCCGCGCCCACGCCGAATCCGTCCACGTCGACGTCCACCTCGATCTGGGTGGCTGGCACGGCACCTTCGGGGTCGGCGCCCGCGCCGACGTGCCCGTCGTCCCCGACGGGCTGCTCGAGACGCCGGACGTGCCCGACTCGCTCGTCGTCAGCGCCGGCGCCGAACTGCTGTTCTGGGACTACTACCAGCACCATCACGAATCCGACTTCGGCATCGCGCCCCTGGTGGCGGCGCAATGGAACTTCTACGTCTCCGATCGCTGGTCGCTGCTCGCCGAGCTCGGCATCGCGATTCTCTTCGGCGACTACTGGCACCATCATCACCACCATCGTCACGACGACGACCACCCCCACGCGCACGCGCACATCTACCCCGACGTCTTTCTGGGGCTCGGCGCGCGCTATCATTTCGGCTCGCGCAACGCCCTGCTCCTGCGCGTGAGCTGGCCCGCGGGTCTGCAGGTCGGGTTGGTGTTCTGAGGGAGCGGGTCGGATTGCCGCGTCGGGCCGTCGATCCGGTCTCGGACTCCGTCTCTGTCTCAGA
>JANWZI010000062.1 GCA_025054695.1 Myxococcota bacterium | reverse complement strand
CGTCTGCGCACGGGACGAGCGCCTCGCGGAGGCAGCAGGGGTGCTGGCACGTGGCGGCAGTCGAGTCGATGCGGACGCCTTGCTCTTGCTCGCGCGAGCACACGGACTGGACGCTCCAGTCGTCTCGTCGCTCGCGCTCCTCGACGGGGCGGCGCCAGGTGAGGTGGAACGGTGGTTGCGCGCACTGGCGCGGCGGTGGGCGGCGCCGATCGTGTGCGGATGGGCACGCGGATCGAGCGCGACGGTGTGGCTCGCGGCCCCTCGCGCCGGCACGCTCGAGGCGATCGCGGAGACGGGACGGGCTTGGAGCGTATGGCTCGCGCCCGGATACGGCTCGCCGCGCGTGGTGGTTCTCGACGGCGAGGGGCAGACGGCTTCCTTGCCCATCGTGAACGGTCGGGTCGAGCTCCCGACGACGACTCCGCTGCCGGCTCGGGTGCAGCTCGTCGCGTCCGGGCCGATGGGGCCCCGGCCCGTGGCCGAGCGCACGGTGGCGGGTCGGCACGAAGGGGTCGCGGCGGATCCGGCGCGGCTCGGGCCGGTCGACGAAGGGTTGGAGAGCGACGGGACCCTGCGTGACTGGGTGAGGCGGTTTCGAAGCGCGGCCGGGCTACCGGCGTTGCGACCCAATCGCCTTCTCGACGCGGCCGCCGCCGCGCACGCGCGCGACGTGTGCGACCGCGGGGCGGTGGCGCACCTCGCCGACGGATCGGATCCCGTGCAGCGCGTGGCGCGCCAGGGGCTGACGGCCCGCAGCGTCGGCGAGATCGTGGCGATGGCCGAGCACCCGACCGGCATCGCGCGCCGGATCGCGAGCAGCCCGTCGCACAGGGCTGCGCTCGCGGAGCGGCGTTTCACGGACGTTGGTGTCGGATGGTACCGTGCCGACGGCCGTCGGTCGTGCGCCGTGGTCGTGCTGGCGGCCTGGCCGCGGCCCCACGTGCGCTGACGTGTTCGGTCTCGAGAACGTCGACGTCGGGGTACCGGGTCGGGGATCCGCTTTGGCCTCCGGCTCGGACTCGGCCACGGCCTCGGCCTCCGACTGGGTCGCGGCGACACAGCTGCGTCTTTCGGCCGGCATCGCGACAACGCTTTCCCGGCAGCCGCGAAGCCGCAAGCATTCCGCCTCGACCGCGATATGCTCTCGCCATCGGGTGATTCCATGGACCGTCGTGGCCTGCTGCGCCTTCGCTCGCTTCACGTGACGCTTCTGTTCGCCGCTGCGGCGTGCGGGACGCGTTCTCCCCTGCTCGTCGGGCGAGATGCCGAACCGGAGGCGGGAGCCGAGGGCGGGGTCGACGGGGGGCTCGATGCGCCGACCACGTGTCGCAGCGACCTCGACTGCGACGACGGGCTCGTTTGTAATGGCCGCGAGCGCTGCGACGTGGTCGCGCGCACGTGCCAGAGCGGTGTTCCGCTGCTGTGCGCGGACGACGACCCCTGCACCACGGAGCGCTGCGTGGAGCTCGTGGGCTGTACGTTCGAGCCCATTGCCGGCTGCTGCGTTCCCCGCGCGCCCGACGAACGGACGTGCGCCGACGGGCTCGACGACGACTGCGATGGCCTGCTGGACTGCGACGACCCGGCGTGCAGGCGCGACGCGTCCTGCGCGAGCGAGTGCGTCGCGCGCAACATCGCGGGGTTCGGAATGCGGATCGCGTCCGGTCTGACGCGCGGGCAGCCCGACTTCACCACGGGCTCTTGCGCGCGCTCCGCCGGGGCGGGCGAGGTGCACCTGCACTGGACGCCTCCGGGGCCTGGGCGTTACCGGATCGACACGTCCGGCTCGGACTTCGACACGGTGCTGTACCTGCTGACGGCACCGTGTGTCGGGATGGAGCTCTCCGATGCGTGCAACGACGACGTACGCCCGGGCGGGACGAGCGCCCTCGAGTACGAGAGCCGCGATGGGCGCCCGATCGGGATCGTCGTCGACGGCAACGGCGTCGAGGGGTTCTTCGTGCTCAACATTGCGCGCGTTCCGGCCCTTCCCGATGGCGGCGTCGACGCGGGGACCGACGCAGCAGTCGATGCAGGCCGAGACGCGGGTAGCGACGCAGGAACCGACGCGGGAGTCGACGCGGGTCGCGATGCCGGGTTCGACGCGGGTCGGGACGCCGGCTTCGACGCGGGCCGCGATGCCGGCGTGGATGCGGGCCGCGATGCGGGCCGCGACGCGGTCGCGGACGGTGCGGGGGATGCGGCGACGGACGGAGCCGCGAGCGACGCGTGCACCGGCTACGAGCAAGGGGTGGCCGGATGCACCAACGGCCGCGACGACGACTGCGATGGACGGACCGACTGCATGGATCCCGATTGCAGGCCGTTCGGACCGCGTAACGAGTGCTGCAACGGCGTGGACGACAACGACGACGGCATCGCGGACGAGCTGACCTGTCGGTGCTTCTCCGACTTGGAGTGCGCCGGCGTGGGCGATCTCGATCAGGTGTGCTGGACCGAGACGTTCAGCGTTTGCGGACCGCGGTGCAATTTCTACGGGGGCAGTGGCTTCTGCCGGATGTTCTTCGGGGATCGCTACCCTCGCTGCGACAGCCGCACCGGACAATGCGTGCGGTAACGATGGCAATCCGGCCCGATGGGGTTGGCCATGACGAATGCCGATGGCGCCCCCCGCGTGTAGGCGACAGATGACCACGCGTCGCGGAAGCCGGCGGAACTGCAAGGGCCGCATCCGAGATCGAGTCGGAGTCGGAGTCCGAGCCCGAGTCCGAGCCTGAGTCCGAACCGGAGCCCGAGCCCGAGTCCGAGCCCGAGCCCGAGCCTGATCCTGAGTCGGAGCCTAGTGGTGACGTGACTACAGCCCGAAGTCCTCGCGTCGCGGCTCGGGCGGAAGTGGATCGGGCCGCGGCCGTCGGTGGACCGGAACGAAGCGGATCTGCGCGTCCAGGATGCCGCCGCCGGCCACGAGAACGAGCAGCCCCGTCGAGAGCCAGTTGGTCAGCCGCCAGGCGAGCTCGGCGTCTCGCACTGCCTCGCGTTCGGCGGGTGTGTTGGCGCGACGGGCATCGTCGGCCAGAGATCGGTGCAGCAGATACGAGCCGACCGAGGCAGTGCCGAGCACGGCGCCGGCGACGAGGAGCGCGAGTCCGAAGGCGTCGTGGCCGTTCTGGAACTGCCCGAACCCGAAGGGAATGAGCGCGAGCCAGCGCGAGGCGTGCTCCTCGGTCGTGTTCGCGCGTTCGCGCAGTTCGAGCACCCAGGCGGCGTGGGCCGCGTTGAAGCGCGCCTCCGCCTCGAGTCGGGCCCGCTCGCGTTCGGCCTCTTCGCGTCGACGTCGCTCCCGTTCCTCGAGGAAATCGCGGCGCACGTCGTTCCAGAGCCTCGCGACGTCGGACGCGAATGCGACCGGATCCAGCTCGTAGGCGGGCTCCTCCTCGAGAATGGCGCGGAACTGGCGTGCCGCTTCCTCCGGGCGCCCCAGCAGCACGAGGCTCGCCGCGTAGTACTTGCGCGACTCGAGTCGGAGCGCGGGGTCGGACAGCCGCGGGATGAGCGTCTCGAACCGCGCCGCGGCCACGTCGTATTGCCGCTCCGCGTAGGCGCGGCGCGCCTCGCCGTAGGCCTGCACGTCGCTCTGCGCCTGCGCGGAGGCGCATGCGAGGATCGATGCGAGCAGGCCGAACGAAAGTGGCGTCATACGAACGTCGTCGGGGCCGGCTCGGCGTCACGCAATCCAACCGGCCTCTCGCCGGCGGGGGCGAGGCGCCGCCGGCGCGCACCTTCTTACACCGGGAGGCCGGCCATCGTGGATCGGCGTTACGCTCGGCTCTGGACCCGGCGTTGGACCGAGCGAGGCCTCGGACACGGCCTCGGAATCGGTCGCCGACCGCAGCTCGTGCTCGGAATCGGCCTCCGTGAGAGTCGGGGGCACGCACGGCGCTCGTGGTCCGGAACCCTCGCCGTAGCGACGTGCGGGGTGGGGACGGACGGCGCGGTCTTGCGCTGTATGCTCGCGGCGCGTGGCTCGCGTCTCACTGCGAGGGATCTCCAAGTCGCTCGGGGGTCAGCCCATCCTGCGCGACATCGGACTCGACGTGCCGGACGGTGCGTTCGTCGTGCTGGTCGGTCCGAGCGGCTGCGGCAAGAGCACGTTGCTTCGCACGATCGCGGGACTGGAACGGCCGGACCGCGGGCGGCTGTTCATCGGCGAGCGGGACGTGACCGACCTGCCGCCGCGCGATCGGGACGTGGCCATGGTCTTCCAGAGCTACGCGCTCTACCCGCACATGACGGTGCGGGAGAACCTCGCGTTCGGCTTGCGGCTGCGTCGCGTCGATCCATCCACCGTCGAGACGCGCGTCGCGGAGGTAGCTCGCATGCTCGGCCTGGAGGCCTTGCTCGACCGATACCCGCGCCAGCTCTCGGGGGGACAGCGACAGCGCGTCGCGATGGGTCGGGCGCTGGCGCGTCGGCCGGCGGTGTTCCTCTTCGACGAGCCGCTGAGCAATCTCGACGCGGCACTGCGCGCCGACGTGCGCGTCGAGATCCGGCGCCTGCACGCGCGCCTGGGCGCGACGATGATCTACGTCACCCACGACCAGGTCGAGGCGATGACGCTCGCGGACCGGCTCGTGGTCCTCCGCGACGGTCGCATCGAGCAAGAGGGCAGCCCGCTGGAGGTCTACCACGCGCCCGCGACGCGATTCGTCGCCGGCTTCCTGGGGAGCCCGGCGATGAACTTCGTACCCGCGCGCCTCGAAGAGGGCCGCGTGCGGGCCGCGGGGCTCGACCTGGCCGTGGATCGGGACGAACGGCGCGAAGTCGTCGTCGGCCTCCGGCCGCACGAACTGGTCCCCGATCCGTCGGCGGTCGGGGGCGTCGCGTTCCACGTCGACGTCGTCGAGCGCACCGGACCCGAGTCGTTCGCGCACGGGCGGGTCGGTCCGGTGCCGTTCGTCGCCCGCCTCGACGAGGCGACGGCGGGCGCGACGCGCCCTGGAACCGAGCTCCGCCTTCGACCGACGGGGCCCATCCACCTGTTCGATCCGATCGACGGGCGCGCGCTGTGACGTCGACACGCGTCGGTGGGCTGGCCCTCGCGCTGCTGCTCGTCCCCGCTCCGGTGCGGGCGGAGCAAGAGGTCGTGCTCTGGCACGCGTACGGCGAGGTCGAGTCGCGCGGTTTGCGCGAGGCCGTCGCGGCCTTCGAGCGCGCGCAGCCCGGCGTTCGCGTTCGGCTGCTCGCGGTGCCGTTCGGCGCGTACGCCTCCAAGCTCGAGAGTGCGATCGGTGCCGGCCACGGTCCCGATGCGTTCATCGACGCGCACGAGCGACTGCCGAGCTACGCGCGCATGCGGCTGATCGCGCCGTTGCCCGAGCCGGGGCTGGCGGTGCGTCTCGACCTGGATCCGCGCCACATCGAGGCCGTCTCGATCGGCTCGCAGCTCTACGGGTTGCCGCTCGCGCTCAAGTCCGCTGCGCTCTGGGTCAACGAGGCGCTGCTGCCGGTCGTTCCCACGACGCTGGAGCAGCTGGAACGCGCCGCCGTGCCTCCCGGTCACTGGCGCCTGGTCTGGGAGGCCGAAAACGCCTACTACGTCGCGGCCCTGGTGCACGCGTACGGGGGGCGACTGCTCTCGCCCGACGGACGCTTCGAGCTGCAAGGGCCGGCGGCCGAGCGCGCGGTCGGGCACGTCGCACGACTGATCGAGCGTGGCGTCAGTCCACCCGAGGCCGACGGCGATCTGGTGCGCCAGCTTTTCGGCTCGGGTCGGGCGGCTGCGGCGATCTCGGGGCCGTGGCTCGCGGGGGACGTGCCGCCATCGATGCGCGTGCGCGTTGAGCCGCTGCCGGCGGTGGAGGCGGCAGCGGGCGCGCCGATGGTGCCGTACCTGACCGTCGAGGCCGGCTTCCTCGCCCGCGGCGCGAGGCAGCCGGAGCTCGCCCTCGCCCTGTTGCGGTTCCTGGCCACGGCTCCCGGCTCGTTGCCGCGCGCACTGACGGGCAGGCAGATCGTGGCCTCGCGGGCCGCGTGGGAAGACCCAAGGCTCGGTGCCGAGCCCGTCCTCGTCGCCTTCCGCCAGGCCTCCGTGCGCGCGCTGCCGATGCCGACGCACCGGCACATGCGTCAGGTCTTCGAGCCGGCGGCGCGTGCGCTGCGCGCGGTGTTGCGCACGGGCGTCGAGCCCGGGCGCGCGCTCGCCGACGCGGCGCGGCAGTTCGACGATGCCGTGCGGCCGCCCCCGGGGCCTCGAAACCCGGCGCCCTTGCTCGTCGCCCTCGGGCTCGGCCTGCTCGTGCTGCTCGCACGCGCCGTTCGCGCGGCCCGTCAGCCGCGCTGGCGTGCCGCGCTGCGTGCATCGCTCCCGGCGTACCGTTGGGTGGCCCACGCGCTGCTCGCGGTCGGCTTGCTCGTCGTCGCTCCGCTGCTCGCGGGCGCCGTCACCTCGCTGTTCGTGGAAGTGGGCGAGGAGCGCCGCTTCGTGGGATTCGCGCATTACGTCGACATCCTGACCGGCCGGGGGCGCGGTCTACTCTCGGCGGGCTCGTTCTGGGTGACGCTCGGCGTCACGGTGCTATGGACCGCGATCAATCTCGCGCTGCACGTGCTGCTCGGCACGGCGCTGGCGTTGTTGCTGCACCGGCCCGCGTTGCGGCTACGACCGATCTATCGCGTGCTTCTCGTCGTGCCCTGGGCCGTGCCCAACTACGTGACGGCGCTCGCGTGGAAGGGAATGTTCCACCGGCAATTCGGGGCGATCAACGCGCTGCTCGAATGGCTCGGTGGCGAGCCCATCGGTTGGTTCGCACGCTTCTCGACCGCGTTCGCCGCGAACGTCGCGACCAACGTCTGGCTCGGTTTCCCCTTCATGATGGTGGTGGCGCTCGGCGGATTGTCGGCCATTCCGCGCGACCTGTACGAGGCGGCGGCGCTCGACGGCGCGAGTCGCTGGCAGACGCTGCGACACGTGACGCTGCCGCTGCTCGGCCCGACGATGCTGCCCGCCGTCGCGCTCGGCGCGATCTGGACGTTCAACGCGTTCAACGTCGTCTTTCTGGTCAGCGGCGGCGAGCCGGGCGGGTCGACCGAGATTCTCGTCAGCGAGGCGTACCGCTGGGCGTTCACGCGCGGACACCAGTACGGTTACGCGGCCGCCTACGCCGTGCTCGTCTTCGGCGTTCTGTGGCTCGGCAGCCGATTCGCTCGCCGCCGAATCGGCCAGCGAGGGGCGGTGTCGTGACCGGGCGCATCCGCTGGCTCGAGAGCCTGCTCGTGCACGCGGTGCTGCTCGGAGCGACCGCGTTCGCGCTCTATCCGGTGCTGTGGGTCCTTTCGCTCGCCACGTCGGGTGCACCGTGGCTCGAGCCGAGGCTGTGGCCGTGGCCCGTCGACCCGACGCTCACGCGCTTCGTCGAGGTCGTCGGTCCTTCGCCCGATGGGCGGTGGCTGTTCGGCAGGCAGCTCGCGGGCTCGCTTCTGGTCTCCGGGGCGACCGCCCTCGTCTGCCTGGTGCTCGCGACTCCGGCGGCGTATGCGATGAGCCGCTTCGACTTCGTCGGGCGGGGGTTGACCGAGCGCACGCTGCTCGCGACGCAGATGTTCCCCGGCGTGGCCGCGGCGGTGCCCCTGTATCTTCTGCTGGATGCGCTCGGGCTCATCGACACGCGCACCGGGCTCGTGCTCGCCTATGCGACGAGCGCCGTGCCCTTCGCTCTGTTCCAGCTTCGGGCGACGTTCGACGCGATTCCGCGTGAGCTCGACGAGGCGGCCCTGGTCGACGGAGCGAGCCGACCGGTCGCGTTCTGGCGCGTGGTGCTTCCGGCCGCGCGGCCCGGGCTCGCCGTCACCGCTCTGTTCGCGTTCCTGACCGCGTGGAACGAGTTCGCGCTCGCCGCGACGTTCCTCTCCGCGGAGGAGCGATTCACGCTGCCCGTGGTGCTGCACCGTTACGCGGCCGAGCATGGTGCCCGCTGGGATCTGTTCGCCGCCGGCGCCGTGCTCGTCTCCGTTCCTCCGATGATTCTTTTCTACTGGCTTCAGAGACACCTCGTGTCCGGTTGGACGGCCGGCGCGATCAAGGGTTGAGCGATCGAATCTTGAGCGAGACGATCCGCAAGCGGGGGCGTCGCGCGTCGGATCGTGGAGCGACTCGGAGCCCGAGTCCGAGCCCGAGTTTGAGTCCGAGCCCGACTCCGGGTCCGAGTCGGAGCCCGAGCTCCAGCCCAACTCCGAGCCCGAGACCGCCTCTGCGTCCGAGCCCGAGGCCAAGTCCGAGTCCGAGAGAGTCGGAGCCCGAGTCGGAGTCCGCGTCCGAGCCCGAGTCGGAGTCCGGGTTCGAGCCCGAGTCCGAGCCCGAGCCCGAGTCCGAGTCCGAGACCGAGTCGGGCCCCGCGTCCGAGCCCGAGTTCGAGCCCGAGTCGGAGCCCGAGCCCGAGCCCGAGCCCGAATCCGAGGCCGAGACCGAGTGGGACCCGCGGGACGGTTCCCCGCAGTCGCCGCGCTACGTAGACTCGGCGCGGTGACCGAGCTCGACCCCACGTCGGTACTCGTTTCCGCGCAGCAGCTGCGCGATGGGCTCGGATCGGTGCGACTCGTCGACGTGCGGCCCGAGTCGGCGTTCCGGGCCGGACACATCGCGGGGGCGTTGCGCGCGGACCTCGAGCGGGATTTGTCCGCAGACGCCTCTGATCCGTCGCGTGGCGGGCGCCACCCGTTGCCAGTCCTCGATGATTTCGCGCTCTGGTTGGGCCGCATCGGCATCGGCGCGCAAACGCCCGTCGTCGTGTACGACGCCGAATCGGGTGCGAGCGGCGCCTCGCGTCTGTGGTGGATGTTGCGCGCCGTGGGTCACGAGCGTGTCTGGCTTCTCGACGGCGGCTTGCAGGCCGCGCGCGTCGCGGGCTTGCCGATGGCGGAAGGCGAAAGCTCGGCGCCGCCTGCGGACTGCGCGCCGTATCCGGTGCGCCCGTGGCGGCTTCCGGTGGCGTCGATCGAAGAAGTCGAGCGTCGAGCCCTCGATCCCGACTGGCTCGTTCTCGACGCCCGTGCGCCCGAGCGCTTCGCCGGCCTGCTTGAGCCGATCGATCCCGTGGCGGGTCACGTGCCTGGCGCGCGCAACCTGTTCCATCGCACGCTGCTCGACGACGACGGCGCGTTCCTTCCCGTGGAGCGGCTTCGTGCGCTTTGGCAAGCGGCCCTCGGTGGCCGTGCTCCGCAGCGCGTCATCGTGGGCTGTGGCTCGGGCGTGACGGCCTGTCAGCTTCTCGTCGGCATGGAGCGTTGCGGTTTGAAGGGCGCGGCGTTGTGGGTCGGCTCCTGGAGCCAGTGGTGTCGCTCCGGGCGGCCCGTGGCCACGGGCGCTGCCGCTGCCCCTGTTGCTGCGGGATGAGGGCGTCTGAAGTGGGCGTGGGCATCTCGCGATGCCGGCGTCGGGCCACGTCGGAGCGCTGGGGGGTCGGGTGAGCACGCGGCGGGCCGCCCTCGCCGTCGTGCTCGCGTCGGCCGCGTTGCTCGCGCACGGCGCGGCCTACGACTTCGTCTGCGACGACGCGTTCATCACGTTCCGCTACGCGCACCATCTCGCCGAGCATCGGCAGCCCGTCTACAACCTCGGCGAGCGCGTCGAGGGCTACACGAGCCCGCTGTGGATGGTGCTTCTGGCCATCGGGGCCGCGGCGGGAGCCGATCTCGCCGCGTTCTCTCGGGCGTTGGGAGCGAGCTGGGTGGTGCTGCTGGTCGCCGCGGTCTGGCGCCTCGGGTCGGTGTGGCGACCGGGTGCGCCGCGGCTGGGATGGCTGGCCCTCGGTGCAATGGCCGCCTCGGCGCCCGTCGCGGCCTGGTCGATGGGCGGGCTCGAGACGCCGATGTTCGCCGCGCTCGTGCACATCGCGCTCGAAGCGGCGGCCCAGCTCGCCCGGCGCGATTCGGCGCAATCGGCGCGCGAGCTCGTGTGCGCCGCACTGCCCCTCGCCCTGGCGCTCGTGCTCGCGACGCTCGCCCGTCCGGAGGGGATGCCGCTGGCAGCCATCGCGCTCGCCGTCACGGCGATCGTGCGTTGGCGCGCACGCACGGGGGTCGGCCCCGTGCTCGTCGTAGCGACGGTGTACGCGGCGCTCATCGGAGCCTTCGTCGCCTGGCGTTGGAGCTACTACGGATATCCGCTTCCCAACACCTTTTACTTGAAGACATCGGGCGATGGGACGCAGCTCGCGCTGCGGGGGTTGCGATATGCCGCGCTCGCCCTCATCGAGCTCGGCCCGCCGTTCGTCGTCGGCGTGTTTCTGGCGGCCTTGTGGCGGACGCGGCGCGGCGTCGACGAAGACGATCGCTCGTATCGCGGCCGGCTCGCGGCGACGTGGCTCGCGCGGCTCTGGATCGCGTTCGTTGTGGTCTACGTCGTCCGGGTGGGGGGCGACTTTCTCGACCTGTATCGCTTCTACGTTCCGGCCTTACCGGTCGCGATCCTGCTCCTCGTGGCTGCGGCGCACGACGCGCTCGGCCGTTGGGGCTGGCTCACGCGTGCGCCGCGCGTGTGGGCGATCGTCGCCGTCGTCCTGCTCGCCGGATTCGCGGGCCAGCAGGCCGTCGTCGGGCGGCGTGCGATGCAGCTTGAGGAACCGTCCCGCGCGCGGGTCGGCATCGAACCGCTCGGCTGGACGCGGCTGTATGCACTGCGCTGGGCGGCGATGGGCCGCTGGATCGCGGCGATGTCACGCCCCGGTGACTGGATGGCCGTCGGTGCAGCCGGCGCGATGCCCTACCACGCGGGCATCTCGAACCTGGACACGTTCGGATTGTGTGACGCCTGGGTCGCGCACCACGCGCCCGTCGTCAGCGATCGGCCCGGTCATCAGCGATTCGCGCCGCTCGACTACATCCTGTCGCGTCGGCCGGTCTTTCTGCTCATCGGCAACGACTACGCGACCGACACGCAGCAACGGACCCTGCCGCGCGATCCGATCTGGGAGGCGCGCGGGTATGTGTGGGCCGAGGCGACCGTCGACGTCGAGACGTTCGGCGCACCCTCCCGCTACTACCATTACTTCCTGTTGCGTCGGGATCGAGCGGAGCAGCTGCGCGGGCGGGCGCTCGTCCGCACCGCCCTCGATGGCATCGCAGGCGCTCAGCGCGGCTCGTCGGGGTCCATCGGCAAGACGGCGTCGATGCGACCCTTCAGGATGCGGATCAGCCCCTCCACCTCGAAGGCGACCTCGGCTTCGGGGCGCGTCGCGAGGAACCGCTCGAAGCGAGCGATGGCCGCCTCGGCCTCGCCACGCGAAGCGTGCACGAGCCCCGCGAGGTACAGCGCGTCCGGGTCGTCGGGGTGCTCCGCGAGCACGATGTTGGCCATCCGCAGCGCGCGCTCCTGCTCGCCCATCATGCGGAGCGCGTGGCCGGCGCCGATGCGCGCACCCAGATGGCGCGGCGCCACCTCGAGCGCGCGTACGTACGCGGCGAGCGCCTCTTTCCACCGCTGCGCCTCGAAATGGGCGTGACCGAGCCAATACCACGCGTAGGGATTGCCTGGGTCCGTCCCCGCCACGCGGCGCCCCGCTGCAATCGCAGCATCGATGTCGCCCTCGCGCAACAGCTCGGCGATCTCCTCCGCGGCGTCCCAGCGGGCGGCGTCGCGCGGGTCGACCGGCTCGTCCCTCGCGTCGCGACGCGAACCGCGACGCGGCTCGCACGGCGCTCCTCGGCGCGTCGAGGCGCGCTGCGATCGGGTCTCGGGACGGCTCACCTCGGCCCCCGACCCTGGTTGCCGAAGTCCAGCGCGGCCGGTCGCGTCCGGGTCCGCGGTTGGATGTTCGACCCGAGGAAGAACAGTCCGAGCGTCAACCAGAGCAACGCTCCCGCGAGCAACGTCGCGCCCGCGAGCTGGGGCTCGTCGAGACCGAAGTGCAGTCCCGCCGCCCCTGCAAGCGCGACCCCGGGGATGGCCGACAGAACGATCACCCATCGTCTCCGCCGGCGACGCGTTTCGAGCTCGCGTTGCTCGCGTTCCCGTCGTCGGCGTTCCCTGCGGGCCTTTCGCTCCGCGCGTCGCTCGTTGGCCACGGGCCCAACGCTACCGCTGCGCCCGCTCGCGTGCACGTGGGTGGGCGCGCAGGGGAGGCGCCCCGTCGCAGTGATGGTCGAGAGGCGCCCGATGGCGCGGCGGCAGGGTCACGAATTCGTGTCTGTCGGCTCGCGTGCGTGCACCGAGTCGGGGTCCCGTTCGGCCTCGGAGCTCCGCTCCGACGTCGGTCTCGGACACGGCTCGGAGCTCGGCGCGCTCCTCCGACCACGACTCGACCCCCTCCTCATGGCTACGGATCGATGCCCCGTTCGTCCCTTGCAAATCGCTGTCCGACGCGCCGCGCACGCCTCGACATGGCTGTCCCGTTCGATTATCCATGCGCGCGCCATGGCGTCGGTGGGTCGTTGGATCGCTGCGATTGCCGCGTCGCTTCTCGGAGGCTGCCCGCAAGAGCCGCCGCGATACGAACGGCCGGAGAACCCGGTGCTGCGTCGCACCGAAGCCTCTGGCCAGACGAAGACGAGCTCGCACGGGGGGCAGGCGGAATCCACGAGAGCTGCGAGCGACACGCCTCGGCGGCCCGGTGGACAGGAGGGTTCCGCCGGCGGGGCGGCCTCGGCTGAAGCTCACCCCGAGCCGGAGGCGCTGCCCCCGCCGCCGGACGTGGCCGGACCGCCGCCGGACGCCGAACGTACGCCGAGCGGCCTGGCTTCCAAGGTGCTGCAACCGGGCAGTGGCGACGACCGCCCGGGTCCGCGCGACCGCGTCACCGTGCATTACACGGGCTGGACAACGGACGGGCGCATGTTCGATTCGTCGGTCGTGCGCGGCACGCCGGCCACGTTCGCGCTCAATCAGGTCATTCGCGGCTGGACCGAGGGGCTCCAGCTCATGCGGCGCGGTGAGAAGCGCCGCCTGTGGATTCCCGGAAATCTCGCGTACGACGGCCAGCCCGACCGGCCTCAGGGCATGCTCGTCTTCGACGTCGAGTTGCTCGGCTTCGAACGCGCGCCCGAGCCGCCTCCCGTTCCCGACGATCTACGCAGTCCACCGCGATCACCCGCCGCGCGCCGCCCCTCGGGCCTGATTTCCCGCGTGCTCCGACCCGGAACCGGAACGGTCCATCCCGGTCCGGATAGCCGCGTCGAGGTCCACTACACGGGCTGGCGTCAGGAGACGGGCGAGATGTTCGATTCGTCCATCGTTCGGGGCCGGCCCGCCGTGTTCCGACTCGACCGCGTCATTCCGGGCTGGACCGAGGGTGTCCAGCTCATGGTGGAGGGAGAACGCCGCCGGTTCTGGATTCCGCCGTCGTTGGCGTACGAGGGACGTCCGGGTCCCCAGGGCACGCTCGTCTTCGACGTGGAATTGCTGAGAATCCTCCCCAACGAGTGAACGCGTCGGCCTACGCCGCTCGATCGCGACTCGGCCTGGGCACAGGGCTCGGTCTCGGACTTGGGCTCAGTCCCGGGCTCGGACTAGGGCTCGGACTCGGCTCGGTCGCGGTCTCGGACTCAGGGTTGGGCTCGGTGTCAGTCTCGGACTCCGACTCGGTCTCGGGCTCGCGACACGCCTCGGCCCTGTCAAGCAACGCGACCGGCGCTGTCAGGCTCGGACTCCGACGCGGGCACCGACTCGAGCTCGGACTCAAGCTCGGCGCGGAGTCCGACACGGCCACGGTCGGCCTCCCACGCCGGTTCGGGGCCAGACGAGAGCCGTCCGGCGAGGTCAGCGAGCGGGGACCGAGGAGGTGGCCCCCGCTGCGCGCGCCCGTTCCGCGATGCGCTGGCGGACTTCGACGTAGACGCGCTCCTGCTCCAGCACGGTGTCGATGGCGGAGACGCGCGCCCGCGCGTGGGGCGCGGCCACCAGGGCTTCGGGACGCACGTCGAGAAACCGGACGAGCTCGTTCCACGCCGCGCGAGCCTCTTCGAGCCGCTCCGGGATCCGCTCGAGCGTGGAGGCGATCCCGTGCAGACATCGCGCTTCCCACGACTCGACCGTCGTCTGTCGCGCCATGCGCGCGCAGGTCCGGAAGCTCTCGACCGCGTCCTGCAGCGCGTCGCGCTGTCGATGCACCGCACCCAGCAGGCCGTACGCGTCGGGCCGCGAGGGCTCGAGCTCGACGGCCTCGCGGAGCAGTTGCGCCGCCCGCGTCCAGTCGCGCGCGAGGCTCGCCGCGATCGCCTGCCCGATGCGCTCCGCGTACGGGCTCGCTCGACCGCGCGACGGAGCCTGGGCTCGCGCGCCATGGCCGGCGGCGAGCATCCAGGCCGTGGAGGCGATCGCCAGGGAAGGCAACAGAACATCGATCGTACGGCGCATGGGGGGAGTCTACGTCAGCCGCCCGCCGCGCGGAACGCGTGGTAGTAGCGCAGGACGTTGCGCACGTAGCGGCGCGTCTCCTCGTACGGAGGCAACCCGCGGTGGCGGAGCACCGCCCCCTCGCCGGCATTGTACGCGGCCAGCGTCAGGATGAGGTCGCCGTAGAACTTGTTGGCGAGCAGCCGGAGGTAACGGGCGCCGCCGAGCACGTTCTGGCGCGGATCGAACGGATCGCGGACACCCATCGCCGCGGCCGTCCGAGGCATGAGCTGCATCAGCCCCATCGCGCCGGCTTCGGAGACCACGTTCGGGTTGAAATCGCTTTCGACGCGCATGACCGCCCGCAACAGCGCCTCCGGAAGCTGGTACAAACGCGCCGCGTCGCGAATGTGCGCGTCGTAGCGGACGTAACGCTCGGGCGACCGATCGCGTGCCGGCACGCGATCACGTCGTGCGTTGGCCCGCAGCGGCCCGGGTCGTTCCCGCACGACCACGGTGCACCGCATGCCGTGGGCCGGACGGATGTTCGTGTAGTGCTCCGAGCCGTCCGCGCCGACGCATCGGTAGATGTCCGCGCGGGCGCTGGGTGCGCCGGATGCAATCGCCACCACCAACCCCGAGCAGGCGAGGGCCGCGACGCGCACCATGTCCGTCGACGAGGATAAGGTGACCGAGCGCGGACCGCCAAAGTCCGGCGGCTACCGGCCGCAAACGGTGTCGGCCCGCGCCGATCGGCGCGATCCATCGCGGCAAGTGCACGCGGCGGCTCCCCTGGGTCCAGGCGGTCCAACGGCGACGGTCAGGATGCTCGTTCGCGGCTCGGACTCGAGCTCGGTCTCGGACTCCGAGTCGGCTTCGGACTCGGACTCGGGCTCCGACTCGGACTCCGTCACGGAGTCGGCCTCGGGCTCGGACTCGGACTCCGACTCGGCCTCGGTCTCGGACTTCGGCTCGAACTGGGGCGCGAGCTCAAAACAATCGTCGGAAACGGCAACCTACGCGATCGGCGCTGCGAGCGACGCAGCTCACCCCGGTCGCGTCGTCAGGCCGCCGAGCGTTTCAGTCGGTCGCATAGCTCGCGCAGCAGCTTGCCGCCGTCCCGGAACGCGGGCCACCCGTCGCCGACGAGAACGGCTTCGATTCCGGGCAGCGCGGCCAACCTCGCGATGCTTTCGTATGCGCGAACCGGATCGGCGAGCTTGAGGGCCGGCAAGGCGTCGAGCCGGCCGCCGGCGTGGCTCCGAACCAGGTCGCCGCAAAGCAGCGTCGTGCCCTCGAGCAGCAAGGCCAGCTCCCCGGGCGTTTTGCTACCGTGAAGAGCGAGCACGCGCAGACCGGGCACCACCTCGTCGCCTTCGTCGAGCCATCGCGCCACGTCGAGTCGGATGAGGCCCCGCTCGGCTGCGGGGGCTGCGATCGAGGCGCGCGTCCAGGCGGCAATCTCGGACGTCCCGCGCACGTGATCGGCATTGGTGACGACGATCCAGCGGGCGCCCCCGAGGCGTTCCAGATGCGCGCGGTCGTGTGGACCGAGCGGGAGCGGGTCGACGAGCACGTTGCCTTCGGGCCGAATCCACGCGTAGCCGTGGAAATCGACGTCCCGCGCCTCGTCGAAGCGGGACCAGCAAAACAGGTCGGGTCGATGCAACGCTTTCATCGGCGCCCCATGTCTCCCAGGATTTCCGCCGCCGCCCGTTCGCCCGTCTCGATCGCTCCGTTCATGTACCCCTGGAAGTCGACCGAGGTGTGTTCCCCGCAAAAGTGCAGGTGCCCCACGCGCTGGCCCTCCAGACCGCTCCAGCGCGCTTGCCCCGGCAGGTAGCACGCGTAGCTGCCTCGGACGTGCTCCACCGTGGGCCAGTGCATGCGCACGGCACTGCCGGAGCGGTAGTCCGCGGCCGTACCGGGAAACAACTGGTCGATCCACGGCAGTCGCTCCAGGGCGCGTTCCTCGGCCGTGCCCTCGCCGATCCGTTCGCCGATTCGGCCACCGGCAAAGACCGTCAGAATGCCCGACGCTCCGGGTTGGCCGCGCGACGTTTCCCACAGCGTTTGCAGCCCGTTGTCCGTGAACGCCGAGCCGCTGGAGCGGTGTTCGGTGCGCCAGCGGCGCATCGTGAACTGGAGCATGAGCTTCGCGTTCGTTCCGACGCCGAGCTGGTCGACGATTTGCCGCTTTTCGGCAGGCAGCGGCGGCTCGAACTCGACCTCGCGCAACCGCGTGAACGGCATCGCGAAGACCACGGCGTCGAAGTCCTCCTCTCGGCTGCTGCCGCCGCCCCGATCGAAGCTGAGCCGGAACGCCCCCGTTCCCAGCTCGCGGACCCGCACCAGGCGGTGCTCGAGCGCGATCTCTCCCATGAACCGCTCGGCGAGGCGCGTGGGGATCTGATCGTTGCCCCCGCGAACGTGGAATGCCTCGTCCGAATCGCCGAAGATCCGGAAAGGCTCGGGTCGGGCCGAGTCGATAAGCCAGAGGAGGTTCCAGCTACTCTGCTCGTCGATTTCGCGACCGTACTCGCCCGTGTAGGCCACGTCGAGAATGGCGCGCAACACGGGATCGACGCCGCCCATCGCGTCCAAGTACTGCGCGATGCTTGTCCGGTCGATGCGGTCGAAGTGCTCCGGATCGCCTTCGCGGGCCAGGTCGGCCTGCATTCGCTCCGCGAGGGGTCGGAAGGCCTCGACGATTTCCGCTTCGCGGACGAACCGGCCCTGGAAGAAGAAGCTGTCCTGCGTGATTCCCGACCCGGGTGCTTCGAGGATCGGGTCGAGCTCGAGGCCTAGTTCGGCGGCAAGCGACCGGAGCGCCATGTGACCCGTGTCGATGAGCTCGCCGCCCAGCTCGACGAGCTGGTCGTCGGCCCACATGCCGCGTGCGGTGAACATGCGGCCTCCGATGCGGTTCCAGGAGTCGAAGAGCGTGGCGACCACACCGGCCTGCTGGAGTCGGTAGGCGCACGTCAGCCCGGAGACTCCGGCTCCTACGATCGCGATGCGTGCGTCCCGGCGCAGCGCGGGTGGGCGCGGCCCGTCGTCGCCGCAGCCCACGGAGGGCAGCGCGGAGGCGACCCCGGCTCCCACGAGTCCCGTTATCCAGTCACGACGCCCGAGCGCGGTGCGCGCGTCCCACCGCTGGACCGCGTCTTCGGCCGAGAGACCTTCGCGGGACGCGGCGAGCGCGAGTCGCGCCGTGCGACGCAGCAGAGCGAACAGAGGCGAGCGAGCCATCGCGGAGGGGCTCTGTAGCATGAGCGGGATTACGCGGGTGTCGGACGATCCTGCAGCGGATCGACCTGCTGCGTCGCGCCGGGTTGGCGTCGACACGGGGACTTGCCCGTCGGAACTCGAGTCCGAGCCGGAGTCCGCGTACGAGACCGAGACCGAATCCGATACCGATACCGAGCCCGAGTCCGGGTCCGAGTCCAAGACCGAGCCCGAGCCCGGGTCCGAGTCCGAGCTCCAGCCCGAGACCGAGCCGGAGCTTGAGCCCAAGCCCGATACCGAGCCCGGGTCCGAGTCCGAGCTTGAGCCCGAGCTCGAGCCCGATTCCGAGTCCGATACCGATACCGAGACCGAGTCCGAGTCGGAGGCCCGAGTCCGAGACCGAGACCGAGACCGGGACCGCGCCCGAGTGCGAGAGCGAGCCCGAGACCGAGACCCAGCCGGGGGCCGTATTCGAGCCACCGGAGCACCGGCGCCGGATGGCCTTGACCCCGTGGTGGGTCGGGCTAGCTCACCGCGCGTTGCACACGGTCGGCACTCCGGCCCTCTGGGCGCTGTTCTTGTTGGGCTTGCTCGTGGCGCTCGCTGTCGACCTCTTCGTGCATCGCCGCGATGCGCCCATCTCCGTGCGGGACGCCGCACTTTGGTCGGCGTTCTGGGTCGCGCTCTCGGCACTCTTCTGCGCGTTCGTGTACTTGCGGTTCGGTTCGTCCGCAGCGCTCGCCTGGGGCACGACCTGGCTGCTCGAGAAGGCGCTCAGCGTCGACAACCTGTTCGTCTTCCTCGTGATCTTCTCGGCGTTCGCGGTCCCCGATGGCTCGCGCCATCGGGTGCTGTTCTGGGGCGTGCTGGGTGCGTTCGTCATGCGCGCCGCCTTCATCGTGGCCGGCGCGGCGCTCGTGCAGGCCTTCGACGCAGTCTTGTACCTCCTCGGCGCTGTCCTGCTCTGGACGTCGTACCGGATGTTGCGCGCCTCGGAGGACGAGGCGCCGGACCTCGATCGCAACCCGTTCGTGCGCCTGTTCCGCCGCGTCGTGCCCACGACGACCGAGTACGTCGGTCGGCGCTTCTGGGTGTGGCGCGACGGCCGATGGCTCGCCACGCCTCTGGTTCCCGTGCTCATCGTGGTCGAGACGACCGATCTCGTGTTCGCGGTCGACTCGGTGCCGGCCGCGCTCGCGGTGAGCGACGACCCGTTCATCGTCTTCACGTCCAACGCGCTCGCCATTCTGGGGCTGCGGACGCTGTTTTTTCTGCTGCATGGCCTCGTCGCGAGACTGCGGTATTTGCGTCACGGCCTGGTCGCCGTGCTCGCGTTCATCGGCGGCAAGCTGCTGGTGCGAGATCTGTGGCACGTGCCCGTCGGAGTCTCGCTCGCCGTGGTGGCCACTTGCCTGGCGGCGTCCGTGCTCGCTTCCTGGGTGTTGCCACGGCCGCGCGTCCCCCCTGTCGCCGGAACCGTGCCCTCACCGCGCCGTCTCGAGCCGGCCGAGGCGGTCGGTCGGCACGACGATTCGGCTGCACCCGAGACGTGGGAACGCTCGAGCCCGCCGCCCTCGACGTGAGCGTCCCAGAGGCGAGGACACCGCAGCCGTGTATCGCGCGTCGAAATCGACGCCACTGTGTACCGTGACGGCGGTGACTGTTCGACCATGCTGGGGCCAGTGACTCGAAGTCGGACTCGGGTTCGGACACGGCCTCAGGCGCGGTGTCGGACTCGGTCTCGGACTCGGGCTCGTACTCGGACTCGGACTCAGGCTCGGGCTCGGTCTAGGTATCGGCCTCGGGGTCGGGCTCCGAGTCGGACTCCGAATCGGTCTCGGACACGGGCTCGTTCTCCACTTCCGCTACCGGCTCGAGCGAACGCGCTGCGGCGTAGGGCCGACGGAACGGGCGGGGTCGGTGCGTGTGCGTCGTGCCTGGAGCGGTTCTCGTCGAGTCGGCGTCGGAGCTCCAGCCGATCGATACGCCGAGCACGTGCGCGTGACCGTCGTAACGCGCCAGCAGGTTTTCGCCACCGGTCGCGCGCGCGCCGAGCAGGCGCACGTGCTCGTAGAACGCGTCGGCTCGCCATCCGCCCTGGCGCCACCCCACACCGACCGCCGCACTGGCTCGATGCGAATCCGGTGAGCTCGGCGCGAGGGTGCGGGGCGGCGCGGGGGAGACATCGAACGAGCCACCCGCGCGCAGGGTCCACGCCGCGAGCGAGAGCTCGACGCCTGCGCGCACGGCGACCGACGCGGTCCATTCGGCCGGCTGGACTGCATCCGGAGTCGCCGTGTGCGCAAAGTCGATCGCGACGCGTTCGTGAACCGTCCAGTTGGTCACTGCCAGCTCGCCGAGCACGTGCAGCCTCGGACGCGCCGTCCATCTCATGCCGACGAGCAGCCGGTCGGGCAGCGTCCAGCGGGCCGTGGCGTCCTGATCGGGCGTGCGCCCCGCGAATTCCTCGGGCGCCTCGAAGTCCGCCTGGCCTCGTAGCCGGAGCACCGTCCGCGTGGTCAGGCGGGCGCCTAGGTGCAGCCGTCCGGCGGCACGCCAGTGGACGGCGGCGTGAGCGCCCAGGCCCCAGCCCCCGAGCAGCACGAGCACGCCGCCCTCGGCATCGACGAAGTCGAGCGCGCGCGCGATGCGCAAGGAACCCGCATCGAGATGGGGTCCACCCGCCACGGCGACGGGGCCCCAGCGCCAGGCGAGGAAGGGCGCGGCGCGGACAAAACGCAGCTGACCCTCGAGCGATTCGAAGCGCCCGGGCCACCCCGATGGCCAGGCGATCGACGAGCCGAACGGCACGAGCAGAGCCAGGCCCGCCGCCCAGCGGTGACGTGCGAAGCTTGCGTACAGATGGGGCGGCGTCGAGAGCGGCGATTGCGTCTGCGCGGTCCAGGTGCCATCGAGCGCGCGCGCATGCACCCTGGGCGCGGCGAGGACGAGGCCGATTCCCAACCGCCACCCCGCTCCGTCGGCCGTGGCGGCGGGATTGAGCCAGGCACAGGCCGGATCGTCGTCGCGCGCGACGCCGGCGTGGGCGGTGCCCCCTGCGGATGCCGACTGCGGCGCAACCTCGTAGCCGCTCGCGCGGGCAACGGTTGGCACGTGCAGCGCCAGCGAGAGCATCACGGCGACGAGCGGCGCTCTCGCGGGGTTCATGGCGTCCACGCTCCGGACAGGAATCGCGCCATCTCGCGCGTCCCTCGCGCGTACTCGGGCTCGACGGGTATGACGAGGAAGGCGTGCTCGGCGAGGTAGTCGCGCCGCGGCAGCCCCGTGAGCCGTTCGAGCAGACGCGTGAAGTCGTTGGGGATGATGAAGTCCGCGGTGGCCATCTGGATGAGCGCGGGCCGCCGGTCCGACGCGAAGCGCGTGGCGACCGACTGCGGGTCGACGGTGTCGACGAACCACCGCGCGATGTCGAGGAAGCGCTGGCCGTCGAACGAATCGCGCTCGATGCGCTCGCGGACGAAGAAGCCGTCGACCTGAGGGCCGAACCAGGGCGAGGCGTCGAACATGTCGACGAGGTCGGCACCGGGCACGTTGAGCACGGCGCGCTCGACGTGCGGGTCGAGCGGCACGTACGTCGCGGTCAGGATGGCGCCGAGGCTCTGACCCACCATCCAGACGCGATCGGAGCGCAGCGCACGCCCCGTGGCCGTGCGCCAGTCGCCGTTTCGCAGCGATCGGACGAGCGCCCCGATGTCCGCGATCGCTTGAAGGAAGTGATCGCGGGTCGCCGGGATGTGCTCGACGTCGAGGAACGCAGCGCCCGAGGCAACCGGGTAGTCGAGCAGTGGCCAGCGGTTGAACGCGCGCACGCGGCCGGAAGCGTCCACGCAGCGTCCCATCGCGTCGCAGTGTGCACCCGGCTCGCAAGGCGGCAGCGAGGTCGTCTCGCCGGTGCGGGGATCGACCAAGGCAATCGGGGAGTCGTCGACGCAGATCGTCCGGCTGCCGTGAAACGGCAAATCGATGGCGATGGCCGCGAAGCCTTCGCGCGCGAGTGCGTCGGCGAGCGCGAGCACGAAACGGCGCTCGGTCATGATGCCGTGGTTGAACACGGCGACGGGCACCGGTGCGTCCTTGCCGCGGCGCGGCAGCGCGAGGGT
Source organism: Myxococcota bacterium (assembly GCA_025054695.1). Taxonomy (GTDB): domain Bacteria; phylum Myxococcota_A; class Polyangia; order Polyangiales; family JANWZI01; genus JANWZI01. The sequence goes on along the minus strand of JANWZI010000062.1, from coordinate 3,469 downwards.
GAAGGGGACCTCGACGCGTTCGACCTCGTTCTCGGGGCGCAGGGCGCGGCTCGTCGGATCGAGCAGCGCAGGCGCCTCGATGGAGCCGTGCAGCACGGCCTCGACCTCGGTGAGCGAACCGATCGCCAGCGGGAATTCCGCGAGCGCTTCGATCGGCCCCAGGCGGCGATCGACGCGTGGATCGACCCTTGTGCCGTGACGGTCGGCCGCCGATCGCGCGTGCTCGAGCCGTTCGACGACGCGCATCGTGGTGAAGGCCCACGCGGTCACGAGGCCCTCGCGCCCGACCGTATCGAGCAGGGGTGCGACGCGTGCACGCGCGAATTCGAGCCGTGCGGCCTCGGCATCGCTGAGCGCACGCAACGCGGAGCGTCCGTCGCGCTGTAGCGGGGCGGCTACTTTCATCAACTGTCCGACGATCATCGGCGCGACCGGCCGACCCTCGGCGTCGAGCAATCCGTCGCGGACGAGCAACGCGTACCGTGCGCCCGCTTCGAGCGGCAGCTCGCGCGGACGTACGAAGACGTGGACGCGATCGGCGAGCAGCCGCACCTCCGCCGGCAGGCGCCGGGGGACGTCGCCCAGGGCGTACAGTTGCACCGTCCCGTCGCCGACGGTGGCCGGATCGACGGGGCCCGTCAGCGCGAAGTGCAGGTCGGCCGACAGCGCGAATCCATCCAGTTCCCGCAAGCGCCGCCGCGCGTCCCGTTCGAGCTCGGAGCTCGCCTCGTCGTCCGGAATGTCGACGAGGCCTGTGTCCGGATCGAGGAGCAGGTCGAAGGGCAGGGGCATCCGTCGGTTCGCCGCGTCCATCACGAGCTCGACGCGTTGCGTCACGGTCCAGGACCACAGCGCGGCGACCTCGCGCCGCGGGACGCCCTGCGCCTCGAAAAAATCGAAGAAGGGGGCGAGCGCCAGGCGCGCGCGTTCGAGCCGGGCGGCGGCCTGGAGCCGCTCGGCGCGCGTGCGGCCGGGGAACGCCCGCTCGTGCTCCGGCACGTCGAGTTTTTCGCGCAGTCGCAGGAAATAGAACGCCGCATCGCAGACGATGCGCTCGCGGTGTGCACCGCGCGCACCGTGCTCGCCCCCGCGCAGCAAGGCGACGTACGTCGCTCCACGCCTCCAGCCCTCGCGTGGAGGCAGCAGGGTGATGCGACGGTCAGCGTCCGAGAGCCGGATTCGAAGCCCCTCGACGCGCCGCGGGGTGGGGCCCCAGAGCCAGACCTGGAGCGAGTCGTCGTCCAGCGACGAGGGATCGACCGCGCCGGTCAGCTCGACGCTCGCGGCTTGCGCGGTCGACCATCCGTCCATCGTCGACAGAAACGCGTACAGCTCGCGCTCCGCGTCGCTCAGATCGGGGCGATCGAGCGGGGGAACGAGCCGGCCGCGCTCCGCGTCGCGCAACAGATCGTTCGGCATCGGCAGCACGCCGGCGACGGGGTCGAAGCGCGCGTGGAGCACGGCCGGCGGCGGCTCCAGCTCGAGCGTGCATGCGGATGCCGACGTCGCCGTCAGCCACGCGACGAGCGCGATGCGGGCGGGCGCGATCACGGTGCACGCGCCTCGCGGGCGCCTCGCATCAGCGCGTGGATGCGGGCGCGCGTCTCGCCGTCGAGCCCGGACTGCACGCGCCGGCACTGCTCCGGGTGACGCATCGCGTATCGCATGCCGAGGCACCGCTGCACGTCGAGCGGCAGCGATGCGCATACGGCGAGATAGGTGCTCCGGTCGACGGTCGCGACAGGTCCTCGCCCCGTTTCGCCTACGAGCGAGGTGACGATGGCCTCGTAGCTCGCCCAGGCTTGCTCGCACGGCGTCGCGCCCTCGCGGTCGGCCGACTGCGCCTGTTCGAGTGCACGTTCGACCGCCGCCACCACCTGCCCGAGGCGCTCTGTGTCCCTCGCTTCGGCGGGAGTGTCGGGCGCGGTGGGCGAGCGCGTCGACGTCGGCGTGGATGGACCGAGCGGTGCGGGGACGGGTGACGGGGTGGACGCGCGCGGTTCCCTCTCGGGCGTGTGCAACGGTTCCGCCGCCGCGTGGGGTGGTCGGACGTTCTGCGCGTGCTCGGTGCGGCACGCGTTCGTCGCGAGCGTGAGGGCGACCAGGCCGGCGAGGGCGAGCACGGGCCGAGGCTATCACGCCGATCCGGCGGGCCCACGCCTGCCACGCGAGGATGTCATCGCGCCGCGTCTCGAGGAGCCGATCCGTGCGACTCCCAACTTCGCCCGAGGTTGATGGCTCCTGGAACGGCGACGGCGCGTGCGCGCGCCACGACTTGGCCGAGCGGGCGGAACGCGCCGACGATGTGCTCGCCGGGAGCGAGTCCGACGAAGTGCGCGTCGGCATTTGACTCGACCCAACCGATCGCGACGCCCCCTGCGGCGACGACGAGCCGCGTGGGGGATTCGTTTCGTACGCGAAGCCCTTCGCCGACCTCGGAGGGCACCGCGGAGGGGGCGACGGGCTGGCGTCTGCGGGAGGGGAGTTGCGCGAGCGCCGACGGTTCGAAGAACGCGCGACCCGTCTCGGGCGGGGTGGGCTCCGGAGGTTCTTCGTCGTCGGCTCGCAGCGCGCGGGCCGGCAGCTGTACGGGCACGTCGGCCGTGCGTTCGCCCCGGATGGTGCCGATCCGGAAGGCGGCGGGCGCGGCGCCTTCTCCGCATCGGCGCAACAGGGTGTCGCGATCCTGCCGAGCCCACTCGGCGAGCAGGGCACAAACCAGGGCGCCGGGGCCGACGTTTTCGGCGTGGGGCGGCAATCGCACCGACAGTGCCGGGCGCGACGGCCGCCGCGGCGTGCCCCCGTCGAACCAGTCGGCCATCTGCCCCGGGCCGAGCGGCCGCCCGCCCCGCGCATCGAACACGTACACGCCGGCGCGGTCGGCCCGCAATCGAACTTCGGCACCGGAGGGAACGGGCCAACCCTGCCCCGCGAAACGCGCACGCAATCGTGTCGCCGAAGCGTCGACGAACAACTCGGCGGTGGGCAGCGACACCGTCGGAGGGCGCTCGCCGAGCGCTGCGGGAGCCGCGAGCGTCACCCGGTAGACGAGTCGTCGCGCCGCAACCGGAGCGTCCCCGACGTGACTCTCGTCGCGTTCGGGTGCGGGCACGATCGTTCTGCGCGAGACCGTCTCACGCACCGGAAGCGCGGTGGCGACGACCCGCTCGGGGCGCTCCCGGATGCGCGACGGCGCCGGCGCGGTCGCCGAGCGGGCTTCGCGTCCGTCGGTCTCCGCGGGAATCCGTTCGCCGACGCAGGCCAGCGCTCCCGCGAGGCACGCCGTCGCCCATCGAGGGATGCGAGTCACTCGATGCGACCGTCGAATCGGACGAATCCCGGTGGGGGGCCGCTGGCCTGCGGCGCGCTGGAGGCGACGACGACGGCGACCACGCCGCTTGCGGCGACGACGCCCACCGCGGTCCAGAACCACCAGCGCGCGTACAGGGGCTGCGTGCGCCGGCCGGTG
>JANWZI010000061.1 GCA_025054695.1 Myxococcota bacterium | reverse complement strand
CGCGGCCCCATTGAAGCAGCCCTCGCGAGGCGGAATTGGCGATTTGGGCAGCCCATTTCCGCGCGCACACGCGCGCGGCCCCATTGAAGCCGTTGGATGTCCAAGCATGGGCCCGCGACCAGGCGCATTTCCGCGCGCACACGCGCGCGGCCCCATCGAAGCGCGAGGCAAGAGGTGGCGTTCCGTGGCGAGCGGCTCAACTTGGGGTACACGCGCGGTTTCAAGGAAGCACCGGCAATACCAAGTTCGGCGACTGTGCCGTCGCGCATTTCCGCGCGCAGGCGCGCACTGAAGGTGCGGGCCCACAGCAATCGAGTGAGGGGCACAGGGCGTTGTCGCGCGCGCAGGCGCGGGGTGCGCGATCGGAACGAAGGGCCGCCTGCGGGGCCTGGGGGCGCGAAGGCAACGAGGGCGGACCGCGGTTACGCGTGGACGGGGTCAGACGACCAGCGTTCGAGCCAGCGTCGCATGCGGAGCTTTCGAAGCGCGGCCGTCGTGCTCATATAGCGCACGGTGCCGTAGATGGGCCGTTCGGGAGCCCACGGACGGTCGCATAGGCCGAAGATCCAGCCGACGTTGAGCCACGACGCGGGGTCGCGTCCATCGAGGGACCATCGGTCGTTGAGGTGCAACAACAGCCGAAAGGCCTCGCGGGGTTGGGGGGTCCACGCCAGGACACGTTTGCCCCAGAGCATGCGCATGTAGCTGTGGATGCGGCCTTGGGCGCGCAGCTGGCGTTGCGCGGCGTTCCAGACGGGATCCTCGGTTGCGGCACGTTCGAGTCGGTCGAGGTCGTAAAGTGCGGGTCGAGGGTCGTGCGCATGGCGCTCGAGGGTTGCGCGTGCCCAAGGCGGCAAGCCGACCCACCGCGCGACCCCGCTCGGGTCGAGCACGGCACGGACCTGGGCGAGGTGGCGCCAGGTGACGAGCTCGTCGAGGAAGAGGGCCGCGGGGGTGGTCAGGTTCCAGAAGCGTTCGCGGTCGCCCGCGGCCTCGGGACGGATCGCACGCGGTGTCCAATCGAGACGTTGGGCGAGGGTTTGCAAAACTTCGTGCACGCCGATGTGGCCGAAGTGCAGTGCGGCGGACAGCCGGCTGGCGACGTCGAGGTCGGGGTGGTGCCGCTCGGTGTAGCGAGGCAAGCCGTGTTCGAGAAAGTGCCCGAGGCGGTCCAGGGCCGCGCGCGTGCCCCCGCGCTCCGATTCGACGGGGATGACTTCGCGGTCGAGCGGCAAGGTGGCGACAAGGGCTTGGGGAGTCCGCAGCTCGGCATCGGAGAGCGAGCGCCAGGGGCCGTGCAGGGCGCGAGGGAGCGGCGGTGGGGCGGGCAGATCGGTGAAGGGGCCTGCGCGGGGTGCGGCGGCGAGGTGCTCGGGCAAGACGGCGTGGAGCCAGCGGCGGAAGCCCGCGGCCGTGGGAAACGCGCGCGGCGCTGCGTACACCGGGACGAGGCCGAGCGAATCGACGGCTTCGAGCCGGACGTCGATCGCGCGGGCGGCGGCTTCGGCCATGGCACGGAGCCACGGAATGCCCGACAGATCCGTGACGACGACCGCGGCCTCGCGCGCCAGCGCCGCGAGCAGGCCGCGGCCCTCGCCCGGCGCGCGCTCGACCCAGGGGACGTACGTCAGGCGGGCGCGCCGGGCGCGCTCGGCGTTGTCGCGCATGCCGTCGAGAACGAACCGGTGGATGCGCTCGCTCGCGTACGGGTAGTCGCAGCGCAGCGGTTCGAAGACCAGCAGGCCGCGCCGCAGTCGGCGGGCCCAGTGCGCGGCCCGGTCGAGCGCGTGGTTGTGGGAGAGTCGGCGCGCGCCAATCATCCAGTACAAGACGAAGGCGCGCTCCGGACGCACCGGGGCGTCGTTGAGCGCTCGCAGCCGCGAGGGCGGGCAGCCTTCGTCGGCGCTCACGGCGGGGGCTGCGCGAGATCGGGCGGACCGATGCCGTGGCCGAGGGGCGGGGCCATCACGAGCGCGCGTTCGAGCCAGCGCTTGGCGCGTTCGACTGCATCGGCAAGCGGCTCACCGCGTGCGAGGCGCGCGGCGATCGCGGCCGACAGCGCGCATCCGGTGCCGTGGGTGCGCTGGGTCGCGACACGTCGACCGTGCAGCACCGTGACGCGCCCGTTTTCGAGGAGCACGTCGTGCGGTTCGCCGGAAAAATGACCGCCCTTGACGAGCACCGCGCGCGGACCGAGCGCAGCGATGGCCTCCGCCGCCCGCAGCGCGTCGTCGATGTCGCGCACGGGCCGGCCCGACAACTGCGCCGCCTCCGCCGCGTTCGGCGTCACGAGCGTCGCGATCGGGACGAGCTTCGTCCGCAAGGCGTCCACGGCGTCGGGCTCGAGGAGGGGGGCGCCGTGCTTGCTCACCGCGACCGGATCGACGACGAGGGGTACGCCCACCCGGGCGAGCCGCTCGGCGACGGCGCGCACGACCGCGGCGTTGCCGAGCGCGCCGGTCTTGATCGCGCGCGGCGCGAGGTCTTCGACGACCGCATCGATTTGCTCCGCGACCAGATCGGGCGCGATGACCTGGACCCTTCGGACCGCGGTCGTGTTCTGGACCGTGAGCAGTGTGACCACGGCCGCGCCGTAGACGCGATGGGTCGCGAACGTCTTCAGGTCCGCTTGGAGCCCGGCGCCGCCCGACGGATCGGAACCGGCGACGCTGAGCACCACGGGCGGGGGCTGCACGTCGCGCATCGTGCACGAGGCGGCCGGCCGTGCAACCCTGACCGCCCATGCGCCGCACGCGCTGCGCGACGGCGGTCGCCGTGCTCGCGACGCTGCTTTCGGGCTGCAAGCGCGCGTCGTCCGCGCTCGATGCGGGGGCGCGCGTGCCGGACGCGGGGACGCGTGGGCCGCAAGGCGATGGGGGGCGCGACGCGGCGATCGCGTTCGTCGAGCACGTCCTCGCGGACGGCGAGACGCTGTGGGACGTCGCGCAGGCCTATGGCGTGTCGGTCGCCGAGCTGATGCGGTTCAATGGGCTGGGGCCGCGCGACGTGCGGCGCATGCGCCGCGGGCGTGTGCTGCGAGTTCCCGGACGCACCGAGCGCGTGCCGGTCGCGACGGCCGTGGACCGCGCCGCCGCGCGCGAGCAAGCGCGACGGTCGCTGCCGCCGGTGGACGACGGCGCCTATCACTTTCTCGCTCCCGGTCAGACGCTGTGGGACGTCGCGCGCCTGTACGACGTTCCGCTGTCCGATCTGGTCGCACGCAACGAGCTCGACGACGAGGAAGCGCGGTCGCTGGCGCCGGGCACCCCCGTGGTGGTGCCGGGCATCCGCCCTTCGCAGGTGCGCGACGAGACGCCCGTCGCGCCCCGTGGCTTTTTGCACACCGTCGGGCCGGGCGAGACGATCTGGGATCTGTCGCGGACCTTCCACGTTTCGGTGGGGGAAATCATGGCCGCCAACGATCTAGACGCGGAAAGCGCGCGGTCGTTGACCGCGGGCATGCGATTGCGCATTCCCGCGTCGCGCGCGGTGCGGCCGCGCCAGGACCTCTCGCGATGGACCCGCGCGCAAAAAAAGGCGCTTGCGCTGGCCCGGCGCATCGGATTGCTCGATCGGACGGCCGGTCGCGAGCTGTTGCGCGGTCGCGTCCGTCCGCACTGGATTCGCCATGCCGGGCCGCTCCGCCAGTGGCCGGGCACGCTCCGCTGGCCCGTCGACCGGGGCCGTTACGTTCGGGGCTGGGGCTCCGGAGAGGGCGGTTATCACCTCGCGGTCGACATCGCGGGCGAGCTGGGCTCGACGGTACGCGCGGCGGCGCCCGGCATCGTCGGCTACGCGGGCGACGACATCGAGGGATTCGGCAACATGGTGATGCTCATCCACCCGGGTGGCTGGGTGACGCTCTACGCGCACAACAGCGTCAATTTCGTCGTGCCCGGTCAACGGGTCCCGCGTGGTGCGCCGATCGCCGAAGTGGGCAGTACGGGGATCAGTCGGGGCCCGCACGTGCATTTCGAGCTCATCTTCGAGGGCAAGAACTGCGATCCGGCGCTGCTCTTCCGGCCCGGCGTGATGCACAGGGGCGGGCGCACGAGCCGGCTGCGCTACACGGAATGGCGCGATCCGCGACGCCCTCCCGAGGCGATGCGTTGCGCGCCGCGTCGGCGCCATCCTCGCTCGCAGTGGGTCATCCACGAGGATCCGACGGCCGACGCGGAGCCGGAGCCGACGGAGGGAGCGTCCGAGACGCCGCGTTGAGCCGGGGCGCGCGTCCGGTTCGGGGTCGGGCCATGTGTCGGCCTCGGGCTCGGGCTCGGCCTCAGGCTCGGTCACGGCCTCGGTCACGGCCTCGGACTCGGACTCGGGATCGGACTCCGACTCGGCCTGAAGCAGGCGGAATCGGGCTCGAACTCGGTCTTTCAATCGCGGTGGGCGTCGTTGCCGTCGGATATCGGGGCGCTCAACCGTTTCCGACGGCCGTCGGTCCGCTCCCACCGGTCGCACCGGTCGCGTCACGCCGCATGATGCGCCGCGAGATCACGACGTACGCGACGAGCGCGAGCAGGAGCACGGGAACGACGTAGACGTAGTTGCGGCGCAGCAGATCCGTCGATGCCTCGATCAGCTCGCGGTAGCTCATGTGCGCGGTGCTCGCGCCGAACGAGTAGCCGAGCACCGTGAGCACCGTGACCCAGATGCCCGCGCCGAGTCCGGTCCACAGCGTGAACGAGCCGAGCGGCATGCGGGCCAATCCGGCGGGCAGGCTGATGAGCTGGCGAATCGCGGGCAGCAGGCGGCAGACGAACGTGGCGCCGGCGCCGTAGCGGCGAAAGATCTCCTCGGCCCGCAGCACGCGCTCGGGCGGCAGGAAGAAGTAGCGGCCATAGCGCAGCAGGAACGGTTGGCCGACGCGCAGCGCGAGGAAGTAGTTGACGTAGGCGCCGAGCAGCGACCCCACGGTGCCGGCCACGATGGAGAGCGCGGCGTCGAGCAGCGGCTCGCCGGTCGCCATGGCCCCGCGCGCCGCGAGGAACCCGGCTGGGATCATGACGATCTCGCTCGGAAACGGGATGAACGAGCTCTCGATCGTCATGAGGAGCAGAACGAGCGGCAGACCCCAGAGCGCTGCATGCGCGGCGACTGCCTCGATGTGACTGGCGAGCGTCTCGGTCATCGTGCGGGCTCCCGTTGCGCGCGCCGAATCTGACACGGCTCGTCGAGGTCGTCCCGTTTCGCGAGGTCGTCGGCGCGATTCGGAGACCGAGCCCGAGTCTAAGTCCGAGTCCGAGCCCGAGTCCGAGCCCGTGTCGGAGCCCGAGCCGGAGTCCGAGCCGGAGTCCGAGCTCGAGCCGAGTCCATCAGCCCGTTCCGGGCGCCGCGCGCCACCGGTGCAGGCGCCGCGGCCAGCGCGTCTCGCCCCGGCGCCGCTGCGCCGCGAGGGTGCGCAGGAAGCCTCGCGCGTCGTCGGCGAGCCACGGCGGCGCGTCGCCCGGAGCGAACGGACCCAGTGCGACCGTGTCGGTGATGCACGCATCCGCTTGCCAGCATCGGTCGGCCGCATGCAACAGGACGCGGTATGTCGCGGCGTGCTCGTCGGCCTCCAGGAGCAGGATCTCGACGCGACCCGACGTCGGAGCGCGGTCGCTCACGGCAGCGGGCGGAGGCTCAGGGCGACGCCGCGGCGAGCGGCGAGGCCGCGACGGGCGTCGTGGGCGCGGTCGGCTGCGTCGGACCCGCAGGTAGCGGACCCGGCGGGGCCGGCATCGGAATCGGCGTCATGGTGCCGTCGCGCGCAATCCGCACGGCGGTTTCGGCGCCCGTGGCCGGATCGCGCATGATGTAGGCTCCGCGTATCGTGTCGAACTTCGGCAGGGGATGCTCGATGGGGCGGCGCGTGCTTCCCTGGATTCGTCCCTCGAGCACGCGCACGTGGACCGGCTCGGCGAGCTCGAACACGTAGCCTCCGCGGTTGATCTCGACGAGGTAGTTGTGCCCCTCGTGCTCGAGAGGCAGCCGGAACGCGAGCCGGTCGTGCCCGATGCGGCGATGCTCGCGGTGCGCGAGCACGAACGTCATCAGGCGCACGGCCATGTGATTGTGCAGCCGATGACAGCCGTGTGAGTGCCGGCGCATGATGCTCATGTAGTCGACCGAACCGTGCGTTCGGATGCCCTCGTCGCCCCAGTAGCGGTAGCCGCCATCGGGGGTTCGTGAAAAGCGCACGTGGTACGCCGCCACCAGTCCGTACGCGCTCGCGTAGCTGGGCCCCGTCTCGTGATAGTTGACGCGCCAGGCCTCGGCGCCCGTCCGTCGCGGCACGCGCACGAGCAGATCGCGCGGCGGCGTCGTCTCCGGCGGCAGCCACACCGGAGCGCTGACGACCTGGTGCCAGACCACCTCGCCCACGGGCGAATTCTTGTAGCGCCACATGCTCACGCCATTGACCATCTCGCTGCGCCAGCCGCCGATGGTCGTCCCCATGCGCGCCAGCGGGATCCGCTGACCGAGGTAGACGGCGTGCACGGTCAGGCGCGGCCGCCGGCTGACCGGCTGCGGCACCTCGCGCCCCGCTTCGTCGTACGGAAAATCGTACCAGACGTCGCCGCGGTCGATCTCGACGTACAGGTCCATGTCCGCCGCGTAGTACTCGGGCAGTCGCGGCCCCCGGAACGCGACGAGCCGCTCGCCGCCGAGGTCGCCGAGCCCGTCCAGCCACGCGCGCGTGCTCTCGGGCGATTGCAGACCGAACGCGGCGACGATGCGCTCGCGCAGTTCGGCTTCGAGGTTGGGAATGGGATGCTCACGCCCGTCGGCGCCGCGGAAGGTGCGGGGCGTGCCGTCGGCGCGCGTCGAGGTCGAGCCGTCCTCGATGACGCCCATCGACAGCATCGCGCGCTCGACCAGGACGCGCAGCACCGCGAGTCGCTCGTTCTCGAGGGCGGGACGACGCAGCGCGGCGAGCGTCTCGCCGCCGAGGAAGCCCCAGCCGTAGATCCGGTGGCGCCGTTCGAATTCGGCGAGCGCCTCGCGCGTCGGCCAGTCGAGCGCGCCGCGTACCCACCGACCCTTGCCCGCGTAGAACCCCTCGCACGCCAGGCGTTCCTGCGCCGCGCGGATGGCCGCGACGAGCGGGGCCTGCTCGCGCCACTCAGCGAGCCGACGGCGCTCGCGCTCGTCGAGGGATTCCGGGTCGAGGGCGGTGGGGTCCGTCAGCCCGGCCCGTTCTGCGATGCGTCGCATACGCCGGTCGAGGACGTCGAAGTTGCGCGCGATGCGCCGGGCGGTTTCGTTGTCCCGGTGCGAGGCGAACCCCTCGAATGAGTCGAGCGGCGTCGGGTCGAGCGCCGTCAGGCACTCGCGCGCGGCGGTCTCGGCCATCCGGCGGCGCAGCACGCCGAGCGTGGGCAGGATGCCGTACAGCTCGAGGTATTTGTCCTTCGCCGCGCGCTCGCCGTGGTGGCCGGGCGCGGGGCGCTCGTTGGCCAGCGCGAGATAGATGGGCCGGTAATCGTGGGGAATCGGCGTCTCCGATTCGTTCCCGCGCTCGGTGAACAGATACGGCACCCACTCGTCGCCGAGGTCGAGCAGCACGTACCCCTGTTCCGCGGCGATCGCCGCGTCGACGACTCCCGTTTCCCGCCCGTTTTCCCAGACCGGAACGGGCCGGTGCATCGGAGCGGGGCGACTGTCGAGCCGACCCGATGGCGCGCCCTCGGCGGTCGCCGTCGCGCTCGTCGAATTCGGGCCACTGCTCTCTGTAGCTGGGTGAGCGGCCCCCGGCGGCGGGGGTTGGCTGCACCCCACGGCGAACAGGCACACGGACGCCGCAACTCGCACGAAGTTACCATTGGGCAGCCCCGGCGGGGGCGCAAGTTTTTCCGATTCGCGCCCAACACGAATTTCGGGCGCCATCGACCCCGTCCCGACACGCCACCTCTGCGGCGGCCATGGGTTGCGACGTGCGATGGCAGCGATTCGTTCCGACGGCGAGTCCATCACCCGTTGTCGTCTGCAAGCCGGCGGCCACGTCGCAAATGCGCGAATTCCGGCCCGGTGAGAGCTCCGAGCGCGGATGGTCGGACACACAACCGCGGTCTGGGCTCTCCGGTCCCTCGAGCCATCGGACCGCCGCTGCGGGCGCCGGTGTTGTACGCTGGACCCGTGGTCCGCTCTTGCGCAATCGGGCTCGTTCTCTGCCTGGGGGCGAGCGCGTGTGGCGCCTCGTCCACGCCCACCGCCACCGCTCGTTCCGGTGCCCGCGCGGCCGCGCCGACGTCGCCAGAGACGCAGCAGTCCGAAGGGGAACCCGGCTCCGACCCCGAGCCGGCGACGGCCTGGCTCGGCGAGCTGCGCGACGGCGAGACGCTCACGTACCTCGTGCACGAGGAAAGCGGACGCGAGCACCGCGTGCGGATGCGCGTCGCTCGCGTCGTGCGCCGCGGCGAATCGATCGGCATCCACCTCGCGCCCGTCGGCGCGCTGTTCTCGGAGGACGCGCCTATTTATCCCCGCTGGGTCATCGCCGACGCGCGGGGGCTGGCCGAGCTCGAGCCGCACGTCGAGTTCACCGTGCCGGGGTGGGAGCCGCTGGACGCCGAAGGTCGTCTGCGGACCGAGGCCGCCGACAACCTCGCATGGCGCGTGCCGGTCGAGTGGTTGCGTCCTGGCTCCGCGAGCCGCCCCGGCGACGCCGTGCTCGGCTGGACGCTCGTCGGCTACGAGCCGCGCGTCGAAGGGGCGGTGCGAGCCGAGCGTTGCGCGCGCATCGAGCGTGCCGACGGTGGCGAGCGCGTCGCGTTGCTCGTATGCGCCGACCTCGGCGTCGTCGAGAAGCGGACGGTGGGCGAAGACGGCGTGGCGCAACGCTGGTGGCGGCTCGTGGACGCCGGCGCGAGTCGCGAGGAGCTCGATCCCGAGCCGTGAGCAGGGAGGACGGGCTCCACACGGGGCAGGGGCCGCAGGGGCGGGCGCCCGAGCCCGTCGGGCTCGATGCGGGCACGCGCGTGCTGTGGCGTGCGGCGCGGACCCTCGCGGAGCGCGCTGGCGGCGCGCACACCGTCGTCGACGTGCTCCAGGGCCGCGCGCTGCGGCAGCACGAGCACGGGCTCCGTCAGTACCTCGCCATCCGCATGGGCGACGTGCAGGCCGCCGATCGCGTCCTGTCGCAGCTCCGCGCCGTGCTCGCCGCACGGGGCATCGACGAGTTGGTCCGGCCTCCGGGCATCCGGGCACGGCTGTACCGGGCCGCGCGCGAGCTGGTACGCGCCAACCTCGCGGCCGATGGCGCACGCGGCGATCCATCGGGGCTGCCGTGGCGCGCGCAGCACGGCCCGGGGCAGGCCGTCACCGCGCAGCGCCTGGCGGCCTGGCGCGCGAGTTTGCCCGAGGAGCAGGCGGAGCCGGTCGAGCTGCACCACGCTCGGGGCTTGCCGAAGGCCGAGGTCGCATGGGTCCTCGAACGCGGCGAAGCGGAGGTGAGCGCGCGGATCGCCCTCGCCGAGCGGTCGGCGCGCGAGGCGCTGGGGCTGGCCCCCGACGAGGGGGCGGCCTTGCGGAGCGCACTCGTCGAGGCGTTCGCGCTCGACCTGCAGAGCCGGACGCGGCCCGCCGACGGCGCCTCGCTCGCGCCGGGCACGGTGCTCGGCGGCCGCTACGCGATCGAGGCGCGCGTCGGGGCCGGGGCGTTCGCGGAGGTGTACCGGGCGCGCGACACCGAGGTCACGGGACACGTCGTCGCCGTCAAGCTGCTGCACCAGCCGGCCGTCGGCGAGCAGGCGCGCGCGGAGGCGCTGCGCGAGCTGCACCTCATCGCGAGCGTCTTCCATCCCTCCATCGTCCAGTTCAAGGACCACGGCTGGTACGAGGATCGGCTTTGGTTCGTGATGCCCTGGTACGAGGGCGAGACGCTGCAGCGTCGCATCGATCGCGCCCCGCTCGGGCGCGCCGAGGCCCGCCGCATCTTCGAGCCGCTGGCGCGCGCGCTGGCCGCGATGCACGCGGTGGGCCTGCGCCATCAAGACGTCAAGCCCGACAACATCTTCCTCGCGCGCATCGCCGGCTTCGGCCACGACGGGGAGGAACCGGTGCTGCCCGTCCTGCTCGACCTGGGCGTGGCCGCGCGCGAGGCCGAGCTGGTGGTCGCGGGCACTCCGACGTACTTCGCGCCCGAGGTCGCGGCGCAGTTCGCGCACGTCGAGCCGGAGCGCTTGCGGCCCATCGGACCGGCGGCCGACGTCTTCGCGCTCGCTCTGAGCCTTCGCAACGCGCTGGAGCCCGAGACGGCCGAGGAGGTGTCCGCGGGCGACGTCGGCGCCTTCATCGAGCATCGTGCCTTCGAGCCGCCCGCGCCGCCTTCGCGCCGCGAGCTACGCTTCCTGAAGCCGTCGTTCGAGCGCTGGCTCGCCCTCGATCCCGATCGACGGCCCACCGCCGACGAATTCGCCGACGAGCTGCGCGTGCTGACGGCGCCCGAGGAACGACGGGAGCGGCGGCTGCGCGTGCTGCGCTGGGCGCTGCCGCTCGGAACGACGATCGCGGTGCTGCTCGGCGCGGTGGGCTGGTGGTACGAGCAGCGACGGCGGGAAATCGAGGACGACCAGGCCAGGACGCGTGCGCGGCTCAGTCAGACCGAGGAGCGTCTGTCCCAAACCGTGGAGCAGATGCAATCGGCCGAGCGCGCGGCGGCGCAGGCGCAAGCCGAGCTGCAGCAGCAGATTGAGCGGTTGCGCCGCGATGGCTCGCTCGATCGGGCGGCGATGCAGCAGCGGCTCGAGGAGCTGGCCGAACGCGCCGGGCGGCTCGGCCGGGCGCTCGAAGAAGCGCGCGCGCAATCCGCGCAACTCTCGACCCAGCTCGCGCAGAGCGAGGAGAGGTCGAGGCAGACGAGCGCGGACCTCGAAGCGGAGCGTCGCCTGTCGAAGGCGGTACAGGCTCAGCTCGCGGAACGCGACGATGCGCTTCGCGTCGCGCGCGAGGCGGCGGAGGCGCGCGCGGGGCGCATCGCGGAGCTCGAGCAGCAACTGACCGCGCTGCGTGCCCAGCTGCACGACGCGGAGGCGCGTGCCCGGCAGCTCGACGCGGATCTGGCCCGGGAACGCGAGCGCGCCGCCGCGGCCGAGGCGGAGCTTTCGCGGTTGCGTAACCGACCGGAACCATCCGCGGGTGAGGGGGCCGCGGGGACGCCCGGTGGCCCGCAGGCCGCGACGGGCGAGGGCGGCTGATGGTCGCGCGATGTTTGACACTTCGCGCGTGGCGACGGTATCTGTGGCGGCGAGGTGCCGATGGCGCTCATCGAGACCGAGGAAGCGGCACGTCGGCTCGCGCGCGCGATCGCGAGCGACATCTCGTTGTACAACGAGGAGGCCATCGCCGAGGCGATCGCGAACGACAACCTCTTCGAGGCGCTCGCCGACGTGATCGAGGAGGGACGTGCCCTCTTCAAGAGTCGCGTTTCGCCCGAGCTGTACGCGAAGAACTTCTACGACCGCGCCATCATCGACATCCTCGTGCGGCAGCGCGCCTCGATTCCGTCCAAGATGTGGTGAGGTGAGCGGACTGCCGCGCGAGCGGCTCGTCGTACCGCCCGAACGACAGGGCGAGCGGCTCGACCGGTTCCTCGCGAGCGGCCCGCATGGCTGGTCGCGCGCCGCGGTGCAGCGATGGATCGAGCAGGGCCGCGTCCGGATCGGGGACGCGCCCGCGCGGGCGTCGAGCCGGCTGCGCGCGGGCGACGTGGTCGTCGTCGAGCCCACCGCGCCGGTCGCGTACGACGCCATGCCCGAGACGCTTCCGTTGCACGTCGTCCACGAGGACGAACAGCTCGCGGTGATCGACAAGCCAGCCGGGCTCGTCGTCCACCCGGCTCCGGGTCATGCGTCGGGCACGCTCGTCAACGCGTTGCTCGGGCGCTACGGCGCCTTGCCGCCCACCGGTTCGAGCGGTCTGCCGCGTCCCGGCATCGTTCACCGTCTCGACCGGGACACGAGCGGCCTGCTCGTCGTCGCGCGCACGGCGAGCGCGCACGAGAAGCTCGCGCGACAGTTCGCCGCGCATCGGGTCGAACGCGCCTATCTCGCCATCGTCGTGGGAGTGCCGCCCGATCGGGTCACGTACGACACGCTGCACGGCCGGCATCCGACGGACCGCAAACGCTTCAGCACGCGCGTCTCGCGCGGCAGGCGCGCGGTCACGCACGTCGAGGTGCTCGAACGATTCGAGGGAGCGGCGCTCGTCCGCTGCACGCTCGAGACGGGGCGGACGCATCAGATCCGTGTCCACGCCGCGGAAGCCGGCACGCCGGTGCTCGCCGACGCGCTGTACGGACGCACGCCGCGGTCCGAGCGCGTGCGGCGCGCGGCCGCGGCCATCGGGCGCCAGGCGTTGCACGCGGCGCTTCTGGGATTCGAGCATCCGGCCACGGGACGTCGGGTGCGCTGGGAGTCGCCGCTGCCCGCGGATTTCGAACGGGCGCTCGAGGTGCTGCGGGGGCGCGATCGGACCTGAACGGAGCGCGAGTCGGAGCCCGCGTCCGAGTCCGACGCTGCGCTCGAGCGACCTGGCCGTCCCGCCGGAACGCGCTCGACGGACTGCGGATCGGGAGCGCCTACCGGCCTCCGCGCCGCAACAGCGCTTCGATGCGCTCGAGCTCCGACGCGAGAACGGGATCCTCGGGCTCGAGCGTCACCGCCGCGCGCAGGGTTTGCCACGCCGCGCGCAGCTCGCCGCGCGCCTCGGCTTGTCGCGCGCGTTGCACGGCGGCACGCCCCATCGGGCTCGAGGCCCGTCGCAGCGTGGAAGCGGGCTGCCCTTCCGTCGCCGCCCGGAGCCGCTCCAGGAGCACGGCGGCGTTGTCGCGTTGCTCCGCGGTCAGACGGCGAAGTCCCTGCCGCAGCGCCACGTGGTAGAGCCGCCGTGCCTCCGGGTCGAGCAGCACCTGGAGCCCCTCGGCGCCCCGCCGGTAGATTCGCTGGGCCCGACGCGCCGTGTCCGGATCGGCTCCCGCGAACCGGTCGGGATGATAGCGGCGCGCGAACGCGCGGAACGCCGCGCGGATCTGCGCTTCGGTCGCGTGGGGATCGACGCCGAGCAGCGTGTAGTAATCGAGCGCGTCGAGCGGGTCGTCTCCGCTCATGACTCGCTCCGTTCCTGTCGCTCGCGCATCTGCTCGAGAGTCTGTGGGTCGATGTCGCCGAGCAGGCGCAGGCGCACCGCACGCTCGTGTCCCTCCTCGTCGCGAGCCGTTACCTCGAGCGTCCCGTCGGCGTCGACGACGAACACCACGGCGATGCGGACCTGCCCGCGCGGCGCCGCGCGCAACCCGGACAGCTCGATCACTCCGAGGTGTTGGTTCTCCTCGTACCGCCGCGACTCACCCTGGCAGATGCGGATTTCGACCTCTTGTTGGCCGTCGCGCGCCGTCGTGAACATGCGGATCTGCTCGATCGGCACCGGGCTGTTCCGCTTGACGATGCGTTCGCAATACCCGCCGGCCGTCATCACGCCGAGTGAGTGCGGGGCGACGTCCATCAACACGGGGGGCGGCCCGCCGTCCATGGCGATCACCGGAATGGCGAGCGCCGGCACGGGAGGGGGCGGCAGCTGGCTCGGATAGGCGGGGAGGGGAATCTCGTCCGGGTCTGCGCGTACCTCCGACACGGAATCGATCGATGGATCGGGGGCGTCGAGATCGAGCCCCGCCGCGTCCGAGGTCGCATCACGTCGCGTGACGGCTCGCGGCGGGCGTGGCGCGCGGGGAATCGCGAACGGCTCGTCGATGCCGAGGTCCGGCTCGCCGTGGCGTGGGCGCTCGAGCAGCGAGTCGTCGCGGGACGGATCTCCAGGAGGCGGCAGCGGCAGCGGTGGCGGATGGATGGACTCCAGCTCGCTCGCATCGACTTCCTCGGCGACGAGGTCCGAGGTCGTGGTTTCCGCGTCCGCGGTGCGCCGCCCCTCCGACGCAGCGGGATGCGGCGCCGCGCGATCCGTTTTGAGGGTCGTCGAAGGGCTCGCGGGAACCCCGACGCGCACGAGCGGCATGACCCCGACGGTCGAAGGACCGCGGATCGCGCGGTGCGGCAGCGGCATCAAAGGTGCCGGTGGCGGCAGGGGCAGTGGCGGGCGAAGCGCTGGGGGCGGTGCGGCCGGCGGTTGCTCCGGTGCGAAGGCAGGCTGCTCG
Source organism: Myxococcota bacterium (assembly GCA_025054695.1). Lineage (GTDB taxonomy): Bacteria > Myxococcota_A > Polyangia > Polyangiales > JANWZI01 > JANWZI01. The sequence continues at coordinate 11,383 of JANWZI010000061.1, read as the reverse complement.
GGTCGCGCCGCCCGCGCTTCGGCTTTACGCCGCTGCGTGCGGGCCACCAGCTCCGGGGAAGGCGGCGGCAGGTCCGAGTACGAACGCCCGGACGGCGCGCCCGACAACGCGTGTCCATGAATCGCCGCCCCGAGCGCGACCACGAGGTCCGGGTCGATGTCCGTGCGGGGCTCCCGTCCGAAGAAGTCACGGACGAGCTGGCGAACGAGCGGAATGCGCGTGCTGCCCCCGACCAGAAGGACCGTGTCGATGTCCGACGGCCGCAGGCCCGCCTCGCGCAGTGCACCGGCGCAGACGCCGAGCGAGCGGTTGACGAGGGGCAGAATCATTTCCTCGAGCCGCATCCGCGTCAGCCGGTACTCCAGATCCAGTGGCTCTCCCCCGCGGCCCTCGAGCAGTCGCGCGACGCGCAGCCGCGTTTCGGTGTCCGTCGAGAGCTGACACTTCGCCCACTCGGCGGCCGCGCGGAGTCGCTCGAGCGCCTGCCGGTCCGACCGCGGGTCGACGCCATGCCGGCGTTGGAACGCATCGGCCATGTCCTCCGCGACGGCCAGATCGATGTCCTCGCCGCCGAGGAACGTGTCTCCCTGGGTCGAGACGACCTGGAAGACGTCGCCGTCCAGCTCGAGGATCGTCACGTCGAACGTGCCGCCGCCGAGGTCGTAGACGGCGACGCGCTCCGCGCCGCGTTCGCGGCAGCCGTAGGCCAGGGCGGCGGCCGTCGGTTCATTGAGAATCCGAACGACGTCGAGCCCGGCGACCCGCCCCGCGGCCTTGGTCGCGCTGCGCTGCAGCTCGTTGAACGCGGCCGGTACCGTCACGACCGCCTTGCGGCACGGTACGCCCAGCACCTGTTCGGCGACGCGGCGGCACTCGCGCAGCACGAAGGCGCTGATCTCGGCGAGGGCGTAGGTCTGACCGCGCGCGAGCACGCGCACGCTGCCCCGCTCGCCCTCGACGAGACGGAACGCGAATCGCTCGCTCGCGCGACGGACCTCGGGGCTGTCGAACGGCCGGCCGATGAGCCGCTTAATCGCATGGACGGTGTTCTCGGCGTCGACGAGTCGGCGCTCGCGCGCGAGGTCGCCGACGAGCACCCGCCCGTCGGGGGGAAACGAGACGACGGAGGGAACGAGACGCGATCCGTCCGCGTCGCACAGGACGCGGGCGTGGCCACCGTCGGCGACGGCGACGGCAGAGTTCGTCGTGCCGAGATCGATGCCGACGATGACGTCGCCGCCCAACGCGCCCCCCTGCGGTGGCCCTAGCGCTTGCTCGCGCGCACGCTGCCCGCCTTGCGCAGCGTTCCCGCCGTCGGGTGTCGCTTGCGTGTCTGCACGGCCGCCTTGGCGTCGCGGACCTGGCGGTGGATTTTGTCGAGCACGAGGTCGATCGACGCGTACATGTCCGCGCTGCGCTCGGAGCCGGCGTAGCGGCGGCCCCGGGCCGAAACGGCCACGTCGACCTGATGCTCGTGTCGGTCGAGCGAGACGGTCACCTCGGCGTGCATGGGCGCGCGCAGCAACTTCTGCAGCTTCGCGAGCTTCTCGGTCGCGTAGCTCTTGATCGCCTCGGACGATTCGAGGTTGCGGAACGTGAACGCGATGTCCATCCAGCTCCTCCGATCGGGTGCGGTGCCGATTTGCGGCCGGGGCAGACGCTGTCCCACGGCCCACGTTTCTCGGTCGCGACGGCGCATGCCTGCGCAGCGGGTCGGGTGCGACCCTCGCGCGGGGTTCGGCGTCCGCCTCGGCGCAACCGGAGGTCCGTCAGACCACCCTCCGGCGTCGGCCGCTGCTCAGAATGCCGAGCATCTCGCGGTACTTGGCCACGGTGCGCCGCGCGATGCGGATGCCGCGCCCGCCCAGGATCTCGACGATGGCCCGATCGCTGAGCGGCTCGGCGGGATTTTCCTGCGCGATGATGCCCTTGATGGCCTGCTTGACTGCCTCCGAGGCGATGTCGTCGTCGTTGTCGCGACGGATGGCGCTGTTGAAGAAGTACTTCAGCTCGAACAGGCCGCGCGGGGTGTGCACGTACTTGTTGCTCGTCACCCGCGAGATCGTGCTCTCGTGCATCCCGACCGCTTCGGCCACGTCCCGCAGGATCATGGGCTTGAGGTACTCGACGCCGTGGTCGAAGAAGTCGCGCTGCTTCTCGACGATGCATTCGGTGACCCGCACGATGGTCTTGCGTCGCTGGTCGATGCTGCGGATGAGCCACTGGGCACTGCGCAGCTTGGTCTGAATGTACTCGCGCGCCTTCGGATCGCCCACCATCGCCGCCCGATAGAAGCCGCTGATCTTCAGACGCGGCATCCCGTCGTCGTTGGGCACGACGTAGTAACGGTCGCCGACCTTGTGCACGAAGACGTCGGGAACGATGTACTGGGGCTCCGGGCCCGTATAGTTGCGGCCCGGTCGCGGATCGAGATCGGCCACCACCTGCGCGACGTCGTGCACCTCCTCGAGGCTGACTTCGAGGTCTCGCGCGATGGCCGCGAAGTTCTTCTTCTCGAGGTTGGGAAGGTGGCGGTCGATGACGCGCAGGACGAGCTCGTCCATCCCGTAGTGCTCCGCCTGCACGCGCAGGCACTCCTGCAGGGTGCGCGCGCAGGTGCCCACCGGATCGAGCCGCTGCATCTCGCGCAGCACCTCCTCGGCATCCTCCGGATCGATGCCGGCCTCGGCGGCCAGGCGCGGCACGACCTCCTCGGGAGGCACGTCGTCGAGCCGAAGGTAGCCGTCGTCGTCGAGGTTGCCGACCACGAGGGCGCCGAAGCGCAGCTCGTCCTCGCGGAACTCGCCCATGCGCATCTGCCACAGCAGGTGCTCGTCGAGCCGCTCGCCGCGACTGAGCGTCGATTCGAGCCCGGGCAGATCCTCCCCGTCGCCCGGCGCGCGGGCCACGGGCAGCGGAGCCTGCAGCGCGTGGTTCTCGAGGTAGCGTTCCCAGTCGATCTCGCCCGCGCGCCGCTCTACGTCCTTACCGCTGACGCTTTCCTCGATGACGCGGCGGTCGTCCGCCGCGATCTGGCGCTCGAGGGCCGGCTCCTCGAGCGGGGCGTTGTCGACGTCCCCCACCGTCGCGGCCGAGTCGGCGTTCGGACCGCGCATTTCCGGGCTCAGCTCGCTGACCTCTTCGAGCAGCGGATTCTCAAGCAGCTCCTGGCGAACCGATTCGATCAGCTCCATCCGAGACATCTGCAGCAGCTTGATGGCCTGCTGCAGCTGCGGCGTCATCACGAGCTGCTGGCTGAGGCGGAGCTGCTGCTTGATCTCCATCGGTCCGACCGCGGGGGCGCGTCGCCCGTCAGTATAAACACCGCGCCGTCTCGAGGGAACCGTCTCGGGATGCGCCACGCACCCGGCCCCGGTTGGGGCTTGTCGCGACGCACCGCGCCGCCTATAGGGTCGCCTCGACCGTCACCAGGAGGATCCAATGGCCTTCAGTCTTCCCGAGCTGCCCTATCCGAAGGACGCGCTCGCGCCGCACATCAGCGCCGAGACGCTCGACTACCACCACGGCAAGCACCACGCGGCCTACGTCAACAAGCTCAACGAGCTGGTCGCGGCCGACCCGTCGCTGGCCGGCAAGAGTCTCGAGGATCTCATTCGCACCACCACGGGCCCCGTCTTCAATCAGGCCGCGCAGGTCTGGAACCACACCTTCTACTGGCGTTCGATGCGGCCGGGCGGCGGCGGCGAGCCGACCGGCAAGGTGGCCGAGGCGATCCGGCGCCACTTCGGTTCGTTCGGCGAATTCAAGGAGCGGTTCAGCGCCGTGGCCGTCGGGCACTTCGGCTCGGGCTGGGCGTGGCTCGTGCGTGTGGGCGACCGGCTCGAGATCGCCCAGACGCACGACGCGGGCAACCCGATGACCGAGGGCAAGACGCCGCTGCTGACGTGCGACGTGTGGGAGCACGCGTACTACATCGACTATCGCAACGCCCGCGCGAAGTACGTCGAGGCGTGGTGGAACCTCGTCGACTGGAGCCACGTCGAGCGCGGGCTCTGACCGCGCTGTTCGCCTGGTTCGACCGACGCCGCTGCCTCGAGCTGCGGCTCGGGTCCGGGCGCACGGCCCGGATCGGGCTCGGACGGCGGACACCCTCGCCGCCCACCAGGGCCTCGAGCGGCGCGGCGTGCGCGCACGGTCCTCGTCGCCGTGATCCTGCGTGATCCGGTCCACGGCCTGGTCTGTTTCGAAGGGCAGGCCGAGCGCGTGGTCGTGGCGCTGCTCGGCACGCGCGAGATGCAGCGCCTGCGGCGTGTACGTCAGCTCGGTCTGAGCGCGCTCGTCTTTCCGGGTGCGGAGCACTCGCGCTTCGCGCACGCGCTGGGGGCGGCGTACGTCATGGTCCGGTTGCTCGATCGCGTGCGCGCGGTGCACGACGCGGTCGCACCGGAGCACCGGCTCGACGCGGAGGCCGAGCGCGATGCCGTCGCCGCCGCCCTGCTGCACGACGTCGGCCACGGCCCGTTCAGCCATCTCTTCGAGGAGGTGATGCCGTCCGCCCGCAGCCACGAGGCGTGGACCGTCGACGTAATCGAGGACGACGCGACCGAGGTTCACGCCGCGCTCCGTGCGTTCGATGCGGCCATGCCCGGGCGTGTCTCGGGCCTGTTGCGCGGTGAGCATCGGCTCGGCTGGCTCGCACGTGCCGTCTCCGGAACGCTCGACGTCGACCGGTGCGATTACCTGTTGCGCGACAGCCACATGACGGGCGCGCGCTACGGTCTGTTCGACCTCGACTGGTTGCTGCGGTCGCTGCGGCTGGAGTGCACGGCCCGCGGCGAGGCGGTGCTCGCGGTCGAGGGCCGTAAGGGGCTGCCTCCGATCGAGGACTTCTTCCTCGGTCGGCACTTCATGTACCGGCAGGTCTATCACCACAAGGCGACGCGAGCGGCCGAGCGCCTGCTGCGCGCGATCGTCGTGCGCCTCGCCGAGCTCGTGGCCGAGCAACGCGCGCCCGAGCCGCTTCCCGTCGCGCTCGGACGCGCGGCGCGCGCACAACCCGTACGGCTCGACGAGTACCTCGAGCTGGACGACGCGGCCCTGCAGTACAGCGTCGGGTGTTGGGCACGTGACGCGTCCGACGCGCTGCTGCGCGATCTGTGCGCGCGGCTGCACGCGCGCCGCCTGTTCAAGACCGTGCCGTTGCCGCCCGAGCCCGAGGCCGCACCGACGCGCGCACGGCTGCGCGAACGCGCGGAGCGCGAGGCCGCGGCGCTCGGCCTGCGGCCCGATCTCTACGTCTCGGTCGACGTCGCACGCGATGTTCCCTACGCCGAGCCGACCGACGAGCGCCCCGAGGGGGTGTGGGTCGCGATGCGTCATCAGCCCCTGCGTCGGCTGGGAGATTGTTCGTTCGTGCTGGGCGAGCTGCGCAACAAGTCCTTCGAGGACGCGCGGCTCGTCGTTCCCCCCGAGGTCCGCGATGCGATTGCCGACGAAGCCCCAACGCGATCGGGCTGACGGCGCGCGGTCCGACCACGGCGTCGGTTCCCGGTGCGAGAATCCCTCCGTGGCGCTCCGGTGGTGCCTCGCGGGGCTCGTGTGCATCCCCGTCTCGGTCGCCCCCGAAGCCCACGCGCAGAACGCCGAGGGCTCACGAGACGCGACGACGGCCGACCGCCTCGCCGAGGTGCGCCTCGTGCGTGCGGGCGAGCATCCGTACCGGTGGCGCCTCGAGGTTCACGCGATCGGGGCGCCCATTTTCCTTCTCGCCGATCGTCGACTGCTGACGATTCGCTGGTGGGCGACGAGCCTGCGGCCTCGGCGGGCTCGCCCGCACGATTGCCGCTGGCCTCGGCGCGTGCGCCCCGATCCCGGCTCGCAGCGTGCGGTGCATCCCGGATCGCCGTGGAGCGTCGACGTCGACCTGCGGGAGTACTGCTGGGGACCGGCGCTCGAGGCCTTCGCGCGAGGCGGCCGGGGAGAGGTTCGGTTCGGTGTGCCCGGCCGGGCTCGTCGAGGGCCATCGGTGGTGGCGCGGCTCGACGGCGGCGGCGCTCGAAGCGAGATCACGGGCCCGGACATCGAAGTGGCCCCGCAGGTGGCGTCGTCCGACGAAGCAGGTCCGGTTCGCGTGCGGCTCGCGGCCGCTGACGCGCCGAACGCGGAGCAGCTCGCGCTGCGCGTCGAGGTCCGCACGAGCGGACTGCCGGCTTGGGTGCTGCTTCGGGAGGATCGGGTCCGGTTCGAGATCGAGGGTCCCGACGGCCGGGCCGTGTGCGCGACGACGCCGGTGCCGATCGTGCCCGTGCGGGAGCGATTCGCGCGCGTGGACGGGCGCCGAAGCGTCGCGGTGTCCATACGGCCCGCGCGCTGGTGCCCGTGGCTCGCGCGATGGCGCGGTGTGCTCGACGTCGTGCCGGTCGTCGAGCTTCCGTACGCGGGCGATCACCTCGGGTTGACCGGCGCGTTGACGGGAACATACCGCGGTCCGGCGGCTCCGGTGCGGTTGGCAGCCCCCTGACGTCGGCGGACGGCGTCTCGGAGTCCGACTCGGGGCTCGGAATCGGACTCGCGTTCGGAAACGGACGCCAGCTCGGACTCGGGCGTCGTGGGCCTCGAGATGGCCACCGTCTCTCCGACGGAGGGCGGCGTGCGTGCACGACGCGTCGCTCGGGGCGCTTGCGCGACCGGGCGGTGCGGCGATAATCGAAGCGCGCGGCGGAGGCGCAACGTGCCGAGAATTCTCGTCGTCGACGACCAGCGGAACATGCGGACGACGCTCGCGATGATGCTCCGCGGGGCTTCGTACGACGTCGAGGAGGCAGCCGATGGGGACGCGGCTTGCGAGCGCATCTCGCAAGAGACGTTCGACCTCGTCCTCACCGACCTGCGCATGGGCGGGCGCGACGGCATGGACGTGCTTCGGGCCGTCAAGGATCGCTCCCCGCAGACCGAGGTCATCGTGATGACCGCGTACGGAACCATCGAGAGCGCGGTCGAGGCGATGCGCGCGGGGGCCTTCGACTACGTGCAGAAGCCGTTCCGCGAGCAGGAGTTGCTCGTCAAGGTGCAAAAGGCGCTCGAGGCGCGGCGCCTGACGGGCGAGCTGACGGTGATGGCGAGCGAGTTCCGCGAGCGCTACCGGTTCGAGAACATCATCGGCCGGTCGGCCGCGATCCGTGAGGTGCTCGGGCGCATCGTGCGCATCGCGCCGACGGACGCGACGGTACTCATCACGGGCGAGAGCGGGACGGGCAAGGAGCTGGTCGCGCGCGCGATCCACGCCAACAGCCATCGCGCGGGGAGGCCGTTCGTGCCCGTCAACTGCGCGGCCGTCAGCGAGACCCTCTTCGAGAGCGAGCTGTTCGGACACGTGCGCGGAGCCTTCACGGGCGCCGTCAGTTCGCGCAAGGGGCTGCTCGAGGAGGCGAGCGGGGGAACGTTCTTCTTCGACGAGATCGCGGAGACCCCGCCTTCGTTCCAGGCCAAGCTGTTGCGCGCGTTGCAAGACGGCGAGATTCGCCGACTCGGCGACAACAAGCCCGTCCACGTCGACATTCGCGTCGTCGCGGCGACCAACCAGGATCTGCGCCAGGCAATCGCCGAGCGCCGCTTCCGCGAGGATCTGTACTACCGCCTCAACGTCGTCCGATTCGTCCTGCCGCCGCTTCGAGAACGGCGCGAGGACATTCCGCTGCTCGTCGAGCACTTCCTCGAGCGTTACGGTCGCAAGATGCGCCGCAAGGTACGACTGGGCGAGGGCGCGCTCGAGTACCTCATGGGTCTAGACTACCCGGGCAATGTCCGCGAGCTCGAGAACCTCATCGAGCAGGCCGTCGCGCTCGCCGATTCGGGCGTGATCGGAGTCGAAGATCTCGTCACGCCCGATACGCCGCGGGCGACGTCCCCGGCGGGCGTTCGCCGTCCCGACGGGACGGTCAAGCCCCTTCAGGACGTGATCGACGAGGCCGAGAAGGCCTGGATCGAAAAGGTCCTGCGCGAGGTCGACGGCAACAAGGAGCGCGCCGCCGAGGCCCTCGGCTTGTCCGGCACGACGCTCTGGCGCAAGATGAAGCGCCTTAACGTCACCGGTCCCTGATCGCCGGGCGCACGCGGCGACCGCACGAAGCGTGCCGCTCGGTCTGAGGCGGGTCGGTTCAGCGCAATCCGCGCTGCTGCTGCACCCACTCGCCGTCGACGCAGCGCGCGTCTTCTGACGGCGGATCTCCGCTGCACTTCTTCTCGAACGGGGGCCAACCCGCGACGAACCCGAGGCCAAGATAGGCCAGCCCGAGCGCGCCGACGACGATGGCGCCCTTGACCGCAGGACTCGCTTCCGACCAGAAGGACATGCTTCCTCCTTTCCGACGAGTGCGAAGAATAGGCGCCCGAGCGGAGCGAGGTCAACAACGGAATCACGGGGCATCGACGCCACTGGCCGTGGGTGTTACCGTCGGGCGCGTCCGACCTTGGCCCCCGACGCACGCGAGCTGATGCAGGTCGGTCGCCTGTACGCGCGCGCCCTGATTCGCACGGGGATGATCTGGAATCTCCGCCCTTCGGTTCTGCCGGTTCTCGTGCGCCAGCGGCTGCGCGGCGCCGGCAGCGGTCCGTCGGCGCTCATCCGGCTCGCCGCGGCTGCGCGGCCCGATGCGCTTGCCGTCGTCGACGGACACCGACGCTACACCTACGCGGAGATCGACCGACGGGTCGACGCGATCGCGGCCGGCATGCGGGGCCGGCTCGGCCTGAGCCGGGGCTCGAGCGCTGTGCTCGTGATGCGCAACCGCGTCGAGCTGCTCGAGGCGCAGGCGGCGCTGGGTCGAGTCGGCGCGAGCACCGTCGCCGCGAGCACGCGGAGCACGCCGGCCGAGCTGGAGTATCTGCTAGGCCATTCCGGGGCGTCGGCCCTGTTCGTCGACGCGGAGCTCGAGGACGTCGCTCGGGCCGCCGTCGCGCGCTCCGACGCGCTCGGCGGCGTTCGCATCGTCGTCGTCGGGTCGGCGCGCGACGGTCTCGTCGCGTACGACGAACTCGCCGCGGGTGCGGCGGCCGCCGTCGACGACGACGCGGAAGCCGCGGTGGTCATCTACACGAGCGGAACGACGGGCCGGCCCAAGGGTGCCGTGCGGCGCTTTCCGCGCGAAGTGCGTCTGGCGGTCCTCCAGTTCCTGCTGGAGACGCCGTTACGCGCCGACGACCGTCACCTGGTCGTCTGTCCGATGTATCACTCGACGGCCTTTGCATTCGTGGGCTTCACGCTGGGTCTGGGCGGCACGGTCGTGCTCGCGCCGCGGTTCGAGCCGGAGGCGTTTCTCGAAACGGTGCAGCGCGAGCGGATCACGACGACCGCCGTCGTGCCCACGATGCTGCATCGGCTCTGCGAGCTGCCGCCGGAAATCGTCGCCCGGTACGACACGCGCTCGCTCCGCGCGGTCTTCAGCGGCGGCGCGCCCCTGTCCGGTCCACTGGCCCGCCGCTTCATGGAGCGGTTCGGCCATGTGCTCTACAACTTCTACGGGGCGACCGAGACGGGCATCAACACGATCGCCAGCCCCGAGGAGTTGCTCGAAGCACCGGGCACCATCGGCCACGTCGTCCCCGGCAACGAGATTCGCCTGCTCGACGAGGAGGGCCGCGACGTGCCGCCCGGTGTCACGGGCGAGCTGTACGTGCGCAACGCGATGCTCGTCGCCGGTTACCATCGCGACGAGGAGGCGACGGCGGCCTCGATGCGGGACGGATTTTTCTCGGTCGGAGATCTGGCCCACCGCGACGAGCGGGGTCTTTATTTCATCGATGGCCGCAAGCGCGACATGATCATCTCCGGCGGAGTCAACGTGTATCCGGCGGAGGTCGAGCAGGCGCTGCTCGCGCATCCCGCGGTGGCCGAGGCGGCGGTCGTCGGTGTTCCCGACGAGGAATGGGGCGAGCGCGTTCGCGCCTTCGTCGCATTGCACGCCGGCTCGTCCGTCAGCGCCGAGGAGCTTGTCGCATGGGCACGTGAGAGGCTTGCGGGGCCGAAAGTGCCGCGCGAGATCGTGATTCTCGACGAGTTGCCGAAGAATCCGACGGGGAAGGTGCTCAAGAGAGAGCTGCGAGCACGTCCCTGAGTACGCGCGCGCCAGCGCCTTTCGCGCGTCTCCGACTCGGATGCGGGTTTCGATTCGGACTCGGACTCGGTCTCGGGGGCGGGCGCGGTCTCGGATTTGATCTCGGACTCGATCCCGGGTGGCCACACCCCTCGGCCACGTCAATCAACCTGACCGCCGCGGTCAGTCTCCGGCTCGATTTCGGGCTCGACTTCGGGTTCGGACTCCGGTTTGGACTGGCGACACCCCGCTGTGACGTCAGCCGACGTCAACCCATGCGACCGTTCCTGTCAGAAGTAGAGCGTCGCGCCCAGCGTGCCCACGACGCCGCCCGAGGTGTCGGTGGCCCGCCCCGTCGGCCGACCGAGCGCGTCTCGCTCGACGAACTCGGGCTCCGGATGGTCGTCTACGCGCCGACGGACGAAGCCTCGCACGTCGCCGTTGACGGCCCAGTGTCGTCCCAGCCGAAGCTCGAGGCCCACGCCCCCGAGCATCCCGACGTACGCGAAGTCGCGTGCCTCGTCGGGCTCGAATCCGCCGACGTCCCAGACGCCGTCGTACGATTCGGCCGAGGCGAACGAGGCGCCGAGGCCGACGAGCCCGTAGAGCTGCAAACGCGAGCGCGGGTTGAAGAAGTACAGGAGGTTTGCCGTGAACGGCACCTCGACGCGCCGCATGCCCTGGTAGTCCTCGCCCCCGTAAACCGCCATGCCGAGATCGAGCGCGAAATGGCCGAGGTCCGGTCTCCATCGCACGGCGCCGGCGATCCCGCCCATCGCGACGCGCTCCCCGCCCATGCCGCCGAGGTGGGCGTGCAGGCCGAGTCCCCGAGCGTCCTCGGGCGCCACCTCGTACACGGTGTCATAGGTGACCACTGGCTGCGGCGCGGGCTCGACGACGACGACAGCCGGAGGCGGGGGCGGGGGAGCAGGTCGGTACACTACGACCGGAGGCGGAGGGGGCGCCGGCTGCACGACGACGACCTGGGCGCGCGGTGGTGGTGGGGGCGCGCCGATCGACACCGAGGCGCAGAAGATCTCGGCACCCGTGCACTGGGCACGGCTCACGGCTGGGGAGAGCAGGACGGCCACGGTTGCGACAAGTACGGCAAGGAGCGTCGTGGGAGCCATCGTCGACCTCTGCGAGCACTCTTCGAGCAAGCACGGTGCCACCCGTGGGCCGCATGATTCGATGGTTTTTTCAGGGGGTCGCGCTGCCGCCTTGTGAAGCAGGGTTCACGTGCCGCCAACGCGCACCGACCGATCGGGACATCGGAATGAACGTCTCTGGCGGTGCTTGCCCGCGAGCGCCCACCGCGCGATTCTGCCTTC
>JANWZI010000060.1 GCA_025054695.1 Myxococcota bacterium | reverse complement strand
CGTCGAAACGACCATGCGTCGTCTCGGAGTTCCGGTCGGTGCGCTGACGCTGCCGGTGTCGCTCGGAGCGGCGTTGCTCCTCGCCGGCTCGACGGCTCTGTTCGCGCAGGCGACGCGACCGGAGGTGTACGCGCTCCAGGCCGCGCTCGTGGCGCTCGCGATCGAGCGGACGGTGCATCACGAGGCCGACGCTGCGCCAGGCGACGCGCGCGCCTTGTACGTCGCTGCGCTCGCCACCGGCCTCGGCCTGGCCTGCCACCCCTTCCTCGCGCTGCTCACCGGTCCGGCGCTCGCCCCCAGCTTCGCGCGCCTTCTCGCCGCGAGGCCCGTTCGCCGCATCGTGCTGTGCTCGACGGCGGTCGTGGCAGGCATGCTCGCGTATTTGTTGTTGCCGATTCGCGCCACGGCGGGCGCCTGGCCGTCGCTGGGCGACCCACGTACGCTCGAGCGCTTCGTCTGGGTCGTCTCCGCCGAGGCCTTCCACCGCAACACGGGGTCGGGTGTGCCCGAGCCGGCCGGTCAGCGCGTCGCCGACGTTCTGGTCGCGATCGGCGAATCGCTCGGTCCCGTCGTGCCGCTGGTGGCGCTGGGCGGCGCGTGGGTCCTGCTCCGGGCACCGGGGGCAAGGCGCCTCGGCTGGGTGTGGGTGACCCTCGTTCCCCTCTACGCCCTGGGCCGCGCGTGGCTCGGATTCGTACGGGGCAACCCCGACGCGCTCGGCTACCTCGTTCCGTGCCTCGCTGCGCTCGTTGCGCTGGCGGCGGCGTTCGTCGGCGCCGTGCTCGTCGCGCTGCCGGCCGCGCGTCGAGGATTGCGCGGCCTTGTCGCCACGCTCGCCTTGCTCACCGCACCGCTGCTCGTCGCGTCCACTTGGCGCGAGCACGCCGCGCCGCGGTTCGCCGCTCCCGACTCCTTCGATCAGCTCCTGCGGCGCGCCGCGCCCTTGAGAGCGATTCTGGTCGCGTACCATCCGCAGACGGCGTTCCTTCTGTGGGGTCGCCAGGCCGTCGAGCGCGACCGCCCGGATCTGACGCTCGTCGCGGTTCCGTTCGCCGGTTATCCGGGAATGGCGGAGGCGCTGACCCGGGATGCGCCGGAGCTCGCTCCGCTGCTGCGCGCGCTGCTTCTGGACGGCGCGCCGTCTCGCTCGGTGCTCGAATCGCTCGCGTCCGCACGCCCCGTTCTGGTCGAGCTGGACCCTCGACTGCCCCTGGACGTATGGCCCGTGCTCGCACCGCAAGGGCCATGGCACGAGGTCGAGCCGGGTGGCGCGCACCCGGAGGCCGTGCGACGCGGAGCCGATGAAGCGAGCGCGACTTGGGCATGGCTGCTCGGCGTCCTGGGCGACGAGACGCGCGATCCGGAAACCGCCGCACAGATTCTGTGGCGCCGCTTCCACGATGCGTTGCTTCTGGCCCTCGGGGGGCACCGCGAACGGGCCTTGCGCGCCGCGTCGGACGCGGCGGCCGTCAATCCCGTGGCACGCGAGCTCGTCGGGCTGCGTGACGCGTTGGCGGCGGGAGACGGCCCGCTCGACATCCGTCCCTTTCTCCCCGGAGCGGCTCGATGACGACGGAGCAGTTCACGTACGTGAGCCCGTTCCTGCCGGTGGCGTGCGACCGGCGCGGTGTGCCCTCGAGGCGGCCGCGAGTCGCCCTCACGGCTCGTCGCGAACCGTGCGTCGCGAGGCGAGTATGCCCGTGAGCACCGAGACGACTTGCTGGATCGCCTCGAATCGCACCGCCAGCCGGTCGTAGTCGTCGTCGGTCACGGGACCCGCGGCGTCGAGCGCGCTGGCGACCAGGTCGCGGTGCTCCTCGGGGAACCGCAGCGCCGAGCCGACTTCGGCACCGGGCTCGCCGGTGACGCACTCCAGCGCGATCGCCGTCGGATTGAAGGAGAGCCCGAGCTCGTCGACGACGAGCCGGTGGGTCGTCCAGTCGCCGGGATCGACGAGCTGCCAGCGGCCACCGATCTCGCGTCGGACGACCTCGCCGAAATACGCGCCGATGGCGGGCACGAGCAGAGCGAGAATCTCGTCGCGGGGCTCACCCCGGATCGAACGCGCGTAGTGATCGAGGACCCCCAGCGTGTCTTGCGAGTAGTCGAGCGGGACGCCGGTGCTGCGGCGAACGTACCGCACGCACGCCTCGGCGAGCTCGAGCACCTCGGGAGGGATCGCGGCCTCGGGGTCCACGCCGCGACCGTAGCAGTCGCGGCCGTCGTCGTGATACCCATCGGCGTGAACCGGGCCGATGAACGAACCGCCGTCGACGTCCGGGGGGCGTCCCGAAGCGCGACCGGCCTACGAGGGCGCGGCGGGCCGCACGTGCGTGCAGCGCGTCCTGGTGCCCGACGGGGACGGACTGCGTGCGGTGGAGGTTCCCGTCTGCGTCAATGCGGCGACCCACCCCGAGCTGGCCGCCGCCGCGATTTCGGGCACGCTGCATCGGTTGGACGACGGCCTCGAGCTGGCCTTGCCGTTCGTGTTCCACGATCCGGGCAGTTGCCGCTTCGCGCTCGTGCTGCCGGCCTCGCTCGCGCACCGAGAGCTCGAGGAACGCGCGCGGCTGCTCGAGCGGCTCGCCTCCGACGGCGTCGACGTTCCGCCGTACGTGCGCGAGGCGCGCGTCGTCGTGGGGGCGGCGGGCTTGCGCGCGTACCTGGAGGAGCCGCCGGGTGGGTTGCAGGCCGCGCGAGTCGCCCTCGAGACCCGACAGGCGGACCTCGTACGGCTTCAGCGTGAGCTCGCCGAGCAGGAGGCCCGCCTGCTGGCGCGCGAGCGCCGGTTGGAATCGCGTGCCGAGGAGGTCACGACGCGCGAGGACGAGTTGCGGACGCGGTTCGAGGAGCTGGAGGCCGCGGAGCGTGATCTCGCCATGCGCCTGCAGGAGCTCGAGGAACGCCAGGCGGGTGTGCAGGCGGCCGAGGCTGCCCTTGCGCGCGAGCGGGCGGAGCTCGACGCCATGCGAGGACGGATCGCGGTGGAGGCCGCGCGTCTCGCGGCGGTCTCTGGGCGCGAGGCGACGGCCACGACGGCCGCGTCGGCCACGAGCGCATCGGTCGGGTCGAGCCGGCCGAGCGTCCGGCCTGCCGCAGCTGTGCCGAACGCCCAGGACACGGCGGCCGGTTTGAACGCCGACCACGAGCCACGCGCGCGGGACGCGTCGGCGGGAGGGGGCTTCGGTTCGGAGGGTGCGGACGACGAGGTCGAGGAGATCGACGAGGTGATGGACCTCGACGATGCCGTCGAGGCAGAGGTGACGGGTGTCGGCGCGGGGCCGCCGACCGACGAGCACGTGCTCGACGAGGGCCGGACGGCCGTGGCCGACGCGGCCGCCGTCGAGTCGGCGGGCAGGGTCTCCCCGCATGCCGCGCCTGCGCCGGTCGTGCCGCCGACGAGCTTCCTCGCGGATCGCGACGTCGAGATGGCCGCCACGCTCGTGCAGGACGAGGCGTGGTTGTTCGTCCGGTTGCCCGAGTCCCAGCGAGACGCCTTCCGGACGGGGGCCGATCTGCTCGTGCAATGGGTCAACGTGTCGGGGCGAGCGGTCGTTCTGCTCACGCTGGTCGAGGAAGGCGCCGGCCGGCCGGCGACGCGCCGCGCCGCGCTCGACCCGTTCGACCCGGCGGACCGAAGTCTACTGGAGCGCCTCTCGAGTCGATTCGTCGTTCACGTCGCGTTCTTCTCGCACGAGGGTCGGTACGAGCGCAGCGTGCGGATCCAGGCGGAGCGCGAGCCCAACGTGGCGCTGGTGCTCGAGCGAACGCGCGGACAAGGAGGTTCGAGCCGGCTCGACGCCGAGACGGCCCGACAGCGTGCGCTTTCGGTGCCGCCTCCGGTGCGAGAGACGGGGCTGCCGTTCTCGGACGAGGAGCCGCTGCTGACCGCGCGACAGACCCTCGCGGCGGTCGCTCGCCTCGGCGAGTGGGCGGTACCCGAGCGCATGGACCGCGCGCTGCTCGTGCTTTCCGTTCCGCGCGGTCGCGTCGAGTCGGCCTTCCGTCGCGTGCTCGAGGCCGCCTTCGCGCACGGCGTGCCGCTACCGCAGGCGCTGCTCGAGGAGTCGGTCCGACTGGGTTTGGCCGCGGACGTTCCGGCCGCCGTCTCACGTCTGGTCGAGGGGCTGGATGCGACGATCCGCCGGCCCGACCGTGGGGGGTTGGACGAGGCGGAGTTGGCATCGGCATCGGAGGCTCTGCTCGCTGCGGCGGCGGAGCACGACGTGGTGCTCGACGCGGTCGTGCACGAGCGCATGTGGAACCTCGTGCATGCGCGCCGGGGTCCCGAGAGCGGCGCCGAGCTCGGATCCCATCCGGCCGGCCTGCGCGAGACGTCGCGCGAGCAGCTCGTCGTCCTGCTCGACCATCCTCGCCTGCGTCGCTCGGCCGCGCTCGAGCTGTGTCGTCGCGGCGATCCCGCCGTGCTCGACGTCCTTTATCGCGCGGTGCGCAAGATGCCGCGGTCGGACGTGGTGCGGATCGTTCCCCGGATCGTCGCGTTCGGCGAGTTGGCGGCCGACGCGCTCATCGACGGCCTGGGTGCGCGCAAGACCTTCGTCCGCCAGGCTTCGGCGCTGGCGCTCGGACAGTTGCGGCTGCGACGCGCCATCACTCCGCTTCTCCAGCTGCTCGAAACCGAGCCCAGCGAGGTGTGGCGCGAGGTGGCCCGCGTCCTCGGTGAGATGGGGGCGCCGGTTCTCCGCGCCGCGGCGCGCAATCTGCGCGAGCCGCGCGGCGATCGCGATCGCCTGGCGCTGCTGCTGGCACACCTGCACGATCACGGCTGCGAGCGCGCGGTCGACGAGCTCGCGGCTGATCCGGATCCCGGCGTCGCGGAAATCGCTCGCAAGTCGCTGCTGCTGCGCGAGGAGGCGGCGCGAGCGCGCCGGCACGTCCGTGGGCTGGAGCCGATCGATCGGGACGACGTCGTGCTCGCGTTCAGCCGCCGGTTCCTCGCCGAGCTCGCGGGCGACGCTCCGGACGAGGATCTCGCCGACGTGCCCGAGCGGGCGTTCGAGGCTTGAGCGCGTCGTTCGCGCAGGGCCGCAAGCGTCGTTGCCGAGGGATCCCTGGTTCACGCAGTGGGCCTCAGTCTCGCGACCGAGCCCGCCCGCCGGTTCGAGACCATGCCGGTGTCGGAGAGGCTTGCACGACGCGACGGCTCCGGCGGGTCCGCCTCGAGACGGTGCAGGTGACGTCGCGTCACGCCTCGAGACGACCCACGCAGGCGCTTGCGGTCATTGGGGCGAATGATTCCGACGGGTGAGCCCCTGTCCGAGGTGCCCGAGGGTCATCTCGATGGGCCGTACGGGGGTGGACTTCAGGGGCGGGCGGCTCTACAAGAAACCGTCGGTCGATGCGCCTCGGCATCTTTAGCGACGTGCATGCCAACATCGAGGCTCTGTCGGCCGTGATGGAGGCCTATCGCGCCGCGTGCATCGACGCGTACTACTGCCTCGGGGACATCGTCGGGTACGGCGCCAGCCCCAACGAGTGCGCGGACGTCGTCCGAGAAGTCGCGCGCGTGACCATCCTCGGCAATCACGACGCCGCGGTCGCCGGACGCATGGACTACAGCTACTACTACCCGGCGGCCCGTCAGGCTCTCGACACGCACGCGCGGCTGCTTACGCCCGTGAACATGCAGTGGCTTCGGGAGCTTCCGTACAAGCACGGGCTGACGGAGTTCGGCATCGATCTGTGCCATGGCTCGCCGCTTCGGCTCGAGGAATTCGAGTACATCTTCGCGCCCGAGCAAGCACGCGAGTGCCTGTCGATCTGGGACGAGCTGGCCGATCTGACGCTCATCGGGCACAGCCACCTGTGCAAGGTGTTCGCGCTCCGACCCGGTGAGGTCGAGGAATTGCAGCCGCACCGCGTGACGCTCCGCCCGGGGTGGAAGTACATCGCGAGCGTCGGTTCGGTCGGCCAGCCGCGCGACTACAACAATCGCGCCAGTTACACGGTCTACGACACCGAGCGTCGCGAGTTGCAGTTCCATCGTGTCGAATACGACATCGAGTCGGCTGCAGCCAAGATCTTCGAGGCCAACCTCGAGCGCAGCTTCGGCCACCGGTTGTTCATCGGCGTCTGAGCAACCGCGCCTCGTCCAACCGGTGACCCTGCCGCCACGGCGGCGTGCGGCCGTCGTGAGAGCGGCGGCGCTCGCGCTCGTACGCCGTGCCAGGACCGACGTCAGGTGGGTACGGGCCCTGGCGCGCCGCAGTGGTCTTTCCGTGCCCATGATGCGCTGGGCGATCGAGACGACCGTCGCCGCCGACGCGGCGGCCGACTTGGAGGGCTTCGCGCTTCGTGCCAGCGCCGCGATCGCGCGCCACGGCGGCGAGCCGTTGCCCGCGATCCTGCTCGTGCTGGCGGGCAACGTGCCGACGGCGGTCTGGCGCGCCATCGTGCGGCCGTTGCTGGCGGGTACGGGTCTGCTCGTACGTCCCTCGCGATGGGATGCGGGCCTGGCGCGGTGGACCGTCCGCGCGCTGTGCCACGCCGAGCCCCGGCTTGCGGCCTCGCTACGCCTGGCGCCGACACCGGCGCGCGTTCCCCACGCCGCTGTGGTGCGGCTTGCGACGCGCATCGGCGCTCTGGCCGCATACGGATCGGATTCGACGCTCGATGCGCTGCGAGCCCGGTTGCCGCGCGGCGTCTGCGCCCACTTGCACGGTCATGGCATGGGCGCGGTCCTGGTCCAGCCCGGCGTCGCGTTCGACGTCGAGCGTGCCGCGCGCGCGATCGCGCTCGACGTCGCTGCGTACGACCAGCGCGGGTGCCTCTCGCCCGCCTTCGTGATCGCCGGACGCCATCGCGGTCGGTCGCTCGCCGTGGCCGTCGCCGCTGCGCTCGAGCGCATCGGCTCGATGCTGCCGCGGGGTCCGGTGCCGTCCCCGGTCGCGGCCTCGCTGGCCCGGTACCGCGACGTCGCGTGTGCCACCGGCGAGGTCTTTTGCGGACGCGATCACATCGTCGCGTACGAGCCGGACGCTCCCTTGCGGGCCACGCCGGGATGGCGCGCGGTCCAGGTGGTCGAGGCCCGTAACGCGGACGACGCGTTCGAGCGTTTGCTCGGGCTCGGCAAGACGCTCAAGTGCGTGGGAGTGGTCGGCGATCTGCCCCGCGCGCGTCGTGCACTCCCCGGCGTCTACTGCGTTCCCGCAGGTCGGATGCAGACGCCGCCCCTGGACGCGCCGCAGGACGGGGCGCCGCCGTGGATCGACGCGGTGCCGGTCGCCCTCGGAGCTGCCGGTCACGCCTCGTCCCCCTGATCGAGATCACGTTCCGTTCCTGCGGGGCCGAGGCGCATCGAACACGCCGCCACCGCGCAGCGTCGTCGGAGGAGCTCCGACGTGTTCGTGGCCCGAGCTCGAGGGCTCGATGCTGGGGCTCGACCGCCGCCCTCTGAGGGCGACCGATGAGCGAGAGAGGGTGCCGCGGTCACCGCGGGCCGAGCCGTTGGATCCGGCGTCCGTTGCGGCCGCGTCCGAGGCCAAGGGCGGGATCGACAGCGGGACGATCGGCCGCCTCGCAGGACGCGGCCCGGGCTCGGATCGTTCTCCGCACGGCATCCGTCCCCCGCTCGCCGCCAGAACCGCGAGCGCACCTCCGATTCCGACGAGCGCCTCGCGAAGCGTGCCCGTCGCGGCACCCGAACGCTCCGCGCGCGGCGGGCGCGTGTCCCCTCAGCGGCGTGCGCGCGACCGTCGGCGGCATCGCTGCGTCGGGCGCAATCCGCGGCGTCGCCACCGCCGTCGCGCGTTCCGTGTTCGGGCTCGTCGCACGCGGCTCGACCGTCGGCTCGTCCGGTGTCGGCGCGACTGCGGATTGCAGCGGGGGACGCAGAAGGCTGTCCGGCCCCTCGTCGAACGGCGAGGCGACGCGGCTCGTCTGCCCCTCTCGCTCCTCCCAGTCGAGCCCCACGGGCGCCTCGCGACGCACGCGTGCCCCGTGCAACTGACGTGCGGATTGCCAGCGCATCGCGGCGATCGGGGCGCAGCGATCCGTCCACCACGGTGGCGGGCGGATCGGGCACGTCCGCTCGGAGCGTTCGCACGCTCGGTGGCGGACTGCCGCCGAACAGTCGCTGCACGAGCTTTCCGTGGGAGATTGTCGCGAACGGAGGGCAGCCGGTCCGTGCGTGGAAGAGGGCCGCGCCCGTCGACCAGACGTTGGTGCGCGCGTCGACGAGATCACCGGCGGGCTACTCCGGGCTCACACATTACGGGCTTCCGATTCGCCGCGCCGTCGCGCGTGGTGAACAGATCCGCGCCGACCGAGGACTTGGCGACGCCGAAGTCCAGGAGCTTGACCCGAAGGTTGCTCCGCTCGTCGCGCGTCAGGAACACGTTCTCCGGCTCGACATCGCGGTGGACGATGCCCCGGTCGTGCGGCGCCGCACGCCCGATGGTGAGTTGCAGTCCGATCTCGACGATCTCGGCGGGCGTCAGCTCGCCTCGTCGGGTGGCGGCACCGATGTCCTCGCCCTCGGGCAACTCGAGAACGAGGTACAGGGGGCGTTCCGGGAGCTGTCCTGCATCGAGCACGTCGACGATCGCGGGGTAACCGATCGCGCTGGCCGCGTGTGCTTCGCGAAGGAAACGCGCCGCATCGCCCTCCACCTCGCCCGCTCCCGGGTCGAGGCGCTTCACCGCGACGTGCCGCTCCGTGATGACGTGTACCGCAGCGTCGAGCGCCCCCACTGCTGCGACGACCAGGACCCACCGGAGTCGGTACTTGCCCGCGATGACCTGCCCGAGCTTGTGGGCCACGTATTGCACGTCGGTCATGGCGGCCCGTACCCGGCGCCGACCTTCGGTGCGACGGTATCACGGCATGCGCAGGGCCGGTCGAAACGCTCCAGGAGTGCGACGTCACGGGACCGCGTCGGGGCCGCTCCCGAGCACGGCGTGAGCTTCGGTCTCGCAGTCGGAATCGGCCTCGGCCTCGGTCTCAGGCTCAGGCTAGGACGCGGACTCGGCCTCGGGGTTGGGCATGGGCTCGGGCTCCGACTCGGCCTCGGGCTCGACCCCCCTTGTAGACGCCAACCGTGGCCGCCTCGTCAGGGGCTGCGTTGCTCTGCCTCGCCGGTCATCGGGACGAAGCGCACGGGAATGTCCGTCCGTCGTTCGTAACCGGTGGGCGTGCGCCGCACGACGACGAGCTGCTGCACGCCGTCGGTGGGACCGACGGGCGCGACGAGCACTCCGCCGACGGCGAGCTGGTCGAGAAGCGGCCGAGGTATTTCGGGAGGCGCAGCCGTCACGACGATCGCGTCGAACGGGGCCTGCTCGGGCCACCCACGGTAACCGTCGCCTACACGCGTCTGGACCGACGAGAACCCCTCCGCGTCGAGGGCCGCGCGAGCAGTTCGCGCGAGTGGCTCGACGATCTCGATGCTCCACACGCGGGCACCCATCGCTGCGAGCACGGCAGCTTGGTAGCCAGACCCCGTCCCCACCTCGAGCACCTTCTCCCCGGGCTCGACTTCGGCGAGCTGGGACATCCAGGCGACGATGTACGGCTGGCTGATGGTTTGGCCCTCGCCGATGGGCAGCGGACGGTCGTCGTACGCGGAATCCGCGAGCGCGGCGGGGACGAACCGGTGTCGCCGGACGCGCCGCATGCTTTCGAGCACACGCGGATCGGAGACACCACGCGCTTCGATCTGCTCGCGGACCATCCGCTCGCGTTCCTCGGCCCGGTCGTTCTGCGCCGCGGAGGCGACTTGCGTCCAGGCACGGTTCGCCGATCCGCTCGGGCTGTTCTCCGTTGGCTCCCGCGCACCGCAGGCTGCGGCGAGCGTCGCAAGACCGTGAGCGATGCGTCGCATGACCATGCCCAATGTATCCACCGACGGCTCGAGCGGAAACTGTCCGCGGTTAGGGAAAGCCGAGCGTACGGACCGGGCTTCACGAGTCCGGAACGGCTGCGTGCACGGGGATGGTGTGCCGACCGTTGCTCTCGCGGCGGGCCTTACGCCTGCAGTCGGTTTGGTTGAGGGCGGTTCAAACCCGGAATCGGACTCGGCCTCGGACTCGGGCATCGGGACTCGGGACTCGGGACTCGCACTCGTTCTCGGCCTCGGGCTCGGTCTCCGGTTCGGACTCGGATTCGAAACATCCGCGGTAGCCCATATGACTGCCGTTGTCAGGCCTTTCGGTCTTGGGCCGCTGGGGCCGGTTCCGAGTCGGGCTTTGGCCGAAGGCTCCGGTTCGCGCGCGGTCGCCAGGCCAGACAGACGCGCTCGGCGCGCCGTCTGGCCCAATCGGTCCCCCCTCGCGTCCGTCCCTGCGACACGGATGTCATGCTCGAAGCGCGTTGCGACCGTTGACATCGTCGCGGACTGCTCGTGTAAGTGCTCGACGTCACATCAGAATCAGAATCCGACGCGAGTCAGTGGAGATGTGGGTACGAGCCATGCATCAGGCGGGACGCGAACAGGTGGCCGGACGTCGTGCGGATGGCTCCTGTGCTTGCTTGAGCGAGCTTGCTTCCTTCGCATCCTTCGGGAGACTAGCTTCGCGCGACGGGCGGTAAAGCAGGTCGCGACGCCGCGGTCGACGTGCCGAGTCGACCGCGGCGCTCCTCTTTTTTGTGTCCGGCACGGTGACGCGGACGCGATGGACGCGCGCCCGCCACTTCCGCCATGGCCCCAACGGGGATATGGTGCTCCGCGACGATGACGGCCTGGCGTTGGTCGGCGCTCGTGGCTTTCGTTTCAGCAGGGTGCGCCACGCTCCGAGACGAACTGCGGTACGCCGAGGACGCGCACGCGCGGGCGCACTACGACCACGCGCAGGTCTGGCTCGCCGCGCTCGAGGAAGACGTGCCCGAGATGACGCCCGGACAGCGGGCGAGCTACTTCTACCTGCGAGGCATGACGGCGTTCCGGCTCGGTCGGCGCGCCGACGCGCTGCACTACCTTGCGCTTGCTCGCGAGACGTCCGGCGAGCCCGGGCAGCCGGGGGCGCTGCGCGAGGACTGGCGTACGAGCATGGAACGAACGCTCGCGGAACTGACTCCACAGGACGCGACGCACCGCCCGCGCCAGAACGCGCCCGAGCGCGACTGACGCAGCTCGAGACCTGCGGCTTGTATGGACGTTCGTCGTGCGGCCGTGACTCGCGGGTGCATGCCCTACGCACCCGGTCGCGAGGCCCGGGAGGATCAGAATCCCTGTCGCCGCAGTGCGACGAGCCGATCCTTGGTCGCGAGTTTTTCCTTCTTGAGCCGCTGACGCTCCATCTGCTCGGGCACCGTCAGATAGCTGCGCCGGTCGAGCTCGGCCACGCGTGCGTCGAGCCAGGCGTGGCGCTGCTCGAGCCGTTCGAGCTGCCTCGGGTCGACGAAATGCGACGCTCTGCTCATGGACCCAACCTCCCTGGAACGAGAACCAGAGGCAAGCAAGCAGCGTCCACGGCCGAGGATGCCTCGATCGACGGCACGGATCAACGCACCCTCGCCCCTCGGCTGCTGACGACGATGACGACGAGACGAATCGCCGAAAACGTCTATGGCTTTCTCCATCGAGACCGAGTAGAAGCAGGCCTTGGCCACCGTGGGCAGTATGCGCTTCAAAGAAGAGGAGCTGGCAGCCTTGCGGCGCCTCGACCAGGGGGCGTTGTTCCTTGCGATCGTCCAGTTCGTGGGCGGGGGGATTTTCGCGGTCGCCGGATGTCTGATGGCAATCGGCACGAGCGCGGCCTTCGCCGCGTCGGTCTCGTCGGGAGTCGTGGGCTGTCTGACGACCGTGCTTGCGCTCGCCATGGCGGCGGTCGTCATCACGCAGGGGATCTTCCTGATTCGTTCACGCGGCACGCTGAACGGGATCGACGGGGCAGACCCCGGCTCGCTCGAGCGCGTCGCGGCGGCGATCGAAAGCATTCGCCGCTACTTCGTCCTCGAAGTAGTGATCGCGGTTGTGATGGTGCTGCTCGCCGCCATCGGGCTCGTCGGAGCAGGGCCGCAGTCGTTCGGCCCGCCGGGAAGCCTGCCGATACGGGGGCTGTGACGTGAGTCGGTTCGGAAGCTACGATGCGTCGGGAGGGACGTGGAGACCGAGGGAGGGGGCCGGCGCGACAGGCGGCGGACCCTCCGTCGGCGTTGCGTTCGATGGGGAGCTGGCCCGGAGCCTCGCGAGGCTCGCGCAATGGCTCCGTATCGCCGCCGTCGCGGGTCCGTCGGCCGCGTTGCTTCAACTCGTCGCCCAGGTCATCGCGCTTCTGGTCCGTCGCGACCGGATTCCGCATTCGGGAATGCAAGCGCAACTGCTCGGGATGGCTTGTGGTGGTCTCATTGCGCTCGGAATTTCCGTGGCGCTCGCTGTGCTGCTCCACGGGGCGGCTGGCTCCCTGCGGCGCGCGGTCGCGGAGGCCGAGGTCGATGCACCTGCACAGTTCGTGGCGGGCGTGGGCCGCCTGCGCGTGTACTTCCTGCTCAAGGCGACCCTCGGGACGTTGGCCCTGCTGGCCGCCTGTTGCCTCGTCGTGCTCTTGCTGCTCCTCATGCCCCACGCCTTGGTCGCCAATCCATTCGGTTCGATGCGACCGTGACCGATGAGCGCCTCACCGCGCGAGCGGGATTGGGGCGGCCTGGTCCGTGACGGGGGCGCCAGGCAGATCGCGGTGCATCGCGCTCGCCGAGGGGGTGCCCGCCACGTCGATCGCGATCAGGCGCTGCGTTCCGGCAATTCCCTTGAGCGCGGCGTCAAACGGGTCGGCCCGTAGTCCCTCGAGCAGGCCCGCGACGTCCGGGCGTTGCGCGAGCGATTCGTGCAGCACGAGCTGGCCGGAGCTGGCACGGGCCTGCAGTCGGGCGGCGACGTTGACCGTCGTGCCGAAGAAATCGAGCCGGTCGTTGGCGCGCACTGCGAGGCACGATCCCTCGTGCACGCCGACCTTGAGGCCGATGGACTCCCCTGCGCACACGCGTTCGTGCGTGCGGATCATCTCGAGCGCGGCGGCGACGGCGGCCCTGGCCGTGGTGAAACACGCCATGATCGCGTCGCCCATCGTCTTGACGACGGCACCCTCGTGTCGTTCGACGATGGCCCGCATCGTGCGGAAATGCCTCTGTACGAGCGCGAAGGCGCGCGCGTCCCCCATGCGCTCGTACATCGCGGTCGATCCGGTCAGATCGGTGAAGAGCACCGCGAGACGCCCGATCGTCAGATCGACTCCCGCCGCGGGAGCCTCGGTCGCAAACAGATCCTGGAACTCCGGCAGCGACGCGATGACCGAGCCGAGCACCGCGTCCGCCGACCATCCGGCTCGCTCGACGAGCAGCACGGCGTCCGTACCCGTCTCGTTCGTCAGGCTGAGTCCCGGCCGGTCGGATGGGCTCGCCTCGATGGCCCCGTCGAGCAACCGGACGCGCAATCCGCGCGACGGTGGCACCTCGACCTCGGTGGCGACGCGGCCGTACAGGGAGCGCAGGCGCAGGGAGCCGGGCGGCAGGGGCTCGTGCAGATCGCGGCTGGAGCCGTGACTGACCGCGAGCTGGGCCCAGACGTGAGGTAGGAACGCCGGGCTGGAGGCGCAATAGACGGCGGGCTGCACGGCCCGAACCGCCGGATGGGACTGGAAGACGGCCTCGACGGATGCGCCGAAGTCGAGGCCGTAGTCGATGTTGCACGCCGCGCAGTGGATCTGCCCCCGCAGCTCGTCCAGGTGCTCGGCGATGCCCGCGGCGACGCGGCAGACGGGACAGTTGAGTTGCCAGCGCAGCTCGAGCAGACCCGCGCGCGTCGCGTGCAGGAACGTGGCGAGCGTGGTCCTCCGGTCGAGCGCCCAGTCGACCGCGAGCTCGAAGGGGCGCATCTGAGCGACTTCTTCGTCCGGTCGCTCGCGCAGGTGCGCGACCAGACGCTCGACCGCGCGCGGGTCGACGAGCGGTGGGACGAGCCCGCGTGATCGGCGCGCCAGCTCGACCTCGTCCGTGGGCGAGCGCTCCCCGACGACCTCGGGACGTGTGGTGCCGGCCAGGAGTCGCCGGGCGAGTTGGACGGCCGGAACCCGCGCGTCGCACTCGATGGGCGTCGGCGCGCGAGCGATCATGTCCTCGATCGCGTCGAGGTACCGGCGCAGCGCCCTCGCGAATCTCCAGCGCTGGATGACTCCGAGAAGGGGCGCCAGCGGCCCGCGGCGCATTTCGACCCACGCAAGCGCCCGTACGCGCGTCGTCTCGCCGGCGGCCTCGAGATCGACGCGAATGCCGCCCGCCGTCGCGGGGCCCCGCGTGAACCGCCGCTGTCCGCACAAATGCAGGCCCTCGACCCAGTCGTACGGGGGCTCCTCCCACTCCAAGGCGAAGCCCAGCTCGCGGCAGCTCGCGCGGCGCAGCCGGCGACCGTCGCGGTCGACCCACTCGTAGCGGCCCGGGCTTAGCCCCGCGGCGCGGTCCCAGCGGTTGGTGTCGGCGACGAGCGCCCAGACGACGGGTCGCGGCGCACGGAGCATGCGCTCGGCCCGGGCCTCGAATCGCGACCCCCGCGACATCGAGCGGCAAGGGTAGCACCGACGGGCGAGCGTCGAGCCCGTCGGAACGGACCATCCGGTGGTTGGGACGAAACTGGCCGGATCGGGCTCGTCTGATACGTTCAACGCATGTGCGGCATCGTCGGATACGTCGGCTCCGAGCCGTGTGCGCGGCTGCTGTACGAAGGGCTGCAGCGGCTCGAGTACCGCGGCTACGACAGCGCCGGTCTCGCCGTGCACGACGGCACCGAGATCCACGTGCTGCGCGCCGCGGGCAAAATCGAGCGGCTCGGGCGTGCGCTCGCCGAGCGCCCTCTGCCGGGCACGACGGGCATCGGGCACACGCGCTGGGCGACGCACGGCCGGCCGAACGAGACCAACGCGCACCCGCACCGCGTCGACGGCGTGGCGCTCGTGCACAACGGGATCATCGAGAACCACGTCGAGCTGCGACGGCGGTTGACGGCGGCG
Organism: Myxococcota bacterium; assembly: GCA_025054695.1. Lineage (GTDB taxonomy): Bacteria > Myxococcota_A > Polyangia > Polyangiales > JANWZI01 > JANWZI01. The sequence continues at coordinate 11,755 of JANWZI010000060.1, read as the reverse complement.
GGCGCGCGCATCCAGAGCGAGACGGACACCGAGCTCGTCGCCCACCTCGTGGCCGAGCGGATGCGGGGAGGGCTCGACCTGCTCGCCGCCGTCCGCGCGGCCCTCGCCGAGCTGCGCGGTGCGTATGCGCTGGCCGTGCTCGCGCGGGGCGAGCCAGGCCGGATCGTCGTCGCCAAGTCGGGCTCCCCGCTCGTCGTGGGGCTCGCCGGGGATGCGGCGGTCTGCGCGAGCGACGTGCCGGCGTTGCTGCCGTGGACGCGGGACGTGCTCGCCCTTGAGGACGGCGAGATGGCCGTGCTCGAGCGTGCCTCGCTGCGCGTGTACGGGCCGGACGGCCGCGCCGTGGACCGTCCGCTGCGGCGCATCGACTGGTCGCCGGTGATGGCCGAGAAGGCCGGTTTCAAGCACTTCATGCTCAAGGAGATCTTCGAGCAGCCGCGCGCGATCGAGGACACGCTGCGCGGTCGGCTCGATCGTGCGGCGGGGGACGTGCACGGAGACGAGATCGGCCTCGACCCCGCGCTCGCCCAATCGGTCGAGCGGGTGCACCTGGTGGCTTGCGGGACGAGTCACCACGCGGCCATGCTCGGACGCTGGTACATTGAGCGGCTGGCGCGGGTCGCGGCCAACGTGGAGCTCGCGAGCGAGTTCCGCGGTCGCGACCCGGTCGTCGGGCCGCGCGATCTGGTCGTCGCGGTCAGCCAGAGCGGAGAGACGATCGATACGCTGGTGGCGGCACGCGAGGCGCGCGAGCGGGGCGCCGCGGTGCTCGGCGTCGTCAACGTCGTCGACAGCGCAATCGCACGGATGGCGGATGCGACCTTCTACACCCACGCCGGGCCCGAGATCGGGGTCGCCTCGACGAAATGCTTCACGACGCAGATCGTGGCGCTACTCCTGTTCGCGATCTGGCTCGGTCGGCGGCGGGGGACGCTGCCCGCCGCGCGCGCGGCGGAGCTCGTCGAGGGGCTCGCCCGACTGCCGGCTCAGGTTCACGAGACGCTGCGCGCGACGCGGCAACTGGTCGCCAATCTGGCCCGCCGCCACGCCGACGCGCGCGACGTGCTGTTTCTGGGGCGTGGGCCCTCCTATCCGGTCGCGCTCGAGGGGGCACTCAAGCTCAAGGAGATCTCGTACGTCCACGCCGAGGGATACGCCGCCGGCGAGATGAAGCACGGACCGATCGCGCTGGTCGACGCATCGGTCCCCGTGTTCGTCGTCGCGCCGCGCGACGCGAGCTACGAGCGGGTGATGAGCAATCTCGAAGAGGCGCGGGCGCGCGATGGCCGGGTCGTCGCGATCGTCACCGAGGGCGACGAGGCGGCGGCCCGGCGCTGCGAGGCGGTCGTCGAGGTACCCGCCTGCGCCGAGGAGCTCTCGCCCGTGCTGACGGTGCTTCCCTTGCAGCTGTTCGCGTACTTCGTCGCCGATCACAAGGGCACGGACGTCGACCAACCGCGCAATCTAGCCAAGACCGTGACCGTCGAGTGACGGGCACGCGTCGCGGGGGACCGGGTTGCCCGTCGAGCCCCGCGCCTGCCGCGCCCGACGTGCGCTATCGTCTCGGCGTGCCGTCCGCGTCCTCCTCCGAGGGCTCGCTCGTCGGGACGACGCTGGCCGGGCGCTATCACCTGGTCCGGCTCCTGGGCGACGGCGGCATGGGCGCCGTCTACAAGGCGGCCGACACGGTGCTGCGGCGTTTCGTCGCCATCAAGCTGCTGCACCGCTCGGTCGCCCAGAACCCCAAGGCCGTCGAGCGCTTCGAGCGCGAAGCGCGCGCCGCCGCCGCAATCGGGCACCCGAACATCATCGAGGTGCTCGACTTCGTCGTCGCCGAAGGCACGAGCTTCCTCGTGATGGAGTATCTCAAGGGGCGCTCGCTCGCCCACCTGCTCGGCAGCGAGGGGCCGCTACCCATCGCGCGCGCGTGCCGCATCGCCGCGCACACGCTGGCTGGCCTCGACGCGGCCCACGCGCGTGGGATCCTGCACCGCGACCTCAAGCCGGCCAACCTCATGCTCGTCGCCCACCTGGGCGATCGCGACTTCGTCAAGATCTGCGATTTCGGGTTCGCCGCGCTGCTCGCGCCCGAGGACCGCATCGACGACGGAGTGCGCACGTTGACGCCCGCGCGCACCCTCGTCGGTACGCCCGCCTATGCGGCGCCGGAACGGCTGCGTGGCGAGGATCGCCGCGATCCCCGCATCGACGTCTGGTCGGTGGGGGTCGTGCTGTTCGAGATGCTCGCGGGGGTGCGGCCCTTCGACGGGCCGAGCTTCGCCGAGCTGGCGCGCGCGATTCGAGAAGACGCCCCCTTGCCTCTTCGCCGCTTGCGGCCGGACGTCCCGCCGGGGCTGGAACGCGTGGTCGAGCGGGCGCTGAGCAAGGATCCCGACGCGCGCTGGGCGAGCGCCGAACAATTCGCGGCGGCCCTCGTTCCCTTCGGCGGCCGCATGGTGCCCGCGGAAGACGATTCGCCGAGCGACTCGTTCACGATGGATCTCATCAAGGTGCGCGCGCGTCAGACGCAGCGACGCGCGAGGCTGTCGAGCACGGGGACCGAGGCGCTGCCTCGTGCGGCCGACCGCACGGCGCCGCAGCGACCCCTGACCGCGGCGCAGGCGGCGGCGCTGGTGGGCACGCCTCCGCCGCCCGAGGCGACCTCGGTCGAGATCCCCATCGAAGTCGCCGCCGACGACGTGCGCACGCCGTCGGCCACGGGCCCGGGGCTCGACGCGTCGCCGAGCGACGTGCGTACGAGCAAGTACCGGCGGTTGCCGGCGCTCGCCGACGAGGAAGCAGCCGCTCGACGACCGCGCACGGAGCCGGCTCCTCCGCCGGACGTCGCGGGGCGCGAGACGCTCCCGTCGGGTACTCCCGCGCTCGTCGCGCCGAGCGGTGTCCAGCGCCGCTACGCCTCCAGCGCCGTGCTCGCCGTGCTGCGCTTCGTCTCGACGCGCTTCGGCGAGCGTGCCCTCGCGCGGGTGCTTTCGGGCCTCGCGCCCGAGCACCGCGCGGTGTTCATGGCCGGCATCGCGCCCGGGCAATGGGTCGACGCCGAAGCGGTCTCGGCGCTCGTCGAAGGCATCGACGCCGTGCTCGGCCACGACGATCTACGACTCGTCGTCGAGTGTGGCCGTGCCGTCGCGGAGGCGCATTTCGAGCGCATGCGCGCCATCGCGCCGCCGCAGGGGCCGACGCCGGAGCTGCTGCTCGCCGAGATGCCCGCCCTGGCGCGAGAGCTCGTGCAGGGGCTGGACTACGCGGTCCGGCGTCTCGGTCGCGGTTATGCGCGCGTGGAGCTTGCCCACGAGTGGGACGAGGTGCCCCTGACGCACCTGATGGCCGCCGTGGGCTTCCTGCACCGGAGCCTCGAGCGATTCGGAGCCGCCGAGGTCGAGGTCGTGCTGTTGTCGGCGCGGGCGCTCGGGGACGAGCGGACCGTGTTCGACCTGAGCTGGCTACCGTAGCGCGGGAGCGTCGTGGCGAGCCGCGTCTGTCCATGGTGCGGAAGTCTGGTGGGCGCTCGACAGCCGCGCTGTGCGCGCTGCAGCCGCTGGGTACCCCCCCGCGCCGTGATTGGGTGGGCGCGCGCGCTCACCGCCGTCGAGATGCCCTCGACCTGGGGACTCGTGCTGCTGGTCGTCGCCGTGTTCGTGCTGGAGCTGGCCGATGCGCGGGGCCGGATGGTGGTCCTCGGTGCGCCCGAGTCGACCCTCGTCCGCTGGGGCGCGCTGTCGGGGGAATTGGCTGCGCACGAGCCGTGGAGGGTGCTCTCCGCGTGCTTCGTCCACATCGGCTACGCGCACGTGGTGTTCAATCTCCTCGCGCTCGTCAGCTTCGGCCCCGCGCTCGAGCGGCACTTCGGCAGCGCGCGCCTGTTCGTCGCGTTCGTCCTCGCAGGCGTCGTCGGGTTCCTCTGCAGTCTGTGGTGGTACGCGGACAGGCCCGATGTCCTGACCGCCGGCGCCAGCGGCGGGATATTCGGATTCATCGGACTGTACGCGGGCGCGCTCGCGGCGCGCCGCGTCCCCCAGTGGGGCTCGCTGCTCGTGCTCCAGGTCGGCTACTCGTTCCTGTTCTTCTTCGTGTTCGGAACCAACCAGGCGGCGCATCTGAGCGGTCTCGCCGTCGGGTTCGCGCTGGGCTGGCTGCTCGAGCGGGAGCGTCGCGGAGGCCCGCGGGAGCGCGCGTGGACGGCCGCGGCGGTTCTGTTCGCGCTCGCTTCGGTGGGATCGGTGCTGGCTTCGACCGCGTCCGAGGTCTGGGTTCCGATGCGCGAGTACGAGTTGCTGCTCGAGTCGGCGCCGTGAGGTGCGTGGTGGCGGTCGCCGCGTCAGGCGCGTCGAGCTCGAATCGGAGACCGAGACCGAGTCCGAATCCGCGTCCGGAACGACGACTGGACCGGTGTCCAAGGCGCGGCTAGGAGCGTCGCGATGGCGTTCCGCGCATCGATCAAGATCCGCTTCGGCGACGAGGACCACGCGGGAATCGTCTACTACCCGCGCTATTTCGACTTCTTTCATCAAGCTTTCGAGGATCTCTTCGAGTCGCAAGGTGTGCCCTATCGCGTGTGCCTCGACGAGGACCGCATCGGCTGGCCCGCGGTGCACGCCGAGGCGGACTTCGAGCGTCCGCTGCGGTTCGGGGACGTGCTCGACGTGGACGTGTCGGTCGAACGGTTTGGGCGCAGTTCGGTCTCGTTTCGCTACGAGGGCAGACGACGCGCGGACGGCGAGCGCGTGGTCGTCGGTCGCACGATCGTCGCCTGCGTGGACTTGCGGACGTTTCGCCCGATGTCCGTCCCGACACGCTATCGCGACCTGTTCGTCGCGGCGTGTGGCCCGGCGGCCGTTGCCTCCGATTCGTCGTAGACTCGTGGTGGGAGCCCCGCGCGTTGAAGGCCCTCATCAAGGTCGGCTACGGCTGCAACGACCACTGCCTGTTCTGTCACACGCTCGACGTGCGCCACGTGCAGGGCAGCGTCGACGAGGTGACCCGCAAGATCGTACGAGCCCACGCGCTCGGCCACGACGAAGTCGTGTTCTCGGGCGGCGAGCCGACGATCCGGCCCGAGCTGCTCGACTGGGCGGAGCGCGTGCACGCGCTCGGCATGGGCGTCGGCCTCGTCACCAACGGCCGGATGCTGTCGTACCCGGCGCTGGTCGATGCCCTGTGCGCGCGGGGCCTGCGGTACGTCTACCTCTCGCTGCACGGCGGCAGCGCGCGGATCCACGACGGGCTCGTGCGCACGCGCGCGTTCGCGCAGAGCCACGGCGCGCTCGGGGTGCTGTCGGGCCGTGGGCTCGACCTGACGGTCAACTGCGTGGTGACGCGGCAGAACGTCGAGCATTTGCGCGAGCTGGTCGACGCGGTCCTGGTGCCGTATCCGGACGTGCGACTCAAGTTCTCGATGGTCGAGCCGAAAGGAGGGGGCGCCGCGCTCTTCGAGCACCTGGTGCCACGCGTCGCGCACGTCGCCGATCGGGTGCTCGACGCGTTCGCGTACGCGCGAGACCGACTCGGCGACGCGATCCGGCCGCGGTTGCGCCACGGGGCGATCCCGCTGTGCTTGTTGCCGGGCCACGAGGACCTCTACGATGACCTGCGCACGCACGGCTTCGCGACGATGAGTGAAGTCGGCGAGGCGGACTTCTTCCCCGTCGACGATCGCAACAAGGTGCAGCCCGAGTCGTGCGACGGATGCGCGCTGCGCGGACCCTGTCCGGGGCTGTACCGCGGCTACTGGGAGGCGTTCGGCGCGGGCGAGCTGCGGCCGGTGCGCGACGCGCGGCCGCGCGGCAACTCGCTGCACTGGGTCTTCGAGCGCCTGGTGGCCACGGGTGTCGGCGCCGACGAGTGCCCGCTTCGCGACGACGGAGTCGATCCTTGGGACCGCGGCCGGCATCTGTTCGTCTGGCACCAGGGACGGGTGGGGCGGTACCGCACGGGCAGCCGCGACTTCCCCGACGTCGAGATCGAGCGCATCAAGCTCGCGCGCGGGCAGGTGTACCTCGATGCGAGCCGCAAGCGCGCGCCCGACGATTTCGGGGCCGATCTCGTGCCGCTCGTCCGATCCGTGCGCTGCGGGCGGTGCGCGCACGACGCGCACTGCACCGGCATGTACGAGCCCGTCTTCGAAAACGTCTTCGAGCGCGCGCAGCGGCGGCTGGCCCGGCGTCTGGAGGGGCTTTCGGGTCGAATCGTGGACGTCGGTTGCGGCGACGGTCCGTTCGACGAGCTGCTGGAGCCGGCCGTCCGAGCGGGCACGGTCGACTACGTGGGCATCGATCCCGACGCGGCGCGTCTGGCCCGGACGGCCGCGCGACGCGGCTGGGGGATGTACCTGTCCGTCGGCCTCGAGGCGCTGACCGACGAGGCGGGCTGCCTTTTCGATCACGCGCTGCTGCTGCGGAGCTGGAATCACCTCTCCGACGTGGACCGCGGGCTCGCGCGGCTGCGCGGGCTGTTGCGCGCGGGCGGATCGGTGCTCGTCGCCGACGACGAGCCGTTCGGTCTGGCGAGGACGGCGGCGCAGGCCACCGCCGCCGAGGGCGCCGCCCTCCCTTTCGAGCATCGTCGAAACCACCGAGCTTCCGACGCCGCGCGCGCGCTGCGTGCGGCCGGCTTCGAGGTGGTCGAGGTGGACGAGCCGGAGCCGGGACAGGGGACGCTCTGGACGGTCGTCGCGATCAATCCATCGGATCGGGCTGCAGGATCGCCGTGAACGTGCCCGTGTAGGGCATCTCACAATTTGCGCCCCGGTACGTCCCTTCGATCCGGTCCGGCGCGACAAACCGGCCCACGAGCTCCGCTCCGCACGGGCAACCGCCCCCGCAGGCGGTCGAGGCAACGAGCCGGTCGTCCTCGCGGCGCCACCGGTCGACCCAGCCGGAGCACGACAGCAGACCGCCGCAGGCGCCGTCGGCGGACCAGTAGCAGCCGACCCCCGTTCCATCGCCGGGCTCGCCGACGACCCGAAGCACCGTGGCGCGATCGGCTTCGGTGAGCAGCCAGAGGGCGCGCGGTGTCGCATCGTTCCAGCGGGTGCGGGCACGACCGGTCTCCGGGTCCACGGTCACCAGGGCGTGCGGTGTGCGCACGACGCGACTGACGGCCCGATACGCGGGCCCGCACGCGCTCGCTTGGCCCTCGACGTGGAGCCAGGAGCCGACGACGGCCCATCGGCCGCTCGAGGCGCAGCCGCGCCGGTGATCGCGCCAGCGCATGCTGCCGTCGGGTGCGTAGGTCGTGCTGCTCGTGCAGTCGTGCCAGCGGCCCACGACGTCGACGTTCGGCTCGCCGGCCGCATCCGGCGGCCAGCCCGAGTCGGGCAGTTGCCGGCTCGTCGAGCAGGCGAGCACGACGCCGAGCACCACCAGGGCCGTTGCGCCCACCCCATGACGATACACCTTCGCTGCACGGTCGGAGTGCGACCCGGCGAGTCGCGTGGACGCGGGCTCGGAGTCGGCTTCCGACGCGGCTGCGGGCTCGTCACGGACGTCCCCCTACCGGGACGCGGCCTCACGGCTTACAAGGGACGCGATGGAACGAACCAAGTTGCCCGGCATTCCCGAGACGCTCGCGTGGGCGGACCCGTCGTCGGGCGAAGTCAGCTTCCTCGCCGATTCGACAGTGTATCCGCTCGACGCGGTGTACGCGACCGCCTACGTCTTCCTCGACCGCTGTTGGGTCCTGCTCGGTCGACACGATGGGCACTGGCGCGTCGTGCTCGCGCCGAAGAAGGGACCTGCGGACGACGAGACGCTGCGCGCGATGCTCGGCGAATTCGCCAACGAACTGCTTTCGTCGGCGTGGCGGCACGAGATCACGCGCCAGAACCGCGCCACGATCGAGGCCGTCGTCATGCACGCGCTGGGCGGGGCGATGGGGCCGCCCGGCCTGGACGAGCTCGAAGAGTTCGATTTCTCGAGCGAGCCGTTCGAGGATCCGCTCGGCATCGCGCAGTCGTGGGAGGAGAAGTACCGGAAGAGAACGGCGGAAGCGGCGAACGAGCCGCCGAGCGGTTCGTCGGCTCCGCGCGATGCGGAGGGCGCGGCCGCGGCGACGCCCGCGAACGGACGCGAGCCGTCCGCTGCGGAGGCCGATGCGGTCGCCGGGCCCGCCCAGGGCGGCGACGGTGACCCGGAGAGCGCGCGATGAGCATCGAGCTGCGCTTCGACAAGGCCCTGTATCGACGCGATGCCATCGAGCAGGCCATCGCGGCGTTCGCGCGACACGCCGATTGCGTCTTGGAGGACGGCGGACAGGTCTGGCGGGTGCGCGTCGAAGCGCGTCGCCCCGAGCGCGAGCGCGCCATCGCCGGAGAGCTCGGCAACTGGGCGCTGGGTGCGACCATCCGTGCCGGAGGGGTGCGGTCATGAGCGGCGCCGAGCAGCCGCCGCTGTTCACCACGATCACGTCGCCCTCCGGCCGGCTGGCGGCCTTCGTGCGGTTTCGCGAGGTCGCCGGGCACGTCGTGGTGACCAACCTCGAGGGCGAGCTCGTCATCCTGACCCGAGACGAGTTCCGTCGGTTCGTTGAGGGCCGCATCGAGCCCGGCGAGCCGCTCTACGAGCGGTTGCGCGAGCGCAACATGCTGCGGGCGCACTACGACGTGCGGCGCGCGGCCGAGGCGTGGCGCGCGCGGCGCTTCTTCCTCGACGCGGGGCCGAATCTGCACATCTTCGTGGTCACGCTCCGTTGCAACGAGACGTGCGTCTACTGCCACGCCTCGCGCGCGCCGATGGATGCGACGCACACGGACATGACGCCCGAGATCGCCGAGAAGGCGGTCGATCTGGCCCTGCGGACCACCTCCCCCTACGTGACCATCGAGTTCCAGGGCGGCGAGCCGCTCGTCAATTTCCCCGTGGTCGAGCACGTCGTGCGCTACGCGCGTGAGCGCAACCGCCGCGCCGGCAAGGTGCTCGAGTTCACGATGGTCACCAACCTCTCCTGCATGGACGAGGAGCGCCTGCGCTTCCTGCTCGACAACCGCGTGCAGATCTGCACGAGCGTCGACGGACCGGCGGTGCTGCACGACCGGCAGCGCAAGCTGCCGGGCGGCTCGGCCCATGCCGTCACCGCGCAGTGGATCGAGCGCATCAACCGCGCGTACGTCGAGATGGGCCTCGATCCCAGCCTCTATCACGTCGAGGCGCTGCTGACGACGACGCGCGAGACGCTGCCTCTGTGGAAAGAAGTCGTCGACACGTACGTCGCGCTCGGATGCCGGACGATCTTCCTGCGGCCCGTCGATCCGTTCGGCTTCGCCCAGCGCACCAGCGGCCGCGTCGAATACCCGCGGGCCGAGTACATGGCGTTCTATCGCAAGGCGCTCGACTACATCCTCGAGCTGAACGCGCGGGGCATCGAGATCATGGAGCGCTACGCCGCCATCTTCCTGACCAAGATGCTCCGGGGCCAGGACCCCAACTTCCTCGACATCCGCTCCCCGGGCGGGCAGGCAATCGGTGTGCTGGCTTACAATTACGACGGCGGGATCTACACGTGCGACGAGGGCCGCATGTTGCACGAGATGGGCGACGACACCTTCCGCATCGGGGACGTGCGGACCGCCCGCTACCGCGACTTGTTCCGCCATCCGACGGTGCGCGCCGTCGTGCTCGCCTCCAACCTCGATCAGAATCCCGACTGCGTCTGTTGCGCGTACCAGCCCTTCTGCGGGTTGCCTCCCTCGCACGCGCACAAGACGCAAGGAACGATGTTCGGGCGGCCACGCGAAAGCACGTTGTGCTACGTGCACAAGCACATCCAGGACGTGCTGATCGAGAAGCTGGCGCAGGGCGACGCGACGACCCGGGCCATCTTCGAGCGCTGGACCACGATCCGGCCGCGCGAGCACTTCCTGCAGAGCTGACCGTCGTCGAGTCGGGCTCGGGCTCCGACTCGGACTCGGACTCGGTTTCCGACTCGGACTCGGTCTCCGACTCGGGCTTGGAGTTGGGCTCCGACTCGGTCGGATTCGGGTTCGGGCTCTGTCTCGGGCTCGGGCTTGGACTCGGGCTCGGTCTCCGACTCGGGCTCAGACTCGGACTCGGTCTCGGACTCGGTCTCGGTCTCGGAACCGGACTCGGTCTCCGACTCGGACTCGGACTCGGTCTCGGACTCGGACTCGGGCTCGTACTCTGACTCGGTCTCCGACTCGGACTCGGACTCGGTCTCGGACTCGGCTTCGGGCTCCGCGAACGCATCGGGGCGCCGCGACCACGAAGGCCGCGGGGGTGACAGACGGTTTCGATGCGCGTTATCCTTGGCTTGGTGTCGACCGAGGAGCCGACGGGCGACGACGAGCTGCCGAGCTTCGAGCGGCAACCGGGCGATCAGCTCGTCGGGCCGCAACGCGAGCTCACCGAAAAAGCCGTCGAGCAGGCTGAAAAGAATGGCGGAGCGTCGGGTTTCAGAGGAGGCGAGCGCGGCGCGCAGCACTGCTCGCACGGTTCGCACGGTTCGCACGGCTCGCACGGTTCGCACGGTTCGCACGGTTCGCACGGCTCGCACGGCTCGCACGGGAGCTGGTGAGCGTGCAGGCGGCCGGATCGAGGGCGGCTTCGGGCGAGGACTCGACGGGTGCACCGCGCCCGGAGCGCGGGGTCGGCGTTCCGATGGCCCGCGAGGCGAGTGAAGAGCGGGAGGCCGTGACTCAGCGCGGGCCCACCGTCGAGGAGCGCATCGCGTCTCGGCGGGAGCGGGTGCACGTGCTCACCGGCGCGGTCTGCAACAACAACTGCATCTTCTGCATGGAGGAGGACCGCGAGGGGCGGTACGTGACCAACTCCGCGACGACCGATGAAGTGGTCCGCTGGATCCTGCGCTCGAGCCAGGGCGCCGAGGAGATCTGCTTCACGAGCGGTGAGCCGACCACCAATCCGAGGCTCCCCCAGTGGGTCCGCTGGGCCCGCGAGGCCGGCTACCCGCGCGTCAGCGTCATGACCAACGGACGTGCGTGTAGCTACGAGCGCTACACGCGCATGCTCGTCGCCGCGGGCATGAACCGCTTCTACGTGAGCATTCACGGGCACGAGGCCCGGTTGCACGAAGGGCTGACGCGCACTCCGGGCAGCTTCGAGCAGACGGTGGAAGGCATCCGGCAGATCGCGCGCTACGTGCCGCGCGGGATCGAGCTGCACACGAGCACCGTCGTCACGCGGCGCAACCTGCCGTTCATGGGCGACATCTACCGGTTTCTGCGTTCGCTCGGTGTGCAGCAGGTCGTCTTCAACGTGATGCAGGCCAACGGGCGGGCCCACACGTACTTCGAGAAGATCTTTCCGCGTTATTCCGAGATCGCGCGCACGGCGCGCGATTTCCTCGAGGCGCAGGGGCGGCTCGAGCAGCCGGTCCAGGCCTTCCTCGTGGACATTCCGCTGTGTACGACGACCGAGCTGCCCGATTACAACCGCGGCTACGTCGAGGCGTACGTGCACTATGAACCGCCGGTCGGCGCGCACGACGTCCCGTTGCGCCGGCAACGGCCCCGACGGCGACCTCGTCGCGATCCGCCGCTCGGACCTGGACCACGCGGCGCGGACGAAGCGGGCGGAATGCTCCCGCTGTCGCTACGACCCGGTCTGCGAGGGCGTCTGGGTCAACTACCTTCGCCGTTACGGCTGGGACGAAATGCAGCCCGTGCCGCTTTGAATCGGCCCGCGGGCTGCGCCGAGACGGAGTTCGAGACGGAGACTCAGTCCGAGTCCGAGACCGAGCCCGAGACCGAGTCCGTTTCACCGCC
>JANWZI010000005.1 GCA_025054695.1 Myxococcota bacterium | reverse complement strand
AAGTGTCGGTCAGCTACGAGCCGTTGCCGCGCGACGCCCGCCCCGGCGACACGGTCCTGCTCGACGATGGCCTGTTGCGGCTTCGCGTCGTCGAGACGACCGCCACCGACGTGCGCTGCGTCGTCGAGGTCGGAGGCACGCTGTCGGATCACAAGGGCATCCATCTTCCCGGCTCGCGCCTTTCGGCGCCGGCGCTGACGGAGAAAGACCGCGCGGATCTGGCGTTCGCGGTCGGCACGCTCGACGTCGACTACGTCGCGCTCTCGTTCGTGCGCCGGGCCGACGACGTGCGGCAGGTTCGCGAGCTCGCCGGCAACACGCCCATCGTCGCGAAGATCGAGAAGCCGGAGGCGCTCGACAACCTCGGCGAAATCGTCGAGGCGGCCGACGGCATCATGGTGGCGCGGGGTGATCTCGGGGTCGAGCTCGGCGCGGAGAAGGTGCCGCTCGTGCAGAAGCGTATCATCCGCGAGGTCAATGCGCGCGGCAAGCTCGTGATCACGGCCACGCAGATGCTCGAGTCGATGATCCGCAATCCACGCCCGACGCGCGCCGAGGCGGCCGACGTGGCCAACGCGGTGCTCGACGGGACCGACGCGGTGATGCTGAGCGGCGAGACGGCCACGGGCCGTTATCCCGTCGAGGCGGTCCGTATGATGGACGCCATCGTCCGCGAGGTGGAGGCCGAGTGGCTGTCACGTGCCGAGCCGCGGCCCCGTACCACGACGTTGCTCGGCGACTGGGGCGAGTGGGGACACACGAGCGCGGTGGCGCGCGCCGCGGCCCTGTTGTCGTGGACGATGCCGGTTCGCGCGATCGTGTGCTTCACGACGACGGGTCGGGCGGCGGCGCTTCTCTCCGAGCACCGGCCACGCGCGCCCATCCACGCGGTCACTCCCGATCCTGCCGTTGCGCGGCGCCTCGCGCTCGAGTGGGGCGTTCGCCCGCACGTCGAGGTGCCGCCCGAGACGATGGAGGAGACGTTGCGGATCGCGACGAGTCTGCTCGTGCGGGAGGGCGCGGCGGGCAGCGGCGACGAGATCGCCATCGTCGCGGCGTGGCCGCCGTCGGAACGGCCGAACACGGTCAAGCTGCATCGACTCTGATGGACGCGGAGCTCCCGTCGCAGATCGGCCGCTATCGCGTCGAGCGACTGCTGGGCGCGGGTGCGATGGGATTCGTCTTCCTCGCGCGCGATCCGCAGCTCGACCGCCCCGTCGCCATCAAGACCGTGCGCGCGACGGCGCTCGATCCGGATGCGCAGCAACGCTACCTCGAACGGTTCCGCAACGAGGCGCGTGCGGCGGCGCGGGTGCACCATCCCGCCATCGTCCAGGTCCACGACGCGGGCGAGGATCCGCGCGTCGGTCCGTACCTCGTCATGGAATACGTGGCCGGCCGCACGCTCAAGCAGTGGCTCCGGGAGCGCGGCCCGCTCGAGCCCGAGCTCGTGCTGCGCCTCGTCGAGCAGGTGGGCGAGGGCATCGATCACGCCCACGCGGCCGGGGTGCTGCACCGCGACATCAAACCGGACAACCTGCTGATCACCGACGAGGGTCGCGTCAAGCTCGCCGATTTCGGCGTCGCGCGGCTGCCGGACGCGGCGCTCACGCGCGAGGGGCAGTTCCTAGGCACGCCCTGCTACGCGGCGCCGGAGACGCTCTCGCAGGGACGGTACGGACCGTCGAGCGATTTGTTCTCGCTCGCCGCGGTGCTCTACGAGGCGGTCAGCGGCGAGCGCGCCTTTCCGGGTGACGAGGCGGCCACGGTCGTGCACCGTGTGCTCCACGAGGAGCCGCCGCCGCCGAGCAGGGTCGTGCGGGCGGCGGCTCGCGTCCATCCGGCTGTCGATGCGGTGATTCTTCGAGGGCTATCGAAGAATCCGGCGGATCGCTATCCCGATGCCCGGGAACTGGCGCTCGCGCTGCGCGCCGCGTACGAGGAAGCGGGCCTGCTCGAGGGGCGTCGCGATCCGACGGGGCGTACGGCGCCCGCGGAGACGGACCGGGGCGGTCGCGGACGGGACGCAGGCGGAGTAGGCTGGCCGGCGCTGCTCGCGGGGGGCGGCGCGCTGCTCGTCGGCGTCGCGCTGGTCTTGTCGTCCAGCGGGACGGGGGCGCCCGACGCGCACGGAGATCCGGACGCCACCGTCCGTCCGGATGCGGACGCCACGGCGGCATCCGGGTCGGTGTCGTCCGCGATTCCGGCGGACCGAGCGCACTCCCGGTCGTCGGACGACGCCGCCCCGCGCGTCCTGGTGACGAATGGGCCGGTGGACGGAGGCGCGAGCCGGATCGTCGCTGGCGCCGCGCCGGACGCAGGCGGCGGCGTCGTGGGGGGTGCCTCGACGCCGGAGCCGCCGCGGGGACATCGACGGGAGGAGGCGGCCAAGGACGCGCTCGACCGTGCCCGTGACGCGCTGGAAGCGGGCGACGTCGCCGAGGCGCGACGCCACCTCGAGGAGGCGCGCCGACTCGATCCCGGCAGTCCGGATCTCGGCGAATTCGAGTCTCGACTCGAGGCGGCCCTGCGACGAATGCCCGGCGCCGGCGCGGCGGCGGGCGGCGGTCCGTGGTAGGGTTCGGGCGCGATGGAGCGGGCCGACCCGACCACGCGCACCTTTCGCGGCACGCAGATCAAGGACGACGGGACCGGTCCGGTGCTGCTCTCGCACCGACAGCGGCTCGTGGTCGTCTCCGGCCCGGACCGCGGCCTGGAGCGCGAGGTCGAGGCGACGCACCTGACCATCGGTTCCTCGTCGAAGAACGACCTCGTGCTGCGGGACGATACAGTCAGCCGGCGGCACTGCGAGATCTTCGTGCGGGGCGAGCGCTACTGCATCCGCGATCTCGAATCGACCAACGGAACGTACGTGAACGGCACGCGCGTGCTGGAGGCGGTGCTGCAACCGGGAGCCCGCATCACGGTGGGCTCCACGGACATCCTGTTCGAGCCGAAGAAGAAGTGGGAGCGCATTGCCGAGTCGGACGCCGACCATTTCGGCGCGCTCGTGGGCGTTTCGCGGTCGATGCGCGCCGTCTTTGCCACCCTCGCGAAGGTGGCCGCGACGGACCTGTCGTGCATCCTCGTCGGCGAGACGGGAACGGGCAAGGAGCTGGCGGCCCGCGGCCTGCATGAGCACAGCCCGCGCGCGTCGCGTCCGTTCGTCATCGTCGACTGTGGTGCGGTGAGCAAGACGCTCATCGAGAGCGAGCTGTTCGGTCACGAGAAGGGCGCGTTCACGGGGGCCGACCGGCAGCGCGCCGGCGCGTTCGAGCTGGCCGACGGCGGCACGATCTTCCTCGACGAGATCGGGGAGCTTCCGCTCGAGCTGCAGCCCAAGCTGCTCCGAGCCCTGGAGCGCAAGGAGGTCAAGCGTCTGGGCGCGGCGCGGCACGTCGAAGTGGACGTGCGCATCGTGGCGGCCACGCATCGCGACCTGCAGGCGATGATCAAGCGCAAGGAATTCCGCGAGGATCTTTACTACCGCCTCGCCGAAGTCGTCGTCGAGCTGCCGCCGCTGCGCGAGCGGCGGGAGGACATCGAGGTGGTCGCGCGGCGGATCCTCGAGGAACAGCGACGCGAGGGCGGCCGCGTTCACGCGATTGCGCCCGAGGCCCTGGCCGAGCTTCGCAGCCGAGCTTGGCCCGGGAACGTGCGCGAGCTTCGCAACGTGTTGCGCCGTGCGATGGCCATGTGCTCGGGCGACACGCTCGGCGTCTCGGACCTGCAGGCGAGCTCCGTCGAGCGGACTGGATCGACGCTCGCTCCGGCCAGTGGGCCCGCGCAGGGCGTCGCGGTGGTGGGCGGCCAGGCGCTGGACGTCGGCGACGGCCTGCCCATCAAGGAGGCGCGTGACCGCTGGCTCGCGCCGATGGAGCGCGAGTATCTCGTGCGCCTGATGCGACGCTGCAACGGCGATCTGGATCGCGCGAGCGCAGAGGCCGGCATCCACCGCAAGTCGCTCGAGCGTCTGCTCCGCCAGCACGGGCTTCGCGCCAGCGATCTGCGCGGCTCGGGTTGAGCCGGGCCACCGCGCGCCTCGGGTCGCTCGGTGGCGCCAGCTGGGATGCGACCGCGGATCCGGATGCGACCCCGCGACCGAGTCCGACACGCGGTCCGAGCAGGAAGCCAAGTGCGAACGCGTCGAATCGAGGCTCTGCGCACCGGGCGCGAACCGGCTACGCGACCGGCGCCGTGCGGCCGCGTGGCGGCCGCACGGGTGCGATGCGCGGTGACGTGCGTGCGCCGACGTGCAGCGCCGTGTACCCTGCGGTGCGTCGCGCGTGGGCGGCCCCGTCGCGTTCGGACCGTACGAGCTGCTCGAGCGAATTGCCGAGGGCGGCACGGCGGAGGTGTGGCGCGCGCGTTCGCGAGGCGTCGCGGGCTTCGAGAAATCGCTCGTCATCAAGCGCGTCCTGCCGGAGTACTCGGCGCAGCCGGAGTACACGGAGCTGCTTGTGCGCGAGGCCAAGATCGCGGCGCGCCTCTCCCACCCGAACATCGTCCAGATCTTCGAGCTCGGATGCATCGATCGGACGCACTACATCGCGATGGAGCTGGTGCGCGGCCGCGATCTCGGCGCCGTCATGCAGCGGCTGGGTGCGGTGCCCCAGCCCGGCGAGGCGCTCCCGCTGGCGCTGCGGTTGTGGATCGCGGCGGAGGTCGCACGCGCCCTCGACCACGCCCACCGCCAGAAGGACGACGAAGGCCGACCCCTGGGCATCGTGCATCGCGACGTCTCGCCGCAGAACGTGCTGCTCGGCGACGAGGGGGAGGTGAAGGTCGCCGATTTCGGCATCGCGCGGGCCAACCAGGTGGGGCTGGGTCGCGACGAGGATCCGCGCGTGCTGCGCGGCAAGTACGCGTACATGTCGCCCGAGCAGGCGCGAGGCGAGCCGCTCGACCGACGCAGCGACGTCTTCTCGCTCGGCGTCGTTCTGTGGGAGCTGCTCACGGGTCGCCGGCTGTTCCGTGCCGACGATCCCGCCGAGACGCTCGAGCGCGTCCGGTCGATGCCGGTGCCGCGCGTGGAGGCCGTGGCTCCGGAGCTGCCGCGACCGGTCGGGGACGTGGTGGCGCGTGCGCTCTCGCGCGACCGTGACGCGAGGTACCCGACGGCTGCGTCGTTCGCGACCGATTTGTCGCGGTTGATCGGAGAGCTCGGCGCGCGCGTGGGGCCGGCGGAGCTCGCCGCGGCCGTCGCGCGATTGTTTCCCGAGCGCGCGGGACAGACCCAGAACAAGTTGCTCGCCGATCTCGTGATGCGCGCGCTCGACGACGCGACCCACGTCGTGCGCCCTTACCAGGGAGGCTCGGGTTTCGGCGGTCCGGACGCGGAGCGGACGCAGCCGTCGCGCGTCTCGCGACGAATGCGCGCCGAAGAGCGAGCGGCCGTCCTCTTGTGCACGCCTTCGGGTGCGTTCGCGCGCACGGATTTCGAGCGCATCGTGCGTGCGAGCGGCGGTGTCCCGGTTCGTGGCGGTGCCGCGACGCTCGAGGCGCTGTTCGGGACGGATGGGGAGCCGGGACATGGCGCGATCCTGGCCGCGCGGGCGGCGCTCGAGCTGCAGGCGAGCGTGTGCTTCGACGATGCCGGAATACGGCTTCCGATGGGGCCCGTCGCCATCGTGGCGGGGTCTTCGCACGCGCTCGAGCAGGGCCGCCACCATGAACCGACCGAGTCGACGCGCGCGGCGGGGCGAGCGTTGCTGTCAGAGGCTTCCGAGCCTGCCGTGATCGTCGCGGCGGACCTCGAGCACGAGCTGGAACGTGCTTTCCGACTCGAATGGCGAGGTGGCCGTCTGCACGTGCTCGCCTTCCGCAGCCGCGCGGAGCGAGACGCGATGGAAATGAGGCGGCGTGCGCCGCTGATCGGTCGGCGGGCGGAGCTGCGGCAGCTGACCGAGGCGCTCACGGACGCCGTCGCGGGTGCTGGCCGTGCCGTGCTGCTCGAAGGGGAGATGGGTTCGGGCAAGAGTCGTCTGATCGCCGAGCTGCGATCGATCGCCGCCGGGGGTGGCGTGCCCTGTGTGGTCGGACGGGCGGCACCGCCGGGGACGGCCTCGTTCGCCGCCATCGCGGATCTGTTGCGTGCGCTCTGCGGCATCGAGGACGAGGAGGGACCCGGTTCGAGTCGTTCGAAGGTTGCGCGGCTTCGCATGCTGGGTCTGCGGGACGACGAGGTCCGGTTGCTCGGCGAGCTGCTGGAGTTGTACGACCCGCAACCTCCGGAACGCCGGCGTCCGGGTCGTCCTCGAGACATCCGCATCGCCGTCGCGCTGCGGCGTGCGCTGCGATCCCTCGCCGCCGATCGCGGCGCGCTCGTCGTGCTCGAAGACGTGCACGCGATGGACGATGCGACACGGCAGCTGTTGCCGCTGCTCGCGCGCGGCCTGTACGGCAGTCGCTTGCTGCTCGTGCTGACGGCGCGGTCGGGGACGCCCATGCCGGCGCACGTCGGCGCGCGGCTCGAGCTCGTCCCGCTCGATGCGGAAGCCGGGGCGCAACTGTTTGCCGTCACGCTGGGCGTCGAGGCGCTCGCGCGAGAGCATCACGAGGCCCTGCACACGCTGACGGCCGGAATCCCGTCCTGGATCGAGGCGTTCGCGGCCGATGCCCGTGCGGCCGGAATCGTCGAGACGACCGCGGAGCTCGCGCGATTGCGGATGGAGGCGTCGATCGAGCCAGGGCCACGCGCCCTCGCGCTCGCCGAGGCGCTCGTCGCGTCGTTGCGGCCCGACGATCGCGAGGTGCTACGCATCGTCGCGGCGTTCGAACGACCGGTGCACGCGTCGTTGTTGGCGACCCTCACCAGCGGGCCGCCCGGCTCCCTCGAGGGCACGCTCCGGCGCCTCGCGCGCCGGGCCCTACTCGTGGGTTCGCGGCTGGGCCCTGGGGACGATTGGCGCCCGCGCGGGTGCGACGGAGACCCGGGTACATACCACGTCCGCGGTGCGCTGCGCCGCGCGGCGCTGCTCGGCGCGCTCCGAGTCGAGGATCGACGTGCGTTGCACGCGCGGATCGCCACCGCGCTCGAGCGCGATGGCGCCGCGACCGACGAACGGCGAATTGCCGAGCTCGCGCACCACACGGCTTGCGCGGGCGAGCACGGACGCGCGGTCGACTACCTCGTTCGGGCGGCCGACGTCGCGGAGGGGCGGGGGGAGTTTCGCGACGCGGCTTCGTTCCTCGAACGGGCGGTCGACTTGCTGCGAGCGTCCGGCGACGACACGGGTGGAACCCGCCTCACCGCCTTGCTGCTGCGTGCGGCCGAGATCGCGGTCGAGGCCGGGGACGTGGATCGCGCGATGCGTCTGGTGCGCGGATCGGTCGCGAGCGACCCCGCATCCATGCGCGAACGTCATGCACGCGTGCAGCTCGCGCTCGCGCGGACGACCGTGGCACTGCGCGCAGGCAGACCGAACGAAGCGCTGCAGGCCTGGGAGAACCTCGAGGAAGACCTCGCGCAGCTCGAAGATGGGGCGCTGCGCGCTCGCGCCTGGCTCGCCATGGGCGGTGCCAGGCTCGAAGCCGGCTGGCCGGCCGCGGCAGTCGAGATCCTGGCGCGCGCATCCGCGGCGGCCGCGGAAGTTGGGTTGACGACGCTGGCAGTCGAGGCGCGTTGCCGCCGTGCGGTCGCGCTCGCACGGAGCGGCAAGCTCGAGGCCGCCTCGTCGGAACTGCTGGATGCGTTCGCGGATGCCGCGCGGAGCGGCGAGGTGACCACCCGTGCGCGCGCGCTGGCTGCGTTGGCGGGCGTGGAGGAGGCCCGAGGCGATGCCACGGGCGCAGCGCGTCGCTGGAAGCAGGCTGCGGAGCTGGCATCGGGCAATGGATTCGGGGCCGAGGCTGCGGACTGGCTCGCGCACGCCGCCGTGGCGCTGCTCGAGGCGGGATTCGACGCCGAGGCGAGCCGCGCGGCGGACGAAGCGATACGGCTCGCTCGCGCCCACCGGCTCCGTACCCCGGCGGATCTGGCTGCGACGGTTCAGACCGCGCTCGTCGTTGAAGATCATCCCGACGGCGAGGTCGTGCCGCGCATGGTGCGTGCGGTCGAGCGTCTCGAGGAAACGGGCCGTGCGCTCGAAGCCGCCAGGGCGCTGGCCATGCTCGCCCGCGTCCATGTGCGGCTCGGCAAGGCGGCCGAGGCCGCGCGCATCCTCGAACGTGGGGCCAAGCTCGCCGCGTCGGCGGGCCACGCGCCGCTCGCGGAGCGCATGCGTGGGCGCGCGGAAACGGTGCGTGCGACGTCTCCGCGTTGATCGCGAGCGTCGAATGGGCTCGGTCGCGAGCACGGACTCGATACGCCCTCACGTCGTCGAAGCGTCGAGAGTCCGTGGCCCGTCGGCGTCCGGCGCGGGAGCCAGCCGAACCGGTGCGAGACGGCCCGCGGCGTCGATCCAGACGGCGCGCGTGCCCGTCTCGATGCGCAGCACGAGCAAAATCGCGTCGCCGAGCGCGATCCACGTGCGGCCGAGCACGCGCCAAGGCTGCGGGTGTGGCGCTGGGCCGTCGGCCGCCGTGGCGAGTCGGTCGAGCGGCCCGAGCCGCCAGCGCGTCGTGTTCCGACTCGCCCAGCCGAGCAACACTTGGCCTCCGAGCGGGAGCGCGACGGGATCGGCGCCGTCGAGCGGCACCACTTGTTCGGACGGGGTGCAACGGTCCCCACGGCAGTCGAGCGCGTGCACGCGCGGCCCGATCCCCGCGCCGATGGGGCCTTCGGTCCAGCTCATCACGACGCCGTCGTCGTCGCACGCGAGGGACGGCTCGCCGATTCCGGTGCGTCCGACGGGCCATGCTTGCGGAGTCGGGGCGGAGGGATCGACGACGGTCACGGGATGCGATTCGCGCGCCGGCGGTCCGAACACGACGATCCGGACACCGTGAGGACCGCGGCAAGCGCGCCAGCGTGCCGCGGGCCATGGCAGCCGGTACTCGGTGCGACCGGCGGGCCCTTCGACGACGAGTACGTCGGACTCGGGGCTCGCGGCGAGATGAACGGCGAGCGGCCCGACGAGTCCCGGTACGACGCCGGGTCGAAGCTCGAGGGGCCGTGCGCCGTCGGGTGCGATGAGTCGATGGACGGCGCCGTCGTCCACGATCCTTCGGACCTGGCCGTCGCGAGCGACGTGTGCGGCGATCACGCGCTCGTCGTCGTCGGCGTGACCGAGCAGGCGTCCGTTGGACAGCACCACGGGCCACGCGCCGGGGTCCGCGTCGGACAGGGCCGCGAGCGTGCCGATCCGTCCCTCGAGGGAGCGGCACGTCGCGACGGGCGGAGCGAGGCGGTCCCCATCTCGAGGATCCGCGACGCCTCGCTCGATGCGGCAAAGGCGTGCGCGCCCCTCGGGGTCGCCGAACAACAGATGCGCGATCGGCCCCGCGACCGGGTTCGTCGCACGCAACCACCATCCTGCCGGAGCGAGCACGTCGACGGGTGCGTCGTCTCGAGGACCAGAGCGTTGCGCATCACTCGTTCGATGGACCGGACCGTCCTCGCAGGAGCGCAACAGCCACGCGACGGCGATTGCGACCCCCAGCAGAGCGCTGCCAAGCAGGGCCCATCGTCGGCGCGCGGTGATCGACACGGGTGGAGCCGTCATCGCCGTGGCGCGTGCGCGTCGACTTCGTCGGCGACCGCATCCATCCCGCCCGCGCGAAGTGCGTCGAGCAGGGCGGCGCGGGCGATCGGCCACGGGCTCGAGCCGCTCGGCACCGACGCGAGCCAGTCGGCGGATTCGTCGTTCCGTCCTGCGGCGAGCAAGGCGAGTCCCAGGGCCGCGCGGTGCATCGGGACGTCGTCGCGTGCGACGGCGGCACGGGCGCGCTCGATCGCGAGGTCGATTCGTCCGATCCGCACCAAGGTCTGCACGTGGGCCACGGCGTTCTCGAAGGCGTCGTCGGGCAGTGCGACGATGAGGGGCTCGGCGTGATCGGGTGCGCCGAGCGCGAGCCACGCGCGGGCGCGTGCGCGCAGCGCCTCGGGCTGGTCGGTCGGCGCGCCTGAGCCGAGCACGCGTAACGCGGCGGACGGACGATCGCGAGCGAGCAGCCGTTCGGCCGCGCGGGCACGAGGCTCGGGGAACGGCGCGCCGGTGCGCCGCTCGAACGCTCGGCGTAGGGCGTCGGCACGCGTGCGCGCACCCATCGCGTCGAGCAGCGTCACGAGGGCCATCACGGGCTCGCGCGAATCGGGCGCGGTGCGCATCGCGCGTCCGTACGCCTCGAGCGCGCGGGAGAACCGGCCGCGTCGCTGCGCGATGCGACCGATCGCCATCCACACGGCCTCGCTCGTCGGGTCGAGCGCGAGGCATTCGCCGAGGGTGGCATCGGCGGCCGCCGGATCCCCCGCCGACTCGAGGGCTTCGGCCATCCGGGCACACGGAAGCGGATCGTCGTCGCCGCCCGCCCGGACGAGCCGAAGGTGCTCGACCGCCTCCGCGGGGCGATCGTGGGCGAGCGCCAGCTCGGCACGGATGAAGTGCTCGTACTGCAACGGGGCGACGAACGCTCCCGCGCGCACCTCGCCGCCCACGCGCCGGACGATCCGGCTCGGGCTCACGGCGCCGCAGCCGGTGAGCAGCACCGACGCGACGGCGAGGGCCCGGCTCACGGGTCGTTGTTCGTGCACTGTCGCGCGAACGCGGGCCGGTCGCAGGCGATCATCACGGTGGCCTCGCCTCCGGGTGGCAGGGGCCAGGGCAAGAATCGCGTGCCGTTCGCGATGCGTTCCTCGCGTCGCAGCAACGTCGCGGTGACGATCGGATCGGCCACGGTCTCGGCCCCTCGCGTGTCGGCGAGGTAGAGCGGCACGTCGAGAACGAAGGACGAGCCGCCCGGACGCGCATGCCGCGTGACGTACGCCTGCTCGAGGAAGATCGCGAAGCTGCCGTCACCGGTCACGCGGCTGAAGGCACTGCCTTGCTCGTAGTCCATGTCCGGCTGCGTCGCGAAGGCCTGTCCGAGCGCGCCGGGACGCAGCACGATCTCCACGCGGTTGACGGCGGCCTGCACCACGTCGACGGGCTGCAAGCGGAGCAAGAAAGGCGGAGGCGGCGGCTCGGAGCCGCATGCGCCCGACAGGAGCGCGGGGAGCACGATCGCGAGGGTGAGTGTTACAAGACCGACGGCAGGGTTCCCCCATCGCGGCCTCGGACTCCGAATCGGACTCGGGCTCGGATTCCGACTCGGACCGGGAGTCGCGCTCGGGGTCCGAGTCGGACATGAGCGTCGCTCATCGTGCAGCGCGATCGGCGCTGTCGCGTGCGGTCCGTTCATCGCGGTCGAATGGGTGGAATGCGGAATCCCTGCGGCTCGTCCTCTCCGCTCGTGGCGAGCGCGACGACGAGCACGCCGCCGCCCACCAGCAGCGCCGCACCCGCCGCCAGAACGTACCACCGCATGTACCAGGGCGGCTCGGATCGCGACCCTGGACTCGACCGCGGACGGTCGGGGGATCCGGCAGGCGGCTCCGCGTCGTCGGTCGCGTCCGGACCTTCCGCCGCCGCGGCGCTTTCGAGCACCACGTCGAGACGCGCGTCCTCTCCGCCCTGAATCGTCAGTTCGCGACGCTGGATCAGGTAGCCATCGCGTCGCACCTCGACCACGCGCCGGCCCGGCTCGATTTCGAACGGCGCGAGGGGGCTGCGGCCCACCTCGCGGCCGTCCACGGTCACGACGGCGTCGTCGGCGTTGACGGCGACGAGCAACGTGGTGGGCCGAGGGGGGCGCGGCAGATGGGGCGCGAGGGCCGCGACGGGGGCGGCGAGCGCGGCCGAGATGGCGGCGCGATCGGTGGAGGGAAGCGTGATGTGCAGCGGCTGACCGCGGACGAGGCCGCTGACCGGATCGCGAAGCTCGAGCCGTACCGCGAAGGGCTGGCGCGGCCCTGGACGGGCGACGAACGCGAACGCGCCGAGCACGGCGCCCGCCTGCGCGACGATGGCGCCGTGGCACGCGTCCTCCGAACAGCGCGCGGCGGTGGCCAGCCGCTCCGCGTCCGTGAGCGCGACGACGGGGCGTCCACGGACGTGGGTCGAAAGCGCTTCGACGAGCGCCGCGCGCAGATCGTTCGTCAGCTCGGCCGGAGCTTGGGCGGGGGCGGTGACGACGACGAGGACGGGCGGCGTCGACTGCGCGTGCGCGATCGGGCGCGATCCGGTCGCGGCGAGCGCGAACGCGAGCGCGAGGGCCACGTCGAGCCGCCGGCGGGATCGCATCGGTCGCGGCAGAATACTCGCGAGGACGCGCGAGGGGAATCGGTGATGCGGGGCGTCGCCGCCGGGCAAGCCTTCTTCGAACGTCGCATGCGGGTGGCCAGGGTATACAGTTCCGGCGCGCCCCATGGCACCGCGTCGCATCCGGCCCATCACCGACGCGGTCGCGTTGCGGTGCGACGGGCGCGCCGTGACGGCGCAGCGCGATGAGCCCATCGCCGTGGCGCTGTTGGCGGCGGGTCGCACGACCCTGACGCGCAGCGTCAAGTACCATCGACCACGCGGGCCGACGTGCATGGCCGGTCGTTGCGACGGCTGCCTGATGCGCGTCGACGGCGTTCCGAGCGTCATGACGTGTCGGGCGCGCGCGGCGCCGGGGCGTGTGGTCGAAACGCAGAACGTAATCGGCAGCGCGCAGCTCGACCTGCTCGAGGCGACCGACTGGTTTTTCCCGGGCGGCCTCGATCATCACCACATGTTCACCCGCTTCGGGCCCGTCAACCGCGCCATGCAGGCGGTCGCACGACGCGTCGCCGGCATCGGTCGGCTCCCCGACCGAGTCGCGCCCGTCGTACCGCCCGAGCGTCTGGACGCGGAGGTTCTCGTCGTGGGGGCCGGGGTGGCGGGTCTCGAGGTCGCCACCGAGGCGGCGCGACGCGGGATGGACGTTCTTCTGGTCGACGAGGAGCCGCAGCCGGGCGGTCTGCTGGTCTGGCAACCGCGATCGGCGATCACGGATCGGCATGCGAACGGCGCCCTGGCGATCGTCGGCGAGCTCGTTGCGCGCGCGCGTGCGGCCGGTGTGCGCTGGCTACCGAACACCTGTGTCGTCGGCGTCTACGACGACGTCGCTCTCTGCGACGCCGAAGATGGACCGCGACTCTTGCGGTTCAGGCGCATCGTCGTCGCGACGGGCACGCACGAGGGCGCGGTCGACGCGGTCGACGCCGATGCACCGGCCGTCTTCGGCACGCGGGCGGCGGCGCGTCTGCTCGCGTACGGGGTTCTCGTCGGAGACGCCGTGGTCGTGGCGGGAGAAGGCGCCTGGACGAGGGCCGTCGCGGAGGCGTTGCGCGACGCCGGCGCGCGCGTCGAGGGCCCCCACGCGCTCGAGGCGCTGCGGGCCGTGCGCACGCGCGGGGGTCGGGTGCGCGGGGCCGTGCTCGAGCTCGACGGCGCGACGCGCACGGTCGAGTGCGACGCGGTCGTCGTCGGTCCGCCGCCGTCCGCGGCGTACGAGCTGGCGGCCCAGGCGGGGGCGAGGGTCGTGTTCGACGGGCGGCGCTTCGTCGTGCAGGCCGACGACGAGGGACGAACGGGCATCGCGCGCCTGTTCGCGGTCGGCGCGTGCACCGGCCGGGACACGGTCGAGGAGGCGCTGGCGCAGGCACGGCGCGCCGCGACCGTGCTCGCGGAGGGGGGGACGACGTGACGGCCCGTCTCGTCGTCTGCCGCTGCGAGGACGTGACGCTCGGCGACGTGCGCCGTGCGGTCGAGCACGGCTACCGCGACGTCGAGTCCGTCAAGCGCTATACGGGCTTCGGAACGGGTTGGTGTCAGGGCAAGCAGTGCAGCGCTCTGGTCGCGCGTGTGCTCGCACGGCTCACCGGCGAGCCGCCGGACGCTCCTTTTACGGCGCGGCCTCCGTTCCGTCCCGTCGCGCTGGGACATCTTGCGGCGCTGCTCGCGGACGAGGAAAGCGACGCGTCCAGAAAACCGAGATGACCCGTCCCGGGCTCGACCGTTGAAGCGACGGAGTCCGAGCCCGAGCCGGAGTCCGATTCCGAGTCCGATTCCGAGTCCGAGTCGGAGTCCGAGACCGAGCCCGAGCCGGAGTCCGAGCCCGAGTCGGAGCCCGAGTCCGAGTCCAAGTCCCCGTGTGACCTCGCACCGCTGACTGGATCGCGCGCGTCAGGGAACCCAGTCGGGAGCGACCAGTCGCCGTTTGCCGTCGGAGCTCTTGAGCGACGCGCTCGCGAGATCGAACCGGTCCCAGCGCTGGCACGTCACTTCGCGGTGCTGCTGGTCGAGCGCCTCGCAGTAGTTCGTGAAGAAGCAACGGCGCACTTCGTGACCCCGCCCGAGGCGAATTTTCTCGAACCAGTCCGGATCGCACAGGGTCTGCCGCGCCGCCGCGACGGCGTCGGCATGACCCTCGCGCAGGATCTGCTCCGCTTGCCACGGCGAGCAGATTCCGCCGGAAGCGACGACGGGCGTTTCGACGCCCGCCTCTCGCAACGCGCGTCGGATCGCCGAGGCGAGCGGCACGTTGCGTCCGAACGGGCCGGGCGGCCCGATGCGCGTGGTGGGCATGCACTCGTGGCCGCTGGGACCCGTGTACGGATAGATCGCCTCACCCACCTTCGGGTCGCGCGCGTCCTCGAACTTGCCGCCCTTGCTCACGGAGATGAAATGCGCGCCTTCGCGGGCGAGCTCCGTGGCGAACCACGCGGCGTCCTCGATGCCGTGTCCGCCGGCCACGACCTCGTCGCCGAGCATGCGAATCCCCACGGTCATCTCGGTTCCGACGCGATCCAGAACCGCCCGCAGCACCTCGCGCGGCAGCCGCACCCGTCCGTCGCGTGTCCGGCCGTATCCGTCGTCGCGGTCGTTGAGCGCGGAGAGGAAGGAGGCCATCGTGTAGGCGTGCGCGTAGTGAAGCTCGACGCCGTCGAAGCCGGCGGCTCGGGCGCGCTCCGCGGCGGCGGCGAATGCCGCGGGCAGGATGCGGGGCAGCTCGCGGATGTGAGGTCGATGCAGGTCGGTGACGCGCTCGCGGTAGCCCCGCCGCATCGATTCGAGGTCGCGCGGGGATAGCACGCGGGCGAGTACGTCGTCCTCCAGGGCGAGCAGCCGGTCGCGCACTTCGGTCTCGGCGAGCGCGCCGATGGCCTCCGCGCACGAACCGGTCGCTTCGGCGAGCCGTCGCCGCAGCCCGTCGTCGACGGTGGCGAAGCGACGCAGGAACGTCTCGCGCGGCACACGGCGCTTGATCGCGAGGAAATCGATGATCTGAATGAAGAGCAGCGTCGCGCCGTCGCTCGCTTCGCGTACCGCTGCGACGATGCGCGACAGACCCGGGACGAATCGGTCGTGCGAGATGCGCAGCAGCGGGCCGGATGGAACGTCGCGGACGCCGGTCGCCTCGACGACGAGCACGCCCGGACGCCCGCGCGCCAAGCGCCGGTACCACTCGACGACCGCGGGCGTGACGTCGCCCTCGGGCGAGGCGCGCCACGGGACCATCGCAGGCACCCACGTCCGATGCCGCGCGGTCCGTGGACCCAGCGGCAGGGCGGAGAACCAGCGCATCGCCGCGGCCTCCGAAGCCGTCGGCCACCGTTCGATGGGCAGTAGCCTGGCGAGGCGGCCCTCGGTCATGCTCCGCGTGCGTTCGTGGCGAGGCGCGTGGTCCGCCGAGCCGTGGTTGCTCCAGGGGCCGTTGCGTTCATGATCGGCGCCGGCCGATCCACGGCACGTCGGGGATCGCGGCTCGCGCGTTGCTGCGACGCGCGAGCACGAAGAGAAAATCCGAGAGGCGATTGACGTAGCGAATGACTTCGGGGCGCACCGGCTCGGTGGCCGAGAGCGTCACGATGCGGCGCTCGGCACGGCGGCAGACGGTGCGTGCGACGTGCAGCAGGGCCGCCGCGCGGCAGCCCCCCGCCAGGATGAACGTCCGCAACGGGGGCAGTTCCGCCTCGATCGCATCGATCTGGCTCTCGAGTCGGCCCGTCGCCTCGTCGTCGAGCGGTTCGACGGCGACGCGCTGCCGTTTCTCCGGCGCGGTCGCCAGCTCGGCGCCCAGATCGAACAGCTCCGACTGGACGCGTGCGAGCCACGCGTCGGCTTCTTCGTCCAGCCCCTCGGCGCGCACCAGGCCGAGCCAGGCGCCCAGTTCGTCGAGCGCGCCGTACGCCTCGACACGCGCATGGTCCTTGGGCACCCGGCCGCCGCCGAACAGCCCCGTGCGCCCGTCGTCGCCCGTCTTCGTGTAGATCTTCACGCGGTCTCTCCGAGCCGATCGCCGGCTCGCAAGCGTAGCCCGCCGAGCGCCTCGCGTGTGCTCATCTTCCGCCGGCCCTCGAGCTGCAGCTCGAGGATCTCGACGGATCCGGGCGCACAGGCGATCTCGAGCCGGCCGCGAGCGGCGTCCAGCACGGTCCCGGGGGCCGCGCCGGTCGCCTCCGATGCGGCCGGACGCGTTCGGTGCACGAGCAACCGTCGTGCTCCGATCCGCGTGTGCGCGATCGGCCTCGGATTCATCGCGCGCACGTGGTCGTGCACGGCGCGCGCGGGCCGCGCCCAATCGATCGCGGCCTCCTCGCCGCGCACCGGCGGCGCCATGCACACGCCCTCCGCGGGCTGCGGGCGCTCGGGCCGTTCGCCGGCGAGCCACGCCGGCAGCTCGCGCGCGAGCAGCTCCGCACCGAGCCGGGCGAGCCGCTCGCCCAAGTCACCCGCGGTCTCGTCCGAGCCGATGGGTGTCGCGACGCACGCGATGATCGGACCGGTATCGAGCCCCTCGTCCATCCGCATGAGGCACACGCCCGTCTGCGTGTCGCCGGCCGCGATGGCTCGCTCGATGGGCGCGGCGCCGCGCCAGCGCGGCAGCAGTGAGGCGTGCACGTTGACGCAGCCGCGTGCCGGAACGGCGAGCACCGCCGGAGGGAAGATGCGGCCGTATGCGACGACGATCGCGACGTCCGGTCGCAGCGCGCGCAGGCGATCGACGAAGGACGCATCGCGGATCGAGGCGGGTTGCTCGACGGGCAGGCCGCGCGCGCGCGCCGCATACTCGATGGGGGGCGCGGACGGGCGCAGGCCCCGACCGGCCGGTCGATCGGGCCTCGTGACGACCAGAACGACTTCCCCGAGCTGCGTGCACGCCTCCAGGGACGGGACCGCGAGCATCGGAGTACCGAAGAAGACGATTCGCGGTCGCACGCAACGTCCTCGTCGTCACGCCGGGGGGTGCCGATCTCGCTTCGCGAGGGCGTCGTAACCTCGCATTCCCCGCGGTGCGTAAGCGCGTTCCGTGGCCACGCCGATCGCGCCGGCCGACGGCGTCGATCTCTGTTTCGAGCCCGAGACCGAGCCCGAGGCCGAGGCCGAGACCGAGTCCGAGCCCGAGGCCGAGTCCGAGGCCGAGGCCGAGACCGAGCCCGTGTCCGAGCCCGAGGCCGAGTCCGAGGCCGCGACGGAGTCCGAGCCCGGATCCGACGCCGATGCGGAGCTTCGCCCGAACACCCCGACCGCCGCCCTCACTGGCCGGGATCTGCCTGGGTCCGATCCTCGCCTCGCGCGGCCGCGGCGGCGCGCTTGAGCATCTGGCGATGGACGAAACGCCGTCGCAGCATGCCCAGGTGGTCGATCATGAGCCGGCCGTCGAGGTGGTCGTTCTCGTGCTGGATGGCGACGGCGAGTAGCCCCCCGGCTTCGAGCTCGAAGGGGACGCCATGCCGGTCGAGCGCCTGCACGCGTACGATTTCGGCACGCTCGATCTCTTCGTGAATTCCCGGGAACGACAGACAGCCCTCTTCCCACGTCTGCGTTCCGCGCGTCTCGACGATACGTGGATTGGCGAACACCCGCAGGTCGCTCGGCGAATCGTCGCTCGCCGCGACGTCCACGACGAAGACCCTGAGCGAGACGCCCACCTGCGGCGCGGCGAGCCCCACCCCCGGCGCGGCGTACATCGTTTCGGCCAGGTCTTCGACGAGTGCCTGAAATGCAGGGCCGAAGTCGGTCACGGGCGCCGCGACGCGCCGCAAGCGCGGGTCGGGGTAATGCAGAATCTCGCGAACCGCCATCGCACTACACATGGTAGCGCATGGCGAGCCCGGATCGAGGGTCCACACGGCACCAAGCGCCGTACGGGTCGGCTGCGTGCTTACGGTGCGGGCGCGTCGGAGCTCGTTCCCGAGCCCGAGTCAGAATCCGCGCCCGCGCCCGAGTCAGAGTCCGAGACCGATTCGGAGTCCGAGCCTGAGCCGTGCGATCTTGCGCGTACGCGCGAGCAGTCACTTCACCGTCGCGCGGAGCGCGGCCTTGCCGTCCTTCACGTACACGGTGAACCGAACTTCCGCGGCTCCGTGTCGGGCGGCGATCTGCTCTTTGTTCTTGCGGAGCGTCTGCGCGAATTTGTCGAACGTCAGCCCCGCCACCGACTCGCCGCACTGCCGCTTGGTCGCGAGGAACTGCTCGTAGATCTCGCGGAAATAGCGCTCTTCCGCGCTTCCTTCGCTCGACTGTTCCAGTAGCTCGCGCGGTACGCTCGCGACCATCGTCGCGCCCTCTTCCTCTTCGGGCTCCTGTTCCTGGGCGCCCGCGGCGAGAGGCGGCTTGTCCGCATCGGTCGTCTGCGGTGTTCCCGTCGCGGCCGGCCTGCGCCCCTGGACGGGGCCCAAACCGGCCCCGGCTCCGTCCCCCACGCCGACCAGTGTTCCATGCGCCCACGCAGGTCGGGCGCGCGGTCCGCTCGGACCGCCCGTGCGTGGTCCTGCGGTGCGCTCCGAAACCGGGGCGGTGGTCGCCTGCGCGGTCGCGGGGGGAGGGCTGGCCGATGCGTCGGGCGCGACGCGTGAAGCGGCCGCGGCTGACGGGGAAGCGGCCGCCGGTGCGGGAGGCTGCGGTCCGGTCGCCGCTGGAGGCACTCGCGGGGGCTGACGGCCCTCCGTGGCGGCAGGAATCGGTGGCAATCCCGGTGCCGGTGCGGCTGGGGGCCGGGCGGCGGGCCGCGGCGGAACGGCGACCGGCGGGGCGGCAGGCGGAGCAATCGCCGTGGCCGAGGGAAGCGCGGCCCCGGTCGTGGGCGGCGGTGTGGGGGACGCCACGTCCTGCGACGGCGAAGGTCCTGGCGGCGTGACAGGGCGTGGTGCCGGTGGCGGTCCGCCAGGAAGCGGCGGTGGGGGGCCAAAGGGCGGTGCCGGGGGGACCGCGTCCGGCGCCTGCTCCGAGGAGGCGAAACCGAAGAAGGACGGTGCCTGCGCTGCGGCTCCTTTCGGGCCTAGAATCTCGTCTAGGCTGGCGGCCTTTCGCGACTTGCCCGCCGCTTGCTCGGCCACCTTGTCGAGCGCCTCGTTGACGTGCTCGACGATCTTGCGGTGCGCTCCTCCGAACTCTCCGACGTTGAGGCGGTCGATTTCTCTCCTGGCGAGCGCCGCGGCCGCCCGCCGCAGTTTTCCGAGGGGCCAATCGCGCTCGAGCCAGAACAGGAGCATCGCGAGCAGGAACGCGCCGAGCGACGCACCGCCGAGGGCGGGCCAGGGAAGCGCGGACACGTCGTCGCTCGTCGCCTCGTCCAGGATCGCGGTCGCACCGACGAGGGGCCGGCGGGGCCGGGCAATTGCATATCCCGCGTCCGCCAGACCCGCTGATCCGGTCAGCAGTGAGTAGACGGCGCGCGCTTCGGTGCCCACGTCCATGGGATCGGTCCGTCCCCCCTGTCGGACGCGCTCGTCGGCGAGCACGGACTGCAGCGGCCGCTCGATGTCTTCGGCGCGCGCCGCGCCGCGCTCGGCGGGCATGTGCCTCGCGAGCACGCGGTTGCGGAAGAAGAAGGCGACGGTCGCGCCGCCGATGCGCTCGGACAGACGACGGGCGAGCTCGTCGTCGAACCGCTTGCCGTGGACGATGGCGCCCACGTACTGGCCGGCGTCGATGACGGGCCGCGCGGCCATCCGGTACAGCTGACCGTTCCACACCCACGTGTCGTCTCGCGCGTAGCCCGCGAGCGCGCGCTCGACGAGCGGGAACGCTCCGAGCCCGCTTCCGGCGGGGGCGTCGGGCAGCCCGTGCGCGGCCACGATCCGGCCCTGCAGGTCGACCGCGACCAGCATGTCGCCGGCCAGCCCCTCGAGCTGGGCATTCAGCTCCCGCAGCCGTCCGCCCAGGCGTGTCCGCGCCTCCGCATCGCCGGGTCCGCCGCGCGCGCCCGTCGCCGCGCGCAGCGCCGACCGCACGTCTGCGTGGGCCGCGATGTCCGCCACGGCGTCCAGGCGCGCGCGGGCATCCATCTTCAACATCAGCTCGAGCTCGAAGCGGTCCCTGCGCAACGCGTCGCTGAGGCGCTCGTCACGTTCCCGCTCGAGGGTGCTCTGCGCGAGGAGCACGACGGCGACGGCGGCCCCGCCGGCCGCGGCGAGCGCGAGAGACCAGAATCGAGACAGCAGCATGCGACGAGGTTTCCTTCAGGGGCCCGAGTCACCCGGCCCCGCCAGCGTGACGGCGACGGCCGGCTCGACCGTGACCGGGCCCGCGTCGGTCACGGTCACGTCGCGGCGCGCGACTTCACGGCCGCGGTAATAAACGCGCAACGTGTAGGAGCCAGCGGGAACGTCCGCGAACGCGAATGCGCCCGACGACTCGACCGTGCCCCGCGCAACGAGGTCGGCGGCCGCGACCACCCAGCCCCGCACGTGGGCGTAGAGACGGTCTCGGATTTCGAACGTACCGGCCTCACGCACCTGCGTCGTGCGCGCGTTGCCAGGGCTCGTTCCGAGCGGTGTGAAGTCTTCGCGCCCCTCGACGTACAGCTCGTGGCTGCACGCGTCGCGGTTGACGATCCGGAGCGTCGTGCCGGCTCGGACGAGCACGGTCGTCGGAGAAAAGTCGCCGCCGTCGAGCGCGACTTCCGTTTCGGCTGGTCCGGGGCCGCTTCCAAACAGGCCCACCGCGAAGTCGCGAGCCGCGTCGATGCGTCGGGGCCGCACGTCGAGGATCCCGTTGCGCTCCTCCCAGTAGAAGGGAGCGGGGCCCGAAGAGGGCCGTGCCGCTGCCGGCTCGTGGTTGCGTGGCCACTCCAGCGTCCCGCGCACGGGCACGGCTCGTACGCGCCAGGTGACGAGCCCGGCGAGCGCCGTGCTGAGCGCCGTGATGACGAGGAACCTGCGCACGAGGACAGTGCGGGTCATGCGGCGTCGCACCTCGCGTCCGTTCACCGGTTCGCCGGCATGGGGCGAGCAGAAGCGGATGGTATCCAGGGCCGTCGCGGCGGGTCAACCGTACGCGCTCCGAGCCGGAGGTCAGGCGGCGCGTCGTCGTAGCCAGGCGCCGATTCGGCCGATCGCCTCGCGGCTCTCGGGCATCGAGAACAGCTGGTAGACGTGGAACATGTCGAGCGCGATGTCGGTCTCGACGTCCACGCCGGCGCGTCGTGCCTTCGCCATGAGCCGGATGGTGTCGTCGTGGAGGATTTCGTGCTCGCCGACCTGCATCAGCAAGGGCGGCAGGTCGACCAGGTCGGCGAACAGCGGCGAGGCGAGGGGCGTCGACGGCGAGACCCCGCCGAGGTAGAGCCGTGCCGCGACCGGCAGCAGCTCGGGGTCGAGCATCGGATCGCGGGCCGCCGCCGCGCGGATCGAGGCGCCGCTCGCGGACAGATCCGTCCACGCCGACAGCGTCACGACCCCGTCGAGCCACCGCTCGCCTGCATCGCGCAGAGCCACCGCGGTCGCGAGCGCGAGTCCACCTCCCGCCGAGTCGCCGGCCACGAACAGCCGGCGTGCGCGGCCCGGGCCGAGAGGTCCGTGGTCGCGGACGTGTCGGAGCGCCGCGAGCGCGTCCTCGAGGGCGGCGGGGTAGCGGTGCTCCGGTGCGAGCCGGTAGTCCACGAGGAGGACCGCGGCCCGCCCGGCGCGCGCGATGCGGCCGGCGAGGGCGCGGTGGGTATGGAGGCTGCCCGCGACGAAGCCCCCTCCGTGCAGATACAGCAGACGTACGTCCGGGTCGCTGTCCTCGTGGACGAGCCACTCGGCGGGTCGATCGGGCGCACGGGTCTGGTGCGAAGCGACGCCTCGGGGCGCGCGTGTCGGGATCGCGTCGAGCGCCGTGCGGATCGCCTGCACGTTCTCGGCGGATGCGACCGGTCGCGGCAGACTGCGGAGCAGCGCGACGACTTGTGCGTGCGCCGCGGAAGGCACGGCGCGGGAGAATACACCGGAACGCGCCGCGGGCGACGTTGGGACGCCGCACCGACCCGCTGCGTCGGATCGGTGTGGACCCCAGCGGCGAATCGGTCTCGGACTCGGTCTCCGGCTCGATCTCGGACTCGGGCTCCGACTCGGTCGCGGACTCGCGGTCCGACTCGGGCTCGGACTCGGTCTCGGTCTCGGACTCGGACTCGGGCTCGGTCGCGGACTCGGGCTCGGACTCCGTCTCGGACTCGGGCCCGGTCTCGGCGTAGGGCGCGTCGGGTCCCTCGCTGCCGTCGGGCCATTCGCGCACGGTGATCGGGCGGTCGAGTCCGCACCCAGGGCCGTTCGCTGCGCAGTGCGTCGCATTTCGCGTACCATGCGCCGCTCGTGATCGGGGCTCCGGCGGGCGAGCGCGCTGCGCAGGACGGCGAACGACCGCCGGACGTGGAGGGGCGGCCGTCGGGCCTCACGCCCGTCGCGCGCTCCGGAACGCTGTGGGCGGTCTGGCTCGCCGTCGCGCTGGTCGAGATCGTCGGCCTGGGGGTGATCGCGTCGCGTATCCCCGAGGACCGCGACTGGGACAGCGCGGGCGCGTGGCTCCGGGCGCGGCTCGGTCCGGCGGACGCGGTCGCGGTGGCGCCCGACTGGATCGATCCGCACGTGCGGCGCGTGGCGGGCGACGCCATGACGCTGCGCTCGTCGGGGCGTAGCGACCTGGCGCCGTTCGAGCGATTGTTCGTCGTCTCGGCACGTGGCGAGTTGCCACTCGAGACGCCGCGCCGGGACCCCGACGAGGTCGTGGCGTTCGGGCGGTTGCGGGTGATGCGCTGGGATCTGGGTCCGTCGCCCGTGCGCTTCGATTTCGTCCAGCAGGTGCGTCGCGCTCGCGTGACGTGGCGGCAGCAGGGGCGCGAGCGTCCCTGTTCGTGGCGTGCGATGGGCGTCGGGCTGGGTGGGGGCCTCGGAACCGGGCCCGCCACGCCTGCCGAACGGTTCGTGTGCGAGGGAGCACCGCCCTGGATCTGGGTCGGCGCGACGGTGCTCGAGGACCTCGACCTTCGGCCGCGGTATTGCGTATGGCAGCATCCGACGGGGCCGGAGCCGGTGCGTGTGCGCTACGACGCCGTGCCGGTCGGCGAGCGCCTCGTGCTGTATGCCGGCCTCTATTACGAGGACGAACGGATGCTCGCGCACGGGCCCTTCACCGTGCGCGTGCTTCTGGACGGCCGCGAGATCGGGCGGCTCGAGCACCGGGACGGCGAGGGGTGGAAGCGCGCGGAGATGATGACGCGGTCGCTCGAACGGGCGGTGGCCGATCCCGATGCGCGCGGCTCGTTCGTGTTCGAGGTCACGGCGCCCGATCCCCATCTGCGTCGCGTCTGCTGGGCGGCGACCGTCCGCGTGGGCCGTGACCGGGCCTCGGATGCTCCGCTGCCCCCGCCCGCACGCCCGACCTTCCTGCGGAGGGTATCGTGATCGGCACGCGTCGACTCGACGCGCGCGATCACGGGATCGGCGCCGGACTCGCCATCGCCTATGTCGTGCTGCTCGCCAGCACGTCGGCGCCCATCGCGTGGAGCCGCGACGAGTCGTTCTACTGGATCGCCGCCCGGGACTACGGGGCGTGGTTCGCCATGCTCACGCGGGACCCGTCGCGCGCGCTCGAACGCGCCGTGATCGACGCCGCCTGGGATTACAACGCCGAGCACCCCGGCCTGATGAAAAGCGCGTTCGCGCTCTCCTGGCTCGCGTACGAGCGCTGGGGCTGGGCGGGGTCCGCATCGCTCGCCCTGCGTCTGCCCGCGATGCTCTGCGGGGGCTTGCTGCTGTGGGTGACGTACCTTTTCGGCGCGCGTCTGTTCGGGCGGCAGGCGGGCGCGTTCGCCGCGGTGGCGGTCGGGCTGATGCCCCACGTCTTCTTCCACGCGCACCTGGCGTGCTTCGACGTGCCCATCGCGACGTGGCTGCTGCTGACGACTTACCTGTACTGGCGATCGCTCGAGCGACCGTGGTGGAGCCTCGCCGCGGGCCTCGCCTACGGACTCGCTCTGGCGACGAAGCACAATGCGTGGATCCTGCCCGGCGTTCTGCTCATTCACTGGGTCTGGGTCGCCCTCGCCGAGTGGCGTGCGCGGCGGCGCGGGCAGGGACGCCGGCTGACGCTCGTCCCGTGGTGGCTGCTCGCCATGGCCGTGCTCGGTCCCGCCGTCTTCGTCGCGACCTGGCCCTGGCTCTGGCACGACGGGTGGGCGCGTTTCCTGTGGTACGCGCGCTTCCACCTCGCGCACGAGTACTACAACATCGCGTATTTCGGGGTGAACTGGTACTGGCCCCCGTTCCCCGTCTCCTATCCCTTCGTCATGACCGCGTTCACGGTGCCCGCGACCACGTTGCTGCTCGGGATCGCGGGTCTGGGATCGCGACTGCGCACCTTGCTGCCCCCGGGACTGGAGAGCCGCGTCGCTTGGCGGTGGCTCGGGACGGCTCAGCCCGACGCGCGGCGCAGCGACGTGTTGTTGGTGGGTTGCTTGCTCGCGCCTCTGGTCGTCATCGCGCTGCCCTCGACCCCGATCTTCGGCGGGACCAAGCACTGGCTCGCCGCGTATCCGTTCGTCGCGATCTACGCGGGTCACGTCTTTCGCCGGGTCGTCCAGGCGACGCGTCGACTCGTCGGCGAGCGGCTGCCGGCGGCGCGCTGGACGGTGCGCGCGCTCGTCGGTTCGTTGCTGCTCGCTCCGGCCGCGGTCGACACGATCCGGTCGCATCCGTTCGGCATCGCGCACTATGGGTTTCTCGCGGGGGGAACGCCGGGTGCGGCCGATCGCGGCATGAACCGACAGTTCTGGGGAATGACGCACGGGCCGCTCGGGGACTGGCTGCGACGCGCGTTGCCGGACGGAGGCACGGTGTGGATCTGCGACGCGCGACCCGAGAGCTGGGAGATCGCGCAGCGCGACGGGCTGTTGCCGGCGAACGTGCGACCGGTGGGGTCGATGGCGGCCGCGGACCTGATCCTCGTGCATCACGAGCATCATTTCGCCGAGGTCGACTTCCAGGCCTGGGTTCTCACCGGTCGCCTCGCACCGGTCCACGTTCTGTCCCACGACGGCGTGCCGCTGGTCAGTGTCTATCGGAGGCGCGCACCGCCTTCGGCGGAGGTCGGATCGCGCGATCGCCGCTCGGACTCGGATACGCAATCCGCCTCGGTCTCCGGCTCGGACTCGGACACGGACATGGCCTCGGGTCCGGGCTCTGGGTCGGACTTGGGTTCGGGCTCGGGCTCGGCGTCTGCCTCGGTCTCCGACTCCGACTCGGTCACCGACTCCGACTCGAGCGCGCAATACCCCGCGCCGCACGGGCGACCCACGTGACCGCCACCACCAGGGCGATCGTGCCCCACCGACCTGCGTCGACTCCGACGTCCCGCCCACGCGGCGCGGGTTCGTCCCGAACCGTCGCGCCGGCCGAGGGCGCCTCGTAGGACCGCAGGACGCAGGCGAGACTTGTCGCACATCGCTCGCGAAGGGCCGCTTGAGAGCGCGGTGCCGTTGGGGTAACGGCACGCTTCGTGCGGCTGGCGACGGTCCGGGACGGTAGTCGAGACGGGCGGCTCGTCGTCGTCTCCTCGGACGGACGGCGGATGGCGAGCGCCGCCGCCATCGCGTCTACTCTCCAGTCGGCGCTCGACGACTGGGAGCGGACCGCCCCACGCCTGGCGGCGCTCGCTGCGGATCTGGACGCGGGTCGGATTGCCGGCGCCGAGCCGCTCGACGAGTCGACGCCGCTCGGTCCTCCGCTGCCGCGCGCCTACGAATGGATCGACGGGTCGGCGTATCTCAGCCACGTCGTGCTCGTTCGCCGTGCGCGCGGTGCCGAGCCGCCCCCGACGCTGCGCACCGACCCGCTCGTCTACCAGGGCGGCTCGGGGGTGCTGCTCGGGCCGCGCGACGACATCGAGCTGCCCGACGTCGCATGGGGCTGCGACTTCGAGGCGGAGGTGGCGGTGATCCTCGGCGACGTGCCGCGCGGCACGAGCGCCGCGGCGGCCGAGCGCTACATCCGATTGGTGATGCTCGTCAACGACGTGACCCTTCGCAATCTGGTGCCCGACGAGCTCGCCAAGGGTTTCGGCTTCTTCCAGAGCAAACCCGCGAGCGCGTTCTCGCCGTTCGCCGTCACTCCGGACGAGCTGGGCCCGGCCTGGCGCGCGGGGCGGCTGCATCTGCCCCTCCGCACCTACCTGGACGATCGGCTCGTCGGCGACATCGACGCCGGCGCGGAGATGCATTTCTCGTTTTGCGATCTGATCGCCCACATCGCCCGCACGCGCTCCTTCACCGCGGGCACCATTCTCGGTGGAGGCACCGTGAGCACGGAAGATCCGGCGCGTGGGGTCAGTTGCCTCGCCGAGCGACGCATGCGGGAGCAGCTGCGAGACGGGCGGCCGACCACGCCGTTCTTGCAGCCGGGCAACCGGGTGCGCATCGAGATGTTCGACGACGCGGGCCGCAACGTCTTCGGCTCCATCGACCAGAAGGTGGTGGCGGCATGACTGCGCCCCGCGTGACGCTGTGGGGATACTGGCGCTCGAGCGCGACGTGGCGCGTGCGCATCGCCTTGAACCTCAAGGGCGTGCCGTACTGCTACGAGCCGGTCCACCTGGTACGCGAGGGCGGGGAGCAATTCGGCGAGGTGCATCGCAGACGCAATCCGATGCAGCAGGTTCCCGTCGTCGAGATCGACGGACGCCGGCTTACCCAGTCCCTCGCCATCTGCGATTACCTCGAACGCCGGGTGCCCGAGCCGCCCTTGTGGCCCGCCGATCCGTATCTGCGCGCGCGGGCGACGGCGCTCGCCGAGATCGTCAACAGTGGCATCCAGCCACTGCAGAATCTGTCGGTGCTCCGTCGCCTGGAGTCGCACGGGGTCGATTCGCGATCGTGGGCGGCCTACTGGATCCAACGCGGGCTCGAAGCCCTTGAAGCCGAGATGCAAGAGACGGCCGGTCGATTCGCGGTGGGGGACGCGCCGGGGATCGCCGACCTGTGCCTCGTCCCACAACTGTACAATGCGCGGCGCTTCGGCGTCGCGCTGGACGCGTTTCCGACGCTGCGGCGCGTCGAAGAGGCGTGCGAACGGCTCGACGCGTTCGCCGCGGCGCGCCCGGAGCGCCAACCGGATGCCGAACCCATCGTGGAGCCACGCCCATGAGTCAGGTCGAATCGCTCGGAATCAAGCGCCTCGAGGGATTGCATTACTACGTGCACGATCTCGAGCGTTCGCGACGCTTTTACACGGAGAAGCTCGATTTCGCCGAGATCGGACGGTCGTCCGAGGCGCTGGAGCGGGCGGGGCGGCAGCGCTCCGTCGCCTTCCAGGCGGGGGACGTGGTCGTCGTCTGCAGTGAGCCCGTGGGGGAAGGGGGGCGGGCGTGGCGCTGGCTGCGCAAGCACCCCGACGGGGTCGGCACCCTGTTCTTCGAGGTCGAGGATCTCGAGCGGTGCTTCCGACTGCTCGACGGGCGGGGCGGCACGCCCATCGACGAGCCTCGCTGGCATCGGTACGCCGACGGAGAGCTCGGGACCTTTTCCATCACGACGCCGTTCGGATCGAGCACATTCCGCTTCTTCGAGCGACGCGGGCGCACGCCGCTGTTCGACGGCTTCGAGCCGTATCCGGAGCCGCGTGGAGGACGCAACCGCTTTGGCTTCGGGAGCATCGATCACGTCACGAGCAATTTCGAGACCATGGCGCCGACCCTGCTGTGGCTCGAGCACGTCATGGGCTTCGAGCCGTACTGGGGCATCACGTTCCACACGGAGGACGTCGCGCGCGGCCGGCAGACGGGCTCCGGGCTGCGCAGCAAGGTGATGTGGGACCCGCGCAGCGGTGTGAAGTTCGCCAACAATGAGCCGTTGCGGCCGTTCTTCAAGAACAGCCAGATCAACGTGTTCGCCGAGGACATGCGCGGCGACGGTATCCAGCACGCGGCCCTCACGGTCGGCGACATCGTCGCGGCGGTGCGCGGCCTGCGCGAGCGCGGCGTGCGTTTCTATCCGACGCCCGGGACGTACTACGACATGCTTCCGGCGCGCCTGCAGGCGCTGGGCGTCGGTCGGATCGACGAGGACGTGGAGGTGCTGCGCGAGCTCGAGATCCTCGTGGACGGCAAGGGGCCGGGTCAGTACTTGCTCCAGATCTTCCTGCAGGACTCGGCGAGCACGCACGGCGAGCGGGAGGCGGGGCCTTTCTTCTACGAGATCATCCAGCGCAAGGGCGACGACGGCTTCGGTGGCGGCAACTTCCGGGCGCTGTTCGAGAGCATCGAACGGCAACAGTGGAGCGAGGGGCGCGTGGGCTGACGCCGAGGGAGGTGCGCCGTGCTCGACCGCATGCAGGCCGGAGAGGTGCCGATCAAGCACCACGTTCAACTGCGCGGCCCGGACGGATCGCTGCGCTACGAGCACTGCATCACGCGGCGCGGGTTCGACGGGCCCTACACGATCGTCTACCACGAGCGCCGGCCGCACCTGCACGTGCCCGTGGAACGGCGGCATGGCTGGAAGCCGGCCGTGCCCGTGGAGGGCCTGGCGCTTTGCAAACGGCACGTTCGGACGCCCCAGGTGCCGACGCGGCCCGGTCCGCAGGTCGACGGCCGCGTCGTGCTCTGCTTCAACGAGGACGTCACGGTGACGCTCGTGCGTCCCACCGAGCCCGATCCGATCTACTTCCTCAACGGGGACGGCGACGACCTGTTCTTCGTGCACGAGGGAAGCGGAATCGTCCGCAGCGTGCTCGGCGATCTGCGCTACGAACGGCACGACTCCGTCGTGATTCCGAAGGGAGTCCTCTGGCGCGCGATTCCCGACGCCGGCGTCGCGCAGTACTGGCTCGGCATCGAGTGCGCGGGCGGGGTGGGCTTGCCCTCGCGCTGGCGCACCGAGACGGGACAACTGCGCATGGACGCCCCCTATGGTCACCGCGACTTCCGCAGACCAGTGTTCCGCGGTCCCCTCGACGAGGGGATCCGCGAGGTGCTCGTCAAACGCGGTGGGGGGTTCCACGCGTATCGGTTGCCCCATTCCCCGCTCGACGCCGTAGGGTGGGACGGAAGCGTCTATCCGTGGGCGTTCCCCATCCTCCGGTTCCAGCCCCGCGTAGGCCTCGTGCACCTGCCGCCGGACTGGCACGGCACGTTCGCGACGCCGGGTGCGCTCATCTGCTCGTTCGTTCCGAGGCTCGTCGATTTCCACCCGGACGCCATTCCGTGTCCCTATCCGCACTCGAGCGTCGATTGCGACGAGATCCTCTTTTACGTCAGTGGCAACTTCACTTCGCGGCGGGGCGTCGGTCCGGCGAGCATCAGCTACCATCCGGCCGGTCTGCCCCACGGTCCGCATCCGGGTGCGTACGAGGCCAGCATCGGGACGGCGCGCACGGACGAGCTGGCGGTGATGATGGACACGCTGCGCCCGTTGCGGTGGACGGCGGAGGCGTTGGCGGCCGAGGATACGGGCTACATGGCATCGTTCCTCGACGCGGTCGACGGGGTCCCCGCGTCGCGGTAGGGTCGAACGCTCTCCGGCGGCGGGCGCGGGTCCTCGCTCGACGCGCGCGGCGGCCGTCGGGGCACGAAGGGCCGTGCGCGCCTCCGTAGGGGGTTCCGTGTTACGGCGACGGGGCGTGGAGGACGCGCAGGGCGGCACGCTGTTTCTCGACGAATTCGGCGAGCTGCCCCTGGACGTGCAGCCGAAGCTGTTGCGCGCCGTCGAGACGCGACGCATCCGTCGTCTGGGCGGCACACGCACCATCGAGTGCGACGTGCGCCTGGTGGCGGCGACCAATCGCGACCTCGCCGAGGAGGTCAATCGCAAGAGCTTCCGGGCGGATCTCTACTTCCGGCTGTGCGTCGCCGAGCTGCACATCCCGCCGCTGCGCGAGCGACCCGAGGACATCGAGCCGCTCGTCGAGCACTTCCTCGCGCACGGTCGGCCGGGCGGACGCTCCCGGCAGCTCCCGGAAGGCTTCCTCGAGTGGGCGCGACGACACCGCTGGCCGGGCAACGTGCGTGAGCTGCGCAACGCCGTCGAACGGGCCGTCGTGCTGTCGGCCGTCTCCGGTTCCGAGGCTCGCGATCCGGACGCCGTCGGGCCGGCGCTGATCACGGACGAGGCCGTGGATCTGTCGCTTCCGTTCAAGGAGGCCAAGCAGCGCGTCGTCGACGCCTTCGACCGCCGTTACGTCACGGCGCTGTTGCAGGCTCACGACTGGAACATCGCGTCGGCGGCCCGCGCCGCCGACCTCGACCGGATGTCCATCTACAAGATGCTCCAGCGCCTCGGCGTCCGTCGCGAGCCGTGAGCACGCACTCCGTCGCGCCGCAACGCGCGCCGCTTCCGTCGCCGGCCGCAGCGGGACCTTCGGAGGCCGGGCCCGCGGGCCTCGCGTCGGCGCCGCAGGCGTTGCGGGCGGTCGGATGGCTCTGCGTCGGCGCGATCCCGCTCGTGCTCGTGCTCGCGCGTCACGACGAGACGCGCGTTCCGACCCTGGTGGCGCTGGGCGCCGGTGCCCTGCTGTCCCGGCTCCTCGCGCGCCTGTTCCAGGGCACGCTCGGCGGCGCGCGTCGGATCGTGGCGATGGTCGGGCTCGGGGGGCTCGGGGTCGTCGCGGCCATCACCGGCTGGCTCTTCGGCCCAAATGCGGGGTACGCGGCGCTCGTCACGCTGGCGATCCTGCTGGTCGGCCTGACGGGGCCCGCCTCGGCGAGTACGAAGTCGGGCGCCTGCTCGGCCGCGGGGGGATGGGTGAGGTCTACGAGGCGCGGGACCGGCGGAGCGGACGGCGCGTGGCGTGCAAGGTCATCCGACCGGAAGGCGTCGGCGATGCCGCTTCGCTCGCGATGTTCCGCGCGGAGCTCGAGGCGCTCGGTCGCGCCCGAAGCGCCCACGTCCCGCGCGTCCTCGACGCCGGGGGCGCCGATCACGGCGTTCCGTTCCTGGTCATGGAGTTCGTCGAGGGCCGTTCCCTCGCGGAAATACTGCGCGAGCGCGATCGTCTCGAAGTGGACGAGGTGCTTGCGCTCGGGCGCGATCTCGCGCTCGGGCTGCACGACATGCACCGCGCGGGCGTGCTGCACTGCGACGTCAAGCCCCAGAACGTGTTGTGGTCGCGCGGTGGCAGGTCGGCGCGCTGGGTGCTCGTGGACCTGGGCATCGCGGCGCTCGGGGGCGACGCGAAGCAGCGGAGCGCCGGGACGCCGGGCTACATGTCGCCGGAACAGGCGCTCGGAGAGGCGATGGACGCGCGCAGCGACCTGTACGCGCTCGGCTGCGTGCTGTTCCGCGCGTGGGTCGGGAGGCCTGCCTGGTCCGGTGACGATCCGGTACGCATCGCATGGCGCGCGCGGATGCTTCCGCCTCCCGATGCCCCCGAGATCGACCGACTCGGCCCCGGCCCGCCGCTGCGCTGCGCGCTGCGCTTCGTCCCGATCCGGCCCACCGTCCGAGCGATGCACTCGCCTTCGCGTTCGCGTTCGGCGCCACGCACCGCTCCGGCGGCGACGCCTCCGTCGTGGTGGACCCACGCGCGGCGGAAGCGACGCCCTCAGCCGGACAGGTAGCGCTCGCCCCCGTCGCACAGGAAGGTGACCACGCGCATCGATGACTTCATCTCGCGCGCGACCTCGACGGCGACGTGCACGTTCGCGCCGCTCGACGGCCCCACGAGCAATCCTTCTTCCCGCGCGAGCCGGCGCTGCATCCGTTCGGCGGCGACGTCGCTCACGGTGCGTACCTCGTCGATGAGCCCGCGGTCGAGCACGAGCGGCACGAATCCGGCTCCGAG
This sequence comes from Myxococcota bacterium, assembly GCA_025054695.1. Classification (GTDB taxonomy): domain Bacteria; phylum Myxococcota_A; class Polyangia; order Polyangiales; family JANWZI01; genus JANWZI01. The sequence goes on along the minus strand of JANWZI010000005.1, from coordinate 60,441 downwards.
ACCCTGGATTCCGTGCGGCCCGGGGCATCCACCCGACAGCACGGCGCTCGCGCGTGGCTCGACGGCGACGACGCGAAGGCCCGGGCGCCGCTCGCGGAGCACGCGCGCGACGCCCGTCAACGTGCCACCGGTGCCGACGCCGACGACCAGCGCGTCGAGTGCCCCCGCGGTCGCTCGCCAGATCTCCTCGGCCGTCGTCTCGACGTGGGCCTGCGGATTGGCGGGGTTCTCGAACTGGCGGGGCATCCACGCGCCGGGCGTCGCGTCGTGGATGGCGCGCGCACGCTCGACGGCCCCGGCCATGCCGGCCTCGGCCGGGGTGAGCACGACTTCGGCGCCGTACGCGCGGAGCAACTGCTCACGGGTGCGACTGAGGTCATCCGGCACGACGACCACGCAGCGGTAGCCGCGAACGGCGGCGATCATCGCGAGGGCGACGCCGGTGTTGCCGCTGGTGGCCTCGACGATGGTCGCGCCGGGACGCAGGGCACCGGCGCGCTCGGCGGCGCGGATCATGGCGAGCGCCGGACGATCCTTGACGCTGCCGCCGGGGTTGCGTGCCTCGAGCTTGGCGCACACCTCCGCCCCCCGCGGCGGCCGCAGCCGCTGCAAGCGAACGAGGGGCGTGCTGCCGATGAGGTCGAGCACGCCGTCGTGGATGCGATCATCCACCGGCGCGACCTACCGGCGGACCGGCCACAGCCGATCGCTCACCAATCCTCGTCGTCGTCGCGTGAACGGCGACCACCACCTCTGCGGCCGCCTCCGTCCTCGTCGCGATCACGGTCGAAGTCGCGCAGCCGGCGCTCGCGCCGTCGGCCCTCGTCGCGCGACAGTGCACCGCGGCCTCGACCGCCGTCGAAGGGACGCGGACCGCGTTCGGGCATCGCCACGGCGCCAAACCCGCGCGGTCCACGACCGGGTCCGGACGCGAATCGCGCCGGACGCGCGCCCGGCTCCGAGGCCTCTCCGTCGACGCGATCCGCTCCGGAGCTGCGGCCCGGCCCTGCGCTCCCCGGACGGGGCAACGCTTCGCGAAGTGTCAGCCGCCGACCGTCGAGCACCGCGCCGTCGAGCTGCGCGATCGCGGCATCGGTCGCCGCTTGGTCGGACATCTCTACGAAGCCGAACCCGCGAGATCGCCCCGTCGCGCGGTCCGTGACGATGTGCACGTCGACCACCTTGTGTCCACTCTGCGCGAAGAGCTGTCGGAGGCTCTCGTCGGTGCTGTCGTACGAGAGGTTGCCCACGTAGATCCGCGTCCCCATCCGTCTGTCGACTCCCTCGCCAGCTCGTTTTTACACCGGCTCCCGCGGCCGCATCAACGCCGCATCGACGCCGCGCAGCGGCCCCTCGCGCTCGAAACGGCGACCGACGTTCAGCGGCCACGGGACTGTGGCTCGAGCTCGGCGCGAAGCGACTCGAGCAGTTCCCGCGCGCGTGGGCTGATGGAACGCGGCACGTCCACCTGGACGACGAACAGCGCGTCGCCGCGCCCGCGTCCGTCGAGTCGTGGCATCCCCGCGCCGCGCACCCGCAAGGCGTCGCCCGGCTGGCTTCCGGGTGGAACGCGAAGCCGGTGGTGGGTCCCGTCGAGGAGCTCGACTTCCCGATCCGTCCCGAGCGCGACCTCCGGGAATGAGAGCGGCAGCACGCGCACGACGTCGAGTCCTTCGCGCCGCCAATCGGGATCCTCCTGGACCCGCACGGTCACGTACAGATCGCCCGCCGGCGCACCGTTGCGACCGGCCTGACCCTGCCCCTCGAGCTGAATCGTCTGGCCGTCGTCGATGCCGGCCGGGATCCGGACGCGGACTTCCCGATGCGCCGTCGTCTCGCCACGCCCCCCGCAGTCCTTGCACGTCGCCGCCGCCAGACGACCGATCCCTCCGCACTGACCGCACGTCACGGCGATGACGATCGGCCCTCGCCCGCGCCGCATCTGCCCGCTGCCGCCGCACGCGGGGCACGCGACGATCTTGCCTTCCGCGGCGCCGGTGCCGCGGCAGGACGAACACGGCTCAGGGAGCGAGATGGGTACGGCGCGCTCGGTGCCGGTGAAAGCCTCGCGGAGCGAGATCGAAACGGTCACCTGGGCGTCGGCCCCCCTTCCTCGGCGCCCGCGACGTCGTGGCCCGACCGAGAACCCGAACCCGAAAAGGTCCGCGAACACATCCTGCATGCTCGCGAAGACGTCCTCGACGTCGACGAAGCCCTGGTACCCCGACCGTTCGAGGCCCGCGTGACCGAAGCGGTCGTAGAGCTCTCGCTTTTCGGGATCGGAGAGCACCTGATAGGCCTCGGATACCCGCTTGAATTTCTCCTCGGCTTGCGGGTCGTGCTTGTTTCGATCCGGGTGCAGCTCCATCGCGAGGCGCCGATACGCCTTCTTGATTTCGGCAGCCGTCGCGGTGCGCTCGACGCCGAGCAGTGCGTAATAGTCCTCCGCCGCGGCCATCGGCCGTCGGCCACCATAGGTCGCTTCGTGACGGGATCAAGACGAGTCACCGCGCTCGCGCCCGCCGATTTTCCCGCTCCGGCGTGCACGATGATCCCGACTGGGTCTCGGACTCGGACTCGGACTCGGGCTCGGTCTCGGACTCGGAGTCGGACTCGGGCTCGGACCAGGCCTCGATCTCGGAGTCGGTCTCAGCCTGGGTCTCGGCCTCGGTTTCGGTCTCGGCCTCGGGCACGGTCTCGACCTCGGAGTCGTGTCCCGAAGTCCGAGGTAGCTGCGGAGCGGGGCTCGAACATCGTACCTGGCGATCGACCGGGCCCAGCGCGCGCGTCGGAGAGCGTCACGGCTCGCTCTCGTTCGACAACGCGAGGACGGCGAGCGTCGCGTTGCGCAACCTGGGGTTGCGGCCTTCGGGGTCGAGTGCCGAGAACGCCTGCGCCGCCTCTGGCAGCCGCCCGGCGAGAAAGAGCAAGGTCGCGCGAGCTTCTGCCGTTCCTGCACCGCCGAGCCGTTCGTACTCGGAGAGCGCCGCGAGCCGGCGTGCGGGCTCGACGCCGTCGGCCTCGAGCGCGAGCCAGCCCCAGTACGCGAGTCGCTCCACGTCGTGGAGTCCATCCGTCGGCTCGACCCCGGCGAGATGGTTGAAACGAGCCTTGTAGAGGGCGCGTACGACGATTGCGGGTGCGAGGATTCTTCCTCCCCGACGCAGGCCGAACCGATCGAGGGTCTGCTCGAAGTCGCCGAGAAGCGCGCGGCGCTCGTCGTCGTCCGCGGGAAGGGCGAGCGCGGGCTCGAGGCGCTCGACGAGGCTCGCGCGCAGCCGCGACAGCGCGGTGGGGCCGAGGGCGTTCGCCGCGCGCCGGATCTCGAAAATCGTGTCGTGGTGCTCGCCTTCGGTCATCACGCTCGCACGCGCCTGGGAGGTGCCGAGCGCATGCAGCGCGCGGCGCAGACGCTCGGCGGCCTCCCCCGTCGGTGACTCCGCCGCGAGGGCACGGTCCTGCGCGATGGCGTGGGCACAGGCCGTGGGATCGAGGTGCAGTCCGGGGGTCTCGCGCGGCGGCACCGGACGGGGCGTCCACAGCGCCAGCAGCGCGCCGGCTGGCAGCACGACGAGAGCCGCGCTGGTGGCGACGATGCCGCGCGGACGCGCACGCGCTGCGTTGACGTCCTGTGCGGTCAGGGCTACACCCCCGCCCACGCCATGGCGGGCGAAACGCGTCGCGCGCACGAACGGTTCGACTGCAGCCTCGACGTCGTGCTGCGGCTCGAGGACGGTCGCGAGCTGCACGGGCGCAGCCGCAACGTGAGCCTCGGCGGGATGCGCCTGGAGTTGGGGCAATCGGTTCCGTACGGCACGACCGGCACGCTACGCGTCCGGTTGCCTGCGCTCAAGGAGCCCGCCGAGCTGCCCTGCACCGTTCGGTGGTGCGCGCAGGGCGACGTCGGCGTGCAGTTCGGAAGCCTTCGCCCCATCGAGGTCTGGGCCATCAACCAGATCGCGAGGGGCGCGTGAGCGGCGGAAGCTACACGCTGGCCGGACCGGCGCGCCCGGGGACGAGCCTGGCGTATCACATCCTCGAACGGCAACGCGCGATTCCCGGCGCGAGCGGCGACTTCACGGAGCTCTTCCAGCAGATCACGCTGGCGACCAAGACGATCCACTCGCTCGTGCGCCGCGCGGGGCTCGTCAACGTCATCGGCTCGACGGGCTTGACGAACGTGCAGGGCGAGATCGTCCAGAAGCTCGACGAGTTCGCCAACCAGACGATCATCAAGTCCGTCGAGGCCGGCGGCCACGTCTGCGTCATGGCGAGCGAGGAGAACGACGAGCTGATTCCCGTGCCTCCGGAGTCGCACGGCGGCAAGTACGTCCTGCTCTTCGATCCGCTCGACGGTTCCGGCAACATCGACGTCAACGCGTCCATCGGGACCATCTTCGCCATCTACCGGCGCCGCAGCCCCGTCGGTGGCCCGGGCACGCTCGACGACGTCCTGCAGCCCGGTCGCGACATGGTCGCCGCGGGCTACGTCGTCTATGGCTCCTCGATGATGCTCGTCTACACGGCGGGTCGCGGCGTGCACGGCTTCACCTACGACCCGACCGTCGGCGAGTACTTCTTGTCCCACGAGAACATCCGGATCCCGGACCGCGGCGACACCTATTCCATCAACGAGGGCAACTACCACCGGTGGCCCGAGGGGCTGCGCCGCTGGGTGGACTGGATCAAGACGCCCGAGGCCGGCTCCGGCAGGCCCTATTCGGCGCGCTACATCGGCGCGATGGTCGCCGACCTGCACCGTACGCTGTTGCGCGGTGGCATCTTCGTCTATCCGGGCGACGTCAAGCGCCCCGAGGGCAAGCTTCGCCTGCTGTACGAGGCCAATCCGCTCGCGTTCATCGTCGAAGCGGCCGGCGGCGCCGCGTCGGACGGCCGGGGTGCCGTGCTCGACGTGGTTCCGACGAGCCTGCACCAGCGCACGCCGCTCTTCGTGGGTAGTCGCCTCGACGTCGCGGACTGCGTCGCGTTCCTGCGCGGCGAGCGCTGAGGGAGGTCGGGTCCGCGCCCGGCGGCGCGTCACTCCGCGCGTCGAACCGCGTGGCCGCCGAACTGCTGGCGGAGCGCGGCGAGCAGCCGGTCGTAGTAGGCGTACCCGTCGCGCGAGCGGAAGCGGGTCAGCAGCGAGAGCGCGATCACCGGCGCCGGAACGTCGAGGTCGATGCTCTCGGCGACGGTCCATCGGCCCTCGCCCGAATCGGCCACCCACGGCGCGACGTCCTCGAGATCCTGGTCCTGCTGCAGGACGTTGACGAGCAGGTCGAGCAGCCAGCTGCGCACGACGCTGCCGTGCTGCCAGATGCGCGCGATTTGCAGCAGGTCCAGCCCCAGCGAGTCCTTCTTCTTGAGGATCGCGAACCCCTCGGCGAACGCCTGCATCATTCCGTACTCGATGCCGTTGTGGATCATCTTGACGAAGTGGCCCGCACCGCTGGGCCCCACGTGGCCCCAGCCCCGGTCCGGCGCGGGGGCGAGCGCCTCGAAGATGGGGCGCAGCCGCTCGACGGCCTCGCGCGGTCCGCCGATCATCAGCGCATAGCCCTCGGTGCGGCCCCAGATGCCGCCGCTCGTGCCGACGTCGAGGAACAGGAGGCCACGCGCCGCGAGCGTTTCGGCCCGTGCCTGGCTGTCGCGGTAGTTGCTGTTGCCGCCGTCCACGAGCACGTCTCCCGGGCTGCACCCCGCGGCGACCGCCTGCAGGGTGTCGGCGGTGGGCTTGCCGCTGGGCACCATGATCCAGATCGCGCGAGGGGGCCGTAACGCGCGGCAGAGTTCCTCGATCGACGCCACGGCCGTGCCTCCGGCACCGACGAGCCGCTCGCGTGCTCCCGGATCCGGATCGAAGCCCACGATGCGGTGGCCCGCGGCCAGAAGCCGCTCGGCCATGTTTCCGCCCATCTTTCCGAGCCCGACGATTCCCAGCTCCATGCGTTCACCTCCGCCGTTCGGTCAGCAGGGTCGATCCCATGCGCGTCGGTTCGCGCACGACGGTACACCGAGGCCGCGCGTGCAGCTCGAGCACGAGATCGTGGGCGTCGTCTCGTTCACGCATCGTTCCCGCTGGCCCGAGCCGCCAGGTCGAGCAACCGTTGCAGCCCGGCGTCGGGGGCCGCGCCGAGGTTCACGCGCAGCAGCCGGCGCCCTCGGCTCCGCAGCGCGAGCGCGTCACCGTCGGCCTGAGCGCGCAGCAAGCGACGCAGATCGTAGGAGGTCTCGGGGACGGGGACCGAGGCGGCCGGTTCGTCGACGAGTTGCAGGAAAAGGCCGCGGTTCCCGTCTCCCTTGTGCAGCTGGCCGGTCGAGTGCAAGAAGCGCGGTCCCCAGCCGAGCGTCGTCGCAAGGCCAAGCCGGTCACGCAGTGCGTGCCGAACGGCTTGCAGCCGGTGCCAGAGCCCCGCCGAGGGTGCGAGAAACGCCTGCAGCGCGACGTAGTCGCCGGGGCGCGCGGCGCGAATCCAGGCCGCCCACGCGTCCTCGAGCGCGCGCGCGTCGTCCGCGGGGACCGGTGCCGCGCCGGATTCGGATGGATCGATGCGGCCGGCCATGGCGTCGGCCGCCAGTTGCTTGGCGAGCTGCACGTCGGGCTGATTGAACGGATGAATCCCGAGCACGGCTCCCGCGATGGCCGTCGCGATCTCGAATCGCACCATTTCCTGCGCGATGTCCTTGGCGCTGGCGAGACGCAAGCGCACGACCGGGTGACCCGCGCGCTCCAGCTCGTCCAGACGTTGCTCCAGCCCATCGCTGCCGTCGCCTTCGAGCCGGAACGCGACGAAGACCCGATCGGTGCCGTACACGTCGGGTGGCCCCAGCTCCTCGTCCGCGACGGGCACGATGCCCGTGCCGTCCTTGCCCGTGCTCTCGGCGAGCAGTTGCTCGATCCACGCGGGCAGCGCGCGCAGGGCGGGCGAGCAGACGAACGTGACCTTGTCGCGGCCGGCGCGCACCAGCTCGCCGAGCGCGGCCCCCAATCGGGCGGCCGGCGCCCGCGACGGTGGCACGCACGCGGCGTTGGCCTCGGCCATCGTCCAGGCGCGGTCGAGCAAGTCGTCCGGATCGATGCCGACGAGCGCCGCCGGCAACAGACCGAAGACGCTGAGCGCGCTGTAGCGGCCGCCGACGTCGGGCGGCGCGAGGAAAACCCGCCGGAAGCCGCGCTCGCGCGCGAGGTGCTCGAGCGGCGTGCCCGGGTCCGTGATCGCCACGAAACGCGACGGCCGCGCGGCGCCGAGGCTCGCGCACCGATCCCAGAGCACGTGGTAGAGCGCCTGGCTTTCGATCGTCGTGCCGCTCTTGCTGGCGACGACGACGAGCGTGCGTGAAGGGTCGAGCGTGCGCAGGGACGCCTCGACGGCGTCCGGGTGCGTCGTGTCGAGCACCTCGAGCTCGGGGTGGCCGGGGGCGCGTCCGAGCACGGCGCGGAAGACCTCCGGGGCGAGCGAGCTGCCCCCCATGCCGAGAAGCAGGACGCGCTCGATGCCGTCGTCGCGAACCGATCGGGCGAGCTCGACGAGCTCCGGCTCGCGCCCCTCCATGCGCTCGTGCAGGGTCAGCCAGCCGAGGCGGTCGACGAGCTCGGGCTCGGGCTCCGGCCGCCAGATCGTCGGATCGCGAGCCCACAGCCGGTGAAGCAGCCGTTCGCGTTCGAAGCCGTCCAGTCGCGCGCGCACGATGGGCTCGTACGCGCCGAGCGCCAGATGCTGGCGGCTCTCGTGTCGTTCGAGAATGCGGCGGCGCTTGTCGGCGAGGGTAGCGCGCAGCGCGTCGAAGCTGCGCGCGAAGGCCGACAACCCGTCGGCTTCGAGGCGAGCGACCACCTCGTCGAATCGGATGCCGAGCGAGTCGAGCGCGTCGAGCACCGCACGCTCGTCACCGGCTTCGAGCAGGCTCGCGCGAGGCCGTCCGTGATCGAGCCACGCGGCGTACGTCGAGGGCGGCATCGTGTTCACGGTGTCGGGCCCGGCGAGCGATTCGACGTACAGCACGTCCGGTAGGCGCGGGTCCTTGACGCCGGTGCTGGCCCACAGCAGCCGCTGGGGTCGGGCGCCTCGCGCGCGCAACGCCTCCCAGCGCGGGCCGGAGAACACGGTGCGGAAGCGTGCGTAGGCGACGCGGGCGTTGGCGACTGCGACACGGCCGCGTAGGGCCAGCGCCTGCGCGCGTCCGTCGCGTTCGAGCAGCGGGTCGACCGCCGCGTCGATGCGACTGACGAAGAAGCTGGCGACCGAGTGCCGCCGCCGCGGGTCGTTCGCGCGCTCGACGGCTTGCACGTACGTGTGCGCGACGCGTTCGTAGCGCGCGACGCCGAAGAGCAGCGTCACGTTGACGGCGATGCCCTCGTCGAGCAACGCGCCGAGCGCGTCGATGCCCGCGTCGGTGGCGGGAACCTTGATCATCACGTTGGGACGATCGACAGCCGCCCGGAGCCGACGCGCCTCGGCGACGGTGCCGGCCGCGTCGTGGGCGAGCCCGGGCGAAACTTCGAGGCTGACCCAGCCGTCGATGCCGTCCGAGGCCTCCCAGACGGGCCGCAGCACGTCGCAAGCCGCGCGCACGTCGTCGACGGCGAGCCGTTCGTAGAGCCGGTCGGGGCTCTCGTGCGGCTCCTCGAGCACGTGACGTTCGAGCCAGCCGTCGTAATCGGACGAACCGCCGATCGCCTTCTCGAAGATCGTCGGGTTGCTCGTGACGCCCCGCACACCCTCCTCGACCAGTCGCGACAGCTCGCCTGTCGCGATCAGATCGCGGCGAATGTAGTCGAGCCAGATGCTCTGGCCGAGATCCCGTAGGGCCGCATTGCGCTCGTGCATGCCGACCTCGTCGCGATTCCCTTGTACCGCAAAGCCGCGACGGGCGCGCCGTCCCACCGCGTCATCGTTCCGCCTCGGATTCGCTCTCGAGGTTGGGCAGGGTCTCGGACTCGGACTCGGTCTCGGTCTCGGTCTCGGTCTCGGCTTCGGGCTCAGTCTCGGGCTCGGGCTCGCAGCACCCCTCGGCCACGTCGAGCAACGAGACCGCCGCCGTCATACTCGGTCTTGGCCTTGGACTCCGACGCGGTGGCTTCGAGGTCGGTTTCGGACACGCGATCGCGCCGAAGCACGACCGCGATCAGCGGGAGCTCGATTCCGGCTCGCTCGCCGTTCGGATGAAGGCCGTCGCGAACGGGCGTGGGCAGCGCTGGAGGGGAGCGGGCGCGATTCCCTCGGCGTGCAGGATCGCGCTCCAGCCTCGGGGTCGGGGCGCGAGCACAAATGCGGCGTCCGCCGCGACGGTCGCCCAGACCGGTCCGTCGGGTCGTACGTGGACCGTCGTCCCCTCGGGCAGGGTCGGCCGGTCGAATTCGACGGGCTCGCAGCGCGCCCGGCGCACGGGAGCGGCCGCGACGGGTGAGGCGGGCATCGGGCGGCGGGCCTCGACCACGTCCCGATCGTCGACCCATCCCGACAAGCCTGAGCCGTTCTCGAACGTGCGCCAGACCCGGGAGAACCCGCCGTCGCGTCCGACGGGCTGCAGCCCAAGACGCGCACCCTGCCGCAATTCGAGCTCGACGCTCGGGGCCTCGGTCGGACGCGGTCGCAACGCGAGAGTGCGCCGGCGTGGGACCAGGTGCCCGGTTTCCACGGCCTCGCGTTGCGTCGGCGCGTCCACCGCACCGAGAGCGAGCAACCCGCACGGCACGGCGACGGCGCGTGCGATCAGGGCCGGCGAGAGCTCGACGTCGGCTCGGACGCCGTCCGGTCCCGCCTCGACGCGAGCGATGCGCGTCGCGGGCGAAACGTGCAGGACGCCGCCGGCCAGGTCCGCGCCGCGCGTGAACCGCCATGGGAGGGGAGTTCTCGGCAAGGCTTCGAAGCGCAGTGGCCCCAGCACGGCGATGCGCGGCGGCCGTCCCGGCTCCAGGACGACCTCCGCGCGCACTTCCCGCAGCGCGAGCCGCAGCGGCGCGCTTCCCTGCACCTCGACCCGAGCCTCGTCGACGCTCACCGTTCCGCGGACTGTGCAAGCCGCGGGTGTCTCGACGGGCGATTGGGCGGCCGTCGGCGACGCGAGCGTGACGAGTACCACGGCGCCCGGCAGCGACAATCCGAGCAGCCACGCGATGCCGCGTGCGCCTCCCACGGCGCCCATCATGCCCGCGGCGCGCTCGCGCGTCGAGTCGTGGCGCGGGCCCACGCCCCGGATATCCTCGCCCGGCCATGCTGGCCCGGTTGCGCGCGCCTGCGGCGATCTTCGCGCTGGCGGCGAGCGTCTATGTGGCCTTGCTCGGCGACCGCGTCCTCGTTCCGACCGAGGACAATCACTTCGTTCACCTCGCGCGCAGCTTCCTTCACGGGCAGCTCGGCGTCGTGGGCAACGTGCCGCCCGGGACCAACGACTGGGCCTGTTTCGACACGCAGACGCGCGGCCCGTGCCCGGCGGGCCGCTACCGGTTCCCTCCCGAGCTCGCCGAGCGGTACCGCTGGTACGTCTCGTTCCCGCCGCTGCCGGCGGTCCTGCTGCTGCCGCTGGTGGCGCTGTTCGACCTTCAGACGCCCGATCGGCTCGTCTGGGCGATCCTCGCCGGCCTGGGGCCTGCGCTGCTGTACGTGCTGCTGCGCACGTTCTCGGAGCGCGGTCGCTCCGGCCGCACGACGTGGCAGAACGTCGGGCTCAGCCTGCTGTTCGCCTTCGGCACCGTCTACTTCTTCAGCGCGGTGCAGGGCTCGGTGTGGTTCGCGGCGCACGTCGTCTGCGTCCCGCTCGTGGTCGGCTACCTGCTGTTCGCGCTCGACGCGCGCCGGCCGTGGCTCGCGGGCCTGATGCTCGGCCTCGCGTTCATGACGCGCGCCTCGACGTTTCCGCTCGCTCTGTTTTTCCTCGTCGAGGCGCTCCGCGTCGCGCGCGCCGAGAACGGCCCGCCGCCGCCCGAGGGGCGCTCCCCGCTGCTGCGCGCCGCCGTGTGGCTGCGCGCGGTTCGTCCCGCGGCGCTGCTACGGCCCCTCGTCGCCTTCGCGGTACCGATCCTCGTGATCGGGGCTGTGGCGATGGCGATGAACCACGCGCGATTCGGCGATCCGTTCGAGTTCGGACACCGGTTCTTGTCGGTGCGCTGGGCCGATCGGATCGAGCGCTGGGGGCTGTTCAACTACCACTATCTCGCGAAGAACCTCGCCGTCTTCACCTCCTCGCTTCCGTGGCTGTCGGCGCGCCCGCCCTATCTGACCATCAGCCGGCACGGTCTGGCGCTCTGGTTCACGACGCCCAATCTGCTCTGGGTGCTGTGGCCGCGCCGCGTCGATGCGACCGCCGTCGGCCTGATGCTCGCGGCAGGCGCCACGTGCCTGCTCGACCTGTGCTACCAGAACAGCGGCTGGATCCAGTTCGGCTACCGGTTCGCGCTCGACTACATGCCGCTCCTGTTCGCGTTGCTCGCCCTCGGCGGGCGGCGCTTCGGCTCGGGGTTTTGGGGCCTGGCGGCGTTCGCGGTCCTCGTCAATGCATTCGGCGCGATCACGTTCGACCGGGTACCCCGCTTCTACGACACCGATCCGACGCAGAACGTGATCTTCCAGCCCGATTGACGAGGCGTGCGGGACGATGGAGCGCGCGGCCCACCGTGCGCGCCGGCCGGGATCGTCGATACTGATCGCCGTGCGCTGGGAAGCGGGCTGGCTCGTCCTGGGCCGCATCGGCCAGGCGCCGGTGCGCGTGCACTGGACGACGCCGCTCGGGGCGCTGCTCGTCTCTGGATTGCGGCTCGCTCCGGGCGCCTGGATCGCGTTTCCGCTCGTCGTGCTCGTCCACGAGCTCGGCCACGCCGTCCTCGCGCGTCTGCGCAGGCTTCGCGTCGAGGCCGTCGAGGTGCAGGCCTACGGGGGCGTCTGCGTCCACGAGAGCCGCAGTGACCTCGACGACGCGATCGTGGCGTGGGGCGGCGTGCTCGCCCAGGGATTGCTCGCCGGCATCGCGGCGCTCGTCCGTTCCCACGCGGAGCCGTCGGCGACGATGAGCCGAGATCTACTCGACGCGCTCGTCGAAGGGAACCTGTGGCTCGCGGCGTTCAATCTGTTGCCGATTCCGCCCCTCGACGGCGCGCGTGCATGGAAACTGCCTTGGTACCTGTGGGGGCGTCGAGGGCGCTCCAGGCCGCGCTCCGTCCGCGCCCCTCGCCGGCCGACGGTACGCGTGACGGAGGCCGACATCGAGGACGTGGTGCGCGCGGCGCTCGAACGGGCGCGTGCGGAGGCGCGGCAGCGGCGTCGCGATCCGTCGGGCTCGGAGCGCGGTTAGGGGGGGAGAGCTTGCCAGCGGCAACGGGTGCGCCTACATGCGCCCGAGCGAAGGCCCGCGTGCGGACGGGCCGAGGGAGCGGAGAGCGGCCGTGTCGAAGCCTCGAAAAGCCCGCAGGAGCACCGAGACGACGGGAGCGCCGTTCGGTCGCATCCTGGTGGCGACGGACTTCAGCCATGGCGCCGATCTCGCGTTGCGACGGGCGCTCCGGCTGCCACTGACGAACGGGGCGCGCGTCCACCTGCTGCACGTGGTGCCTGGCGCGCTGCCGGCGCGGCTGCGCAAGGACGCGTTGGCCCTCGCGCGCCAGCGCCTCGAGGAGCACGCCGCGCGGGCTCGCGCGGAGGCCAGCGCGCGTGGCCTGGATCTGGTCGTCGACGGGCCGCGTCAAGGGCAGCCGTTCGTCGAGTTCATCCGCGCGGCGCGTCGGCGGCGCGCCCAGCTCGTCGTCGTCGGCCGACACGGCGAGCGGCGCGTTCGCGATCTGTTCATCGGCACGACGGCGCAGCGGGTCGTCCGCAAGGGCGACGTGCCGGTGCTGGTCGTGGCCCGCCCGGTCACCGACGCGTATCGCAAGCCGCTGGTCGCGGTCGATCTCGAAGACGGCTCGCCGGCGGTGATCGATCTGGCCCTGCGGGCCGTCGGGCGCGACGGGCCTCCGCTCGACGTCGTGCACGTCTATCACGTTCCCTTCGAGGGGTTCGTCGCTCCATCCATGTCGGAGCGCGAACGGGCACAGTGGCGGGAAAGCTTCCAGCGGACGGCCCAAGAAGGCATGGAACGCCTGCTGGCCCCGTACCGCGCGGCCGGTGTCCGCTGTAGGCCCTTCTTGCGCCGCGGTGACCCGAGGGCCGTCGTGCTCGCGCTCGCCGAACGCCTGGGTACGGATCTCCTGGTCGCCGGAACCCACGGTCGCACGGGTCTCGCCCACGTGCTCGTCGGGAGCGTGGCGTGCTGGCTGCTCGATGCCGCGCGCTGTGACGTGCTCGTCGCGCGGCCATTGCCCTTCACGTTCGCGCTGCCCTGACCGCGGCAGTCCGGCTCGCGCTCGAGCGGAGTTTCGGGCCAATGCTAGGGCCGGGACTCGGCCTTTGATTCGGGCTCGGGCTCGGATTGGGACTTCGTCTCGGCCTCGGTCTCGGCCTCGGCGGCGGAGTCAACATCATCTCGGTCAGCGCATTCCTTCGCAGAACCGCGCCCCGCGGCACGCTGCGGTCGTGGACCGTCGCGTGCTAGGAAGGCGATGGTAAGCCACGTGCGCGACACGGCTTCGGCGGTCGGCCTTCGAGGGGGCGGTCTCCTGCTCGCCGTGCTGCTCCTCGCCGCTCGACCCACGAGCGCGCAGGAGCCTTGTCCCGAGCCCTCGTGGGAACTCGAGGTCGCGCCAGCCAGCCTGTCGCGAGGGGTGCGGCTCGATGCGCCCATACGCGTGCGCTATCCGGCGGGTTTGCTCGCCGATCCACGCGTCGCGGCCTCTGCCCGGCGCCTCCGCGTGGGGCATTGCGCCGCCGCCCCGTGCGACTGGGAGAGCGCCACGCCGCTCGTCGGCGGCGTGCAGCTCGTGGGCGATTCGGCCTTCTTCGTTCCCGTCGTGCCGCTGCTGCCGTCACGCTGGCACGTCGCGCAGGCCTTTCTCCTCGACACCGCCCAAACGTGGACGTTCGAGACCGGCATCGCCGAGGACGCACGGGAGCCCCGCGTGGGCGATCTCGCCGTCGTCGAGTCGGCGCCTTACACGGGTTGTGGCCTTCCGGACGGCGGCTACCGGCTCGACGTCGTCTTCTCGCCGGCCGACGACGACGCGCCGGCCGCCGATCTCGAGTACTTCTTGTACCTGACGCGCGGGCCGACGGTGCTCGCGCCCGAACCGCGTGCGCGTGTCCGCGGATACGGGGGCGCCGAGCTCGTCGCGGCCGTCTTGCTCGAACGCTCGGAGGCCGTCTCGCCGGTCTGCCTCGCGCTCGCCGTGGTCGATCCGTCGGGCGGATTCGACGCGAGCCCCGAGCCGACGTGCCTCGACCCGGTGCAGGGAGCGTACTTCGAGCCGCTGTGCGCGAGCACCGGGGTTCGGCGCGCGCCGGGCTCCCACCCGCCACTTCCCGTGGCGGGGCTTGCCCTCGTTCTCGTGCTCGTCCGGCGCGCGTCGCCTCGCGGGCGCGCGCGTGCTAGGGGCCACGCGTGTCCGGCACCCCGGTTCCCATCGGGATTCTGACCGCGTCCGATCGCGCCACCGCGGGCGTCTACGAGGACCGCAGCGGACGCGCGATCGCCGAGACGCTGCGCGCGTACCTTCGCACGCCGTGGCGGGAGGTCTACCGCCTCGTTCCCGACGAGCGCGACGCGATCGAACGTGCCCTCGTGCAGTTGTGCGACGTGGAGGGCTGCTGTCTCGTCGTGACGACGGGTGGAACCGGTCCCGCGCCACGCGACGTGACCCCGGAGGCCACCGAAGCCGTCTGCGAGCGCATGCTTCCCGGATTTGGCGAGCGCATGCGCGCCGTCTCGTTGCAGAGCGTCCCGACCGCCATTCTGTCGCGGCAGACCGCGGGCATCCGTGGCCGCTCGCTGATCATCAATCTTCCCGGCAAGCCGGCGGCGATTCGCGAGTGCCTCGACGCGGTGTTCCCCGCCGTCCCGTACTGCATCGACCTCATCGGCGGCCCGCGCCTCGAAACCGACGAGTCCGTGATCCGCGCGTTCCGGCCCGCGGGTTGACGGGCGGTTCGGGGTGCACGTACGAGCCCGAGACCGAGCCGGAGTCCGAGCCTGAGCCCGAGTCCGAGACCGCGTCGGAGACCGAGTCGGAGACCGAGGCCGAGCCCGAGTCGAGTCCGAGACCGAGTCAGAGTCCGAGCGCGAGACCGAGCCCGAGCCCGAGTCCGCGGTGGTGCATGCGAGGACCGGCTACGTTGGGAGGGCCCAAGACCGTGGACAAACGGGAGCCCCGGCGCTCGGCGGCGCCGTGGCTCCCCCTCGTCGGGGCGACTGGATTTGAACCAGCGGCCCCCAGACCCCCAGTCTGGTGCGCTACCAGGCTGCGCCACGCCCCGAGGTCACGAGGGAGCCGCAGGCTAGCGCCTGCGTGGGGCGACGCAAACCGAAGGTCGCGCCGTCGCTCGACGGGGTCTTCACGGTCCGCCGCCGACGTTGCCTCCTGCATAACCGAGCGCTCGGAGCTGCGCCTCGGTTTGCGGGTCGATCGTCGTGCGTTCGGGCTCGACGGCAGGAGGCTGCGACGGGTCGCCGCTCGGACTGCGTCCGGCCGTGCGCGCCCGTCGAGTCGGTCGCGTGCGCGCGAGCTCGAGGCCGAGCAGTGCGCGCGTGTGCCGCAGGGCGATGGGATGGCTGCCCGCGAGGTCCTGCCGCTCGCCGGGGTCGGCGCGCAGATCGAACAGCATGGCGCCGTGCGCGCCGCGATGGATGAGCTTCCAACGCCCTTCGGCGAGCGCTCGCCAGCCGTCCATGAAGCCGGCGACCTGGGGTCGCGGGCTCCAGCGATCCGGGTCGCGCAGCTCCGGTAGCAACGACCGGCCCGGCATCCACGACGGCACGGGTTCGCCGAGCGCGTCGAGGATCGTGGGCAGCACGTCGGCCAGGCTCGCGTCCACCTCCACGCGCGCGACGTGCTCGACCCCGCCCGGCAGCCGCACGATGAGCGGCACCCGCAGCAGCTCCTCGTGCACGCTGTGGCCGTGGCCCACCGAGCCGTGGTCCCAGAACTCCTCGCCGTGGTCGGCGGTGATCACGACGAGCGTGCGGTCGAGCAGGCCGCGCTGCGCGAGTCCGTCGACGATGGCGGCGAAGTGGACGTCGTGGAAGCTGATCTCGCCGTCGTAGAGCGCTTCGAGGCGCACGCGGTCACGCTCGGTCAGGCGCAATCGGCCGATCTTGATGTTCTCGAGCAGCAGCGAGTCGCGCGAGAAGTCGACCGGCCCGCGATACGGTTCCGGATCGTACATCTGCACGAATGCAGCGGGGGGGCGGTACGGCACGTGTGGATCGATGGTGTGCACGTAGAGGAAAAACGGCCGATCGGGCGGTCGTCGGTCGAGCCACTCGAGCACGTCGGCCGCGACCCGATCGGCCGTCGAGCGCCGCCCCTCGCGGATGTAGTTGCGATAGAAGCTCCAGCCCCGGCCGAATCCGAAGCGGTCGGAGACGTACCCGTTGGCGATGAAGGCCGCCGTGGTGAAGCCTCGCTCGCGCAGCATCTCCGGCAGCAAGCGAACCGCGGAAGGCACGACCGAATCGCCACCGGTCGCCGTGTGCTGCCATGGCATCAGCCCGGAGAGCAGCGTCGCGACCGACGGCTTGGTCCAGTTCTCGGGCGCCCGCGCGCGGCTGATCACGCTGGCGCCCGACGCGAATCGATCGAGGCCGGGCGTCTGCACGCGGGAGCTGGGCCGGTAGACGCGCAGCTTGTCGGCGCGGAGCGTGTCGATGAGGAAGACGAGGACGTTGTCCGGCCGCGGTGCGGGGGGCCGAGCGCCGCCCGTCGTCGGAACGGTGATCCGCAACCTCGAGACGAAGGCATCGCCGGCGACGGCGTGCAGGGCGAGGCGCACGAGCCGATCGCCGAACGCCGCGAGGTCGATCGCGAACGATCCCTCTCCCTGCACGGTGCCCACGCGCTCCGGCGCTTCTCCGTCGCGCTGAGCGGACAGCTCGAGGCGCGCGGGGCCGGTGAGGTCCCCTTCGAGCCAGGCCTGTCGAGGCAGGTCGACCGTCCATGTGACGTGCAGTTGGTCCGTGAGCGTCAGCCCGCGTGGCGTGACGAGAGCGGGCGGCGGTCCAGGTCCGGGGGCATGGTCGCCCGACGTACCGAGCCACAGCCAGTCGATGAGCATCGAGACGCTCCCGACTCCCTGCAGAACCGCGGCGGGCGGCCCGTCCAGAATCACCTCGTTGTCGCCCGTTCGCAGCGTTTCGGGCGGCACAGGGAACGCGACGCCGTGCAGTTCGCCCCCGCCTCGCAGTGCCGCCGAGCCCAGCTCGCGTCCGTTGACCCGAACGCGGAGCCTGCCCGGGCGCGCCGAGGCGATTCGCAGGACGAGCTCGCGCTCGTCTCCGGTCGCGGGCAACCAGAGTCGTGCGCGTCCGCTCGCGACGGTCTCGACGAGGGTCTCCGCCCACTCGACCTCGCCCGACCATCCGGTCTGCCATCCGCCGAGCGTGTAACGGTGCGCACCCGGCGCCCCGAAATCGACCACGAGCGCCTGGTGCGAGCGTGCTTCCAGCAGCTCCGGGCGAGCCGACAGATCGAGGTACGTGCGTCGCGCTGCTGCCGCCGGTCGCGGGGGAACGGCCGGTTCGTCGGTCGTGCCGGCGACGCGTGTTTGCGCCATCGGCGCCGCGACCTGCTCCGTGGCGGCGGTCCGCGACGGCTCCGCCGTCACGACGCTCGGCACGCGTCCGCCTGCGACGGGCTCGGATCCTGGAGGCCCGGCCCCTCCGATTCCGGAGCAGCTTGCGATCGCGCTCGTCACGAAAAGCGCTGGCACGATGACGTGCGCGCGGCCGCTCGGGGCTGGGCGTTCGTGCGGCGATCGGGCGCGCCCCAGCATGGCTGCGGGGAGGGTACCGAGCGTGGGGCCGTGATGGTAGAAAGGTGAATCGGGTGTTCGCCAGGCGCGTCCGTCCGCGCGTCGTGCACGTGCTCCGTACATTGCGGAACGCCCTGGGCGCGGGGCTCCTCGTGCTCGCGGTGAGCTCGCTTCCCGGGCGCGCAGCGGCGGATGCACTCGTCGTCGTCCGCGTCTCCGGCCCCGTCGACGGTCGCGTGACCCTCACGCGTCACGGGGGTGGCCCTACTTATTCATGCCAGACCCGGGGGCGGACGTGCCGCATCAACGGCGTACCGGGAGGCCTGTACCAGGTGAGCTTCCAGCCGGCGACGGGCGCGGGGCCCGTCGCGCAGCGTCAGGCGGTCGTCATCCCGCCTTCAGGCACCGCGACCGTCGTCGTGCGTGGGCTCTAGCGTCGCCCCCGCGGGTGGACGAATACGGCGAGCGGTTCTCGGTGGGCCGAGCCCGGGCTCAAGGCCGAGGTTAGCGCCGGCGCCCACCCGAGGCCTGCTTCGTTCTGGCCACGTCCGCATCGGCGGGCGCCATCGAGGCCGTCGTCCTCGTTCGAGCCCGTCGCTCGAATCCCCGCTACGCGACCCCTTGCCCCCTTCCCGCGGGCGGCGGGATGATGCCGCGGCCATGAGGCCGGCGTGGGAGGCGGCCGGGGGTTGCGTGTGCGACCGTCACCGCGCCCCCCGTCGCGCGCGGAGGGGAGGGTGCGCCCCCTGGATCCTCTGCGTTTTCGTGGGGTCCGGCTGTGCGCCGGACCTGACGACCGTCGAGCTGAACTTCCCTTCGGAAACCGCGTTCCTGTACGCATCGCAAGCGAGGGTGCTCGTGCGACCGCTGGCCGCCGCGGACGTCGATCGATGTCCCGAGCTGCTCGGCGACGCCCTGGCCGGCTCCGACGTCGCCGCGAGCGCCCAGATGGGACCGGCCTCGGTGTGCGCGTTCCGCGATGGCCGCGTCACGCTCGACGATGCGCCCGATGGTCCGGCCGCGTGGTTGGGTCTCGTCGACGACGGCGCCAACCGCACGATTCTGGCCGGATGCGCCATTGCGGATGGCGGCGGGGGGAACCGGGTCGTGGTGATCGCGCTCGTGCAGACCGACCGTTACCGGGAAACGAGCGACGTGCCACCAACGTGCCCGACGATCGAGGCCAAGTGCGGAGGAGCGTGCGCGCCGTGATCGCCTGCGGCAGCCGGCCGGCCATGTGCTGCGGCCTCGTTCTGCTCGTCGTCGGCTGCTTGCTCGCGCCCACGTCGGCCGGCGCCCAGCGCGGCCGCCGTCCGCGTCCGCAGCCTCCGCCCGATCCGCTCGTCGCCGCCGAGACGGCGTATCAGCAAGTGGACTACGAGAGCGTGGTCCAACACGCGGCTGCCGCGCTCGCGGCAGGCGGTCGCAGCCCGGCCGAGACGGCGCGCATCTACCAGCTCCTGGGCCTGAGCGCCGCCGCCCTCGACGAGCCGGAACGCGCGCGCGAGGCGTTCCTCCGCATGCTCGCGCTCACGCCGGACGTTCCCGTGGACCGATCGCTCGCGCCGCAGCTCCGCAGCCCCTGGCTCGAGGCGCGGGGCTGGTGGGCGGCGCGCACCGATCGACTCGGTGTCCGCGTCAGCTGGGCCCGAGCTCGGCGCGCGATCCGGATCGACCTCGTGGATCCGCTCGCGATGGCCGCGAGTGTGCGGATCCGCTGGCGCGGCGGTCCGGACGGCGCTCTGAACGAAGAGCGTTTCGAGGTCGGGGGCGCGCTGTACGTTCCCGTCGGAGACGCCGGGCGCTCCGAGCCGATCGAAGTGATCGTCGAGGTCCTCGACGAGCACGGCAATCGCCTCTTCGAGCTGGGCTCCGAGGACGCGCCCGAAGTGGTCCCTGGGACCGGGCCGATGGCGGGGGCGAACGCCGCGACGGAGGCGCTAGGCGTGGGCGAGCAGCAGCCGCGAAGCGACGACGGCCGAAGCCACGGCACAATGTTTTCCTCACCGGTGTTTTGGATCGGCATCGGGGTCGCGGCGCTCGGTCTGAGCGCGGCACTGGTTTGGGCGACCTCGACGTCCGATCCGCACGTCCGCAGCCGCGTGACGATCGGTGTGCGTTGAACGACGCCGCTCCGCGTCGCACCGAGCCGTCCGCGCGCGCGTCGGCAGCCATCCCGCACGCCGTCTACGCTTGCGCGTGTCCACGAACTGGGACATTTCTCGGCGCCGAAGACGCTCGGCGTCTGCGGCGTCGAGTCCGTCGCTCCGCGCCTCGTATCCCACCACGACCCTCTGGAGGCCGTGACGATGTCCACGAGCAGTCAACGCAAGGGCGATGCGATCCGGCGTGTCGGGCTCGTGTTTGCCGGCGGCCCGGCTCCGGCGGCCAACGCCGTCGTCAGTGCGGCCGCCATCTCGTTTCTCGAAGACGGACGGGAAGCGATCGGGTTCTTTCACGGCTACTCGTTCCTTCAGGAGTACCACCCGATCAGCCGGCGTCTGTTGCCCGACGAGCACTATCGGGTGCTGACCGAACGCGACGTGCGCGGCATCCGAAACAGCCGCGGCGTGCTCATCGGCACCTCGCGCGCCAATCCCGGCAAGGGCATCGAACGTGCGGAGGACCTCCGCGATCCCACCAAGACCGAGCGGCTGCGCAACGTGTACAGCGCGCTCGTCGATCTCGAGATCGACGCGCTCGTCTCCATCGGCGGCGACGACACGCTCAAGACCGCCAATCTGCTCTACCGCTACCAGCAGACGTTGCCCGCCGACGCGCGCCGCGTTCGCGTCGTGCATCTGCCCAAGACCATCGACAACGACTACCGGGGCATCGATTTCACGTTCGGCTTCTTCACCGCGGTCGACGTGATGGCCAAGGAGCTGCTCAATCTGCGCGCCGACGCCCTGGCGACGGGCAGCTACTTCGTCGTCGAGACGATGGGCCGCAAGGCGGGCTGGCTCTCCTACGGCGTCGCGATCGCCGGGGAGGCCAACTTGGTCCTGTCGGCCGAGGATCTCGACGAGACGCTGCTGCGCGACGTTCCCGGAGAGGGCAAGCGCGTGGATCTGGACCGGCTGGCCGATCGCGTGGTCGACGTCATCGTCGCGCGCGAACGGCGGGGCAAGCACTACGGAACCGTCGTGCTCGCCGAGGGCATCGCCGAGCTGTTGCCCGAGGCCTTCCTCGCCGATGCCCCGCGCGACGAGCACGGACACATCTCGCTCGGTCACAACGACCTGGCGAGCCTCGTCGCGCACCGTGCCGCGCGCCGCTACGAGGAACGGACCGGCCGCCGCAAGAAGATCACGGGACTGCAGCTCGGTTACGAGTCACGCTGCGCTCCGCCGCACGCCTTCGACGTGATGCTGGGCAGTCAGCTCGGCATCGGCGCGTACCGAGCGCTCGTCGAAGAAGGGCTGGACGGCCACATGGTCAGCGTGGAAGGTCAGCTCGATCTCGTCTACGTCCCGTTCGACGAGGTGGTCAACCAGGAGACGCTCCGCACCGAGGTCCGCATGATCGAGCCCGGCAGCGACTTCCATCGCCTCGCTCGATTCCTCGAGACGCGCGTCGACCGGGTCACCGACTTCCGCATCGCTCGGCGCACCGAGCGTTGACGGCTGTGGGGCCGTCGGCCGGAACGGCATTCTGCTGGCGTCGGTGACGTGCTTGGATGAAGGGCCGTGCGGCCTCGGGCCCGAAACCGAAGCCACGGTCGGCAGCCGCCGATCGAGCCGATCGACCGTCACGCCCCGACGTCGCCGCCATCGGTAGGCGGCGGGGAGGGCGAGCGGGCGGCACGTCGGGATCGGGTGCGGCGAGGTTCCGAACCGACGGCGGAGTGCTCTGCAGCGGCGGGCTCGCTTGCGACGGAGCGAGCCGAAGGGCGACCTCGGCGCGCCACGGCTGCCGCCGAGAAGCTCGCCTCGAGCGTGGCGATGCGCGCGTCGCGTTCGGCGAGGGCGGACTCGAGCGCCCGCAGGCGAGCCGTGACGCGCGCCTCGCGTTCGTCGGCGCGTTCGACCGCCGCGACGAGGCGCTCGTGCAGCGATGCGATGGCACTGGTCATCGTCGCATCGATGCGGTCGCGCAGCGCGCCGACGACGTCCTCGGCGCTCTCGAGGCGGCTACGACGGCTCTCGAGGTTGCGTCGCAGCGACTCGACGTCGTGTTGCTGGTCGATCGCCGCGCGTTCCATGCGATCGACCCGTGCTTGCAGCGCGGTGACCTCGCCGCGCAGCGAGGCGAGGTCCCGCGCGAGCGCATCGAGTCGGGAGGCGAGCGCTTCGCGCTCGTGCTGGGCTCGAGCGATGCGTTCGGCCGCCGCGTCGACCCGCGCGGTCAGTCGCTGCAAGTCCTGCTCGAGCGATTCCCACCGCGGTGCGGCACTTGCTCCCTCGCTCGCCTCGGGCAATCGGATTCGGGTCGTGTCGGGCTCCTCGAGATGAGCGAGGCGGCCTTCGATCTCGTCCTGCCGCGCGCGCATCGCGGCAACCTCGGAGGCGAGGCGCGACGCCTCGGAGGCGACCTTCGAAAGCTGCGCGCGCAGCACGGCGACGTCGAGGTCGGCGCGGGGGGGGGGCGATTAGCGTGGCGTCGGAGGCGCGGACGAGCCCGTGGTCGAGGCCGTCGCGGCGGCAACCGGCTCGCGCGGCGCAACGGGGGGCTGCGTGTCCGGGCGGGCGGGCGGTGGTGCTGCCCCCGGGGTCGGCGGTGGTGGCGGGGGTCGCGTCGAGGAGGAGGACGCCGGACGCGTGGAAGGCAGCGATGGCGGCGACGAGGGCCGCGGCGGTGCGCTCGAGGGCCGCAGCACGCTCGCGAGGGGAGGCGGCGCGACGGGCTTGCGCGGCGAAGGAGAGGAGGGCGGATCCTGCGGGCTGCTCACGGTGCGTCGGCAGCATAGCGCGTACGCGCATCCGCTGTCGTGCGAGGCGGGCCGATCGCGTGGTCGCGATGGCAGGGTCGCACCCGCGCGAGGAGGGGTTCGGACGGGGCCTCCGTGTCGAAGGCGACCTCGGTCTCCATCTCCGCCTCGGGCTCGGGCCCGGTCTCCGAACTTGACTCGGACTCCGTCTCGGACTCGGACTCAGGCTCAGGCTCAATCTCGGACCCGGTCTCAGGCTCGGACTCCGACGCGGCCTCGGAATCACTGCGCCGGCCAGGTGGGTCGATCGCGCGTTTTACTCGGGCTCGGCCTCGGACTCGGTCTCGGAAGCGGCCTGGGGCGCGGACACGGACTCGGGTTCAGACTCGGTCTCGGACTCGACGCGGCTCTCTCATTCGCCATCGGATGCGGGTTGGCCGTCGAGCTCGGGCCTCGGGACCGATGGATCCACGCACCCGCTGCCGTGGCGCGCGATCGTGTGGGAGCCCCTACCGTCGCTTCACTTCGTCTCGACGGCCTTCAGACGCTTGCGTCGTCGCCGCGCGGCCTCGGCTTCCTTCTTTCGCCGTCGCACCGACGGCTTCATGTAATGGCGGCGTCGCTTCAGCTCGCGCAGGATGCCCTCGGCGGCCATCTTGCGCTTGAGGTGCTTGATGGCGCGCTCGAGGCCTTTCTCGCCCACGACGACCTCGACGTGCCGGGCCTGGACGGCCTCCCCGATCGTGTGCTTGGGTTCCATCTGGGGGCGCGGAAGCTGTCACGAGGTTCCGGACGACGCAAGGCGGGCCGGCGCGAGCGCGCTCACAGCGGCAGTCGGTTAGTTGATGACGGCTCGAGCCCGGACTCGGACTCAGGCTCGGTCTCGGTCTCGGACTCTGACTTGGACTCGGTCTCGGGCTCTGGCTCGGCCTCGGACTCAGGCTCGGGCTCGGACTCAGGTTCGGACTCGGTCTCGGGCTCAGGCGCGGGCTCGAGCTCGGACACGGACACGGACTGGGTCTCGGGCTCGGACTCGCAACACTCCTCGGCCACGTCACGCAACGTGACCGCCGCTATCAGGGCCGGTGCATCGTGGTGACGCCGTCCGGTACGCGGGGCCCTGTGAGCCAGTCCTCCATCGCGGATTGCCCCAGCAGGTGGCGGCGGAAGAACGCCGTCGCGAGCGTGCGGGTGATCGCGCGGACGCGCGCCGGATCGGCCGTACCCGGCGTGCAGGCGCCGCAGAGCAGGCCGCAGCGGTCGGGAAAGTCCATGTGGTCGGCCCCCGCGATCTCCCAGGAGGCCGCCCACGGCGCACCGGTGGCCGCCGCGTAGAACTGCTGGAAGTTGCCGTCGCGAGGCGCGCACGGCTGCCCGAAGCCTTCCGCGTTCGTCGTCTCGCCGACGAAGCCCACCGGCATGTCGAGCGTCGCGACGACCTCGGGAAGGATGTCGGGCAACGACGGGGTGAAGCCCGTGATCGGATTGCCGGCGTTGACCGGGTCGATGCCGAAGACCGCGCCGATGCGCGGATCCTCGGCCGCCGCCATCGCGGCCACCTTGCCGCCGAGACTGTGTCCCGCGAGCCCGACGCGGTCCGGATCGACACGACCGGCGAGCAACCCGTCGGCCTCGAGCGCCCAACCGACGACCGCGCGCACGTCGGCCGCCATCTGCACGTGATCGACGGAGACCAGGCTCGCCGGCGGATCGGCGCGCAGCACGACGAAACCGTGAGTCGCAAGGTGCTCGACGGTCGATAGATAGTCGGCCGACGTGAGCTGGAACCCGGGCAGGAACACCACGAGCGGAGCGCGATCGACGCCGCCCGGCGTGTGGGCCGCCACCGGAATGCGGCGCCGCTCCCGGACCACCTCGCCCTC
The DNA here is from genome assembly GCA_025054695.1 of Myxococcota bacterium. Taxonomy (GTDB): domain Bacteria; phylum Myxococcota_A; class Polyangia; order Polyangiales; family JANWZI01; genus JANWZI01. The sequence continues at coordinate 35,857 of JANWZI010000005.1, read as the reverse complement.
GAGTACGTGGACGCGGTGCGGACCCCTCGCGGCCGGATCCACCGACGGCGTTCCTCCCGAATCCGGCGCGCCTCCGGCGTCCGCCGAAATCGTCGCGTCGCGTTCGGCGTCGGCATCGACGCCCATCTGGGCGTCGGGCCCCGGAACGGTCGCGTCGCGGGCGGCGTCGGCGGGATCGTCGCCCGCATCACGCAGCGCGGGCGGCTCTGCGGCTCCGCCGCAACCCACCGCCACGACGAACCATACGCCCCAGAGATTTGTGCTCGCTCCACGGCTCCGGTGCATCGGAACACCTCGCTGCGGGGCCCCCGGGGCCCCCTGCCAGAGAGCGCGTCGCGCGCCTGCTCGCGTGCGGCGGCCCGTTCAGAGCACGTAGCGCGCCAGATCCGAATCGGCAACGACGGGCCCCAGCACGCGCTGTACGTGAGCCTCGTCGATCACGACCGTCTGACCGGCGCGCTGCGGTGCGTCGAAGGAAACTTCGTCGAGCACCGCCTCGAGCACCGTGTGCAGGCGCCGCGCACCGATGTTCTCGGTGCGCGCGTTGGCCTCGGCGGCGTGGCGCGCCATGGCCTCGATCGCGCCGGGCGTGAAACGCAGCTCGACCTGCTCGGTCGCCAGCAGCGCCGTGTACTGCCGCACGAGCGAATGCCGCGGTTCCGTCAGGATCCGAACGAAGTCGGCGGCACCGAGCGGTTCCAGCTCGACGCGAATGGGGAAGCGGCCCTGCAGTTCCGGGATCAGATCGCTCGGCCGAGAGACGTGAAAGGCTCCGGCCGCGATGAACAGCACGTGATCGGTGCGGACGGGACCGTACTTGGTCTGGACGGTGGATCCCTCGACGATGGGCAACAGGTCGCGTTGCACACCTTCGCGCGAGACGTCGGGCCCCCCGTGCGGGCTCTGCCGACCCGCGATCTTGTCGATCTCGTCGATGAACAGGATCCCCGTCTGCTCGGTGCGCTCGACCGCTTCGCGCTGCACCGTCTCCGGGTCGACGAGCCGGTCGGCCTCTTCTGCCTCGAGCACGCGTCGCGCGTCGCGCACGCGGAGCCGCCTCCGCCGCGGTCGGCCCGCTCGCCCCGAGAGGGCGCCGAATAGCTCGTTGACCTTGATTTCCATCTCCTCGACGCCGTGGGCACCGAAGACGCGCCAGAAGGGGTTGCCGCTCTGCCGGACCTCGATCTCGACCTCTTCGTCCTCGAGCCGACCGTCGCGCAGCGCCTGCAACACCTCCGCGGGCGATCCGCCCGTCGCGCGTCCCGGCGGTGGAGTCACGATCACGGCCGCCGGCACGTCGGCCGGTCCCTCGTCGCCGCGGGTGGCCACCGCCCCGTTGCGGGTCGCGACGATGGCCGAGACGAGCCGCTGCTCGGCGAGCTCCGCAGCGCGTGCGCGCACCCGCTCGGTGTGCTCGGCGCGCACCAGCTCGCGCGCCGCCTCGACCAGATCGCGCACCATCGATTCGACGTCGCGGCCGACGTATCCGACCTCGGTGAACTTGCTCGCCTCGACCTTGGTGAACGGAGCGCGCACCAAGCGTGCCAGGCGCCGCGCGATCTCGGTCTTTCCGACGCCGGTCGGCCCGATGAGCAGGATGTTCTTCGGCGCGATCTCGTCGCGGATGTCGGGCGGGCAGTGCTGGCGTCGCCAGCGGTTGCGGAGCGCGATGGCGACCGCGCGCTTGGCGCGCTGCTGACCGACGATGTACCGGTCCAGCTCGGCGACGATGCGACGCGGCGTCCACGCCGACGGATCGTCGCTCACGCGCCGACCTCCTCGAGGTGGATCTCGCGGTTCGTGTACACGCAGATGTCGGCCGCCAGACGCAGGGCCTCCCGGGCGATGTCGGCGGCCCCCAGGTTGGTGTGCTGCATCAGCGCACGCGCAGCGGCGAGTGCGTACGGGCCCCCGGAGCCGATCGCCACCACGCCCTCGTCCGGTTCGATGACGTCCCCCGTGCCGGACAACAGCAGCGTCGTGCTCGCGTCCATCACGATCAGCATCGCTTCCAGGCGCCGCAAGTAGCGATCGGTCCGCCATTCCTTGGCGAGCTCGACGGCCGCCCGCCCGAGCGCGCCGCCGTGCTCCTCGAGCTTTCGCTCGAAACGCTCGAGCAGCGCGAACGCATCGGCGCTCGCGCCGGCGAACCCCGCAAGCACCCGGCCGCTCGCGATGCGCCGAACCTTGCGGGCACGCGCCTTGACGATGGTCTGACCGAAGGAGACTTGCCCGTCGGCAGCCATCGCCCCGCGCTCCTCGCGACGAACGGCGACGACGGTCGTCGACCTCCACGCCGGTCCCGACGCCTCGTGCACGCGGGGCGCACGCTAAGAACCCGAACGTGTTCTGTCAACGTGGCGACCCCACGCACCGACGCGTGCTTGCCGGCGCACGTCGGCACATGCCGCGTTCAGCTCGCGCACTGCCCGCGGGGCATGCGCTGCAGTTCACGCAACCGATTGCGCGCCCGGTCCCGCAGCGGCGAGTCGGGCTGGTTGTCGACAAGCCCCTGCCACGCCGCGCGCGCATCGGTGCAGGCGCGCATGCGCAGGAACGCCTCACCCATCTCGAACAGCGTCTCGTCGAGCGCGTCCCCACTCGGATATTCCGACAGCACCCGCCGGAACTCGGCGAGCGCGGCCGCCGGACGTTCCTGGGCGACGTAGGTCATCCCGATCCAGTACTGCGCGTTGTCGGCGTTGTCGTCGCGGGGGTAGCGTCGGATGTACTCTCGAAACAGCGCCCGAGCACGGCCGCGCGCGGCACCCTGGTAGGCCCGATACGCGGCCGCGTAGTGGTCCGTGCGCGATTCGGGCACGTCCCCCGGTCGCAGCGGCACGTCGAGGCCGGCCTTGATGGCCACCTGGTCGATGCGGGCCTCGATCTCGGCGCGCGCCGCCTGCCACTCGCTGCGCTGCGAGTCGGTCGCATGGCGCACCTCGGCGATTCGTCCCTCGAGCGCGTCGAGCCGCTCGCGCAGTTGCTGCACCTCGACGGTGACGTCAGCGCTGTTGCGCGTGACCACCTGCGTGGCGCGATCGACGAGCGCGGAGAGCTCCGCGGACCGCTCGCGCAGCTCGGCGACGAGCGCGCTGCGGTCCTCTTCGATGCGCTTCTCGAGCGCCGCCAGGCGCCGCTCCGCCTCCTGGGTGCGCTGCCGCAGCGCTTCGCCTTCCGAGGCGCTCGTCCACAGGAAGCAGCCACTCGACGCCAGACCGAGCGCGAGACCGACGGTCGCCAGCCGCGCGGGTCCGTGCCTCACCGCTCGGACATCTCGGCGCGGCGATCCACCGCCCAGCTCGCCTCGTCGGTCCCGGTGGCCATCTCCTCGCCCATGGACGACGTCGTGATCGCGCTGGCGTCGACGCCGAGCGACCGCAGGTAATTGCGCACCGACTGCGCGCGCCGCTCACCCAGCGCAAGGTTGTACTCCTCGGTGCCGCGGGGATCGGTGTATCCGGTCACGTGCACCGCGCGGATGCCCCGCTGTCGCATGCACTCGACGTTGGCCTGGAGCGTGGCTCGCGCGTTCGCCTCGAGCGTGTCCTGGTCGAACCCGAAGTAGACCGGGGCGAGCTGGCAGACCTGGGGAGTCGGCGTCGGGGTGGCGGCGGGTACCTCGGTCTGCGCGCGCGATACGACCTGACAGCGATTGCCGCGGCACTCCATTCCCGGGGGACAGTCTCCCGACGTCCGGCACCAGCCCTCGATGGGCTCGCAGCGACCGCGGGTGCACCGTCGTCCTTCCGGGCAATCTCCATCGTTGCGGCACTGCTGACAGCGCCCGTCGACGCAGTACTCCCGGGCCCTGCAGTCGTCGTCGTCGTCGCAGTTGGGGTAACGGGGCCCGCAGCCAGCCGCTGCAGCCGTCCCGAGCAGCACCGACGCGAGGACGAGGAGCCGCCCCGTGGGCCACCCACCCGTAAGCGTTCCGGGCCACTCGCGGTGGTCGCCGCGTCCCAGGGATGTCCGCTCCCGCATCTTCCTCACCTCCATAGCAGTAACGATGTTTCGAGTACCGTGAGTCGTGTCGCACGTCCGCGGGGGCTACGCCTCATAGCACGCGCGAAGGGAGCGTGTCATTCCCAAATCGCCCGGTCCGGTCGCGGGCCGCGGTCGCGCCAGTTCGGCAGGACGCCCCGTCGAGACGGACGGAACGGTGCGACGATGGCCACTCACCCTCGCGACATGAAGCTCGATACGAAGCCCCTCGTCGTCCGGTTGAACACCCCTGCGCGTCCCCGTAACATCTCAGGCGTCTTTTCGCGAAGCAGCAAGTGGTGATCCGATGAATCTGCACATTCGCGCATGGGTGGCGGCGACCTTCGTCGTGGGTCTGGGCTCGTCCGGATGCGGTGGTGGCGAGGATCGCGCGGATGGTGGCGATCCCATCGACGGCGGAACGGAGGGCGGCGTGGTGCTGCGCTGCGGTGCGGGCGACGACCCCGACGGCGATTTCATCAGCTCGATGGACGAAGGTTCGTCCGACGCCGACGGGGACACCCAGCCGAACGCCGAGGATCGGGACTCCGACGGGGATGGCTTCGAGGACATCGATGAGGCTGGCGACCGCGACTGTCGTACGCCGCCCGTCGACGCGGACGGCGACGGCACGCCCGACTTCCTCGACACGGACGCCAACGGCGACGGGGTTCTGGATCGCGAGCAGCGGGATCGGGATCGCGATCGCGACGGCGTTCCCGATACACGCGATCCGGACGTGGACGGCGACGGGATCCGCAACGTCGACGAGCTGGGCGAGGGCGGCGCCCGCGTCGACACCGATATGGACGGGACCCCCGACGTCGAGGACGACGATTCCGATGGCGACTCCATTTCCGACGCACACGAGGGATCGCGGGACGTCGACGGGGACGGTCGCCCGAATTTCCGAGACGACGACTCGGACGGCGACGGCCTCAACGACGCGATCGAGGCCGGGGACGGCGAGCTCGCGACGCCGCCGAGCGTGTGCGGCGAAGAGATCGACCCCATCACGCGCGAACGCGCGGGCGATGGCTTCCCGGACTTCGCGGATCGCGACAGCGACAACGATGGGCTGTCGGACGGCGAAGAGCGTTCAGTGGGAACCGACGGCTGCAATGTCGACAGTGATGGGGACGGGTTCGACGATCTCGCGGAGGGCGCCTACGAACGCTTCGCGTGCCCCGATGGACGGGGCACCGACTGCGATTGCGCGACGAGCGCCGCCTGCGTGATCCCGGACGAGCACTTCTACGTCGTCCTCCCCTACCGCGCGGAGCCCATCGAGCGCGACCTCGACTTCGGGACGACGATTCGGGTCGCGGACATCTTCTTCATCTCGGACACGACGGGCTCGATGGGAGGGACGCTCGCCAACGTCCAGCGCACTGTGTCCGCGCCCGGCGGCCTCATCGATCGGTTCAGCGAGGTCATCCCCGACGCGTGGTTTGGAGGAGGCCAGCACGACGACTTCCCCTTCGGTTCCTATGGGGGTCCGGGCGACGAGCCGTTCATTCTCGCCATCCGCATGACACCGCCGGAACGCCGCGCGGACGTCCAGGCCGCCTTCGCTCGGATGATGATCCACGGGGGCGGGGACGGTCCCGAATCGCAGACCGAGGCGCTCTACCAGATCGTCACCGGCGTCGGCGGGACGTGGATGGGGCCCTCTGGCTTCGGGACGAGCACGTACACGATGCGCCGCTACGCCGGTGACTGCCTCGACAGCGGCTGGGGAGCGCCGTGCTTCCGCACGGGCGCCCTGCCGATCATCGTCCATTTCACCGACATCTGCTCGCACAACGGCCCGCCCGGGGAGGACACGCGAAGCTGCGACCCGTACGTGGGCATCACGCCCAATCCCGTCGACTGGACGACGATGATCGCGGAGCTCAATCGCGTCGGCGCCAAGTACATCGGGGTCAACACGATCAGCACGAGCTGCGCGGGGGTCGTCGCCGCGGGTGGACATCCACCCTGCTACTTCATGAAGCGGACGACGGAGGAGACGGGCTCGGTGGACATCGACGGGCGGCCCCTGGTCTACGACCTGCCGAACGGGTCCAGCTCCACGACGTTCGTCGAGACACTCACCGAAGCGATTCGCACGCTCGCGACGCGTGTCCCGCTCGACGTGGACACGGTCACGCGCGACGATCCGACGGACGACTATCCCGCGAGTCCCATCGACGCGACGCGCTTCATCAAGCGTCGCGTCCCGCGCTGCCACGCCGTTCCGGCCGAGCCGTGCTGGACACCGCCGCCGGGTATCGCGCACGAGGACGCCGTCGCGGCGTTCGACGTCTCGACGTTCTTCGGGGTCGTCCCCGGATCGACGGTGCGGTTCCGTATCCGGTTCCACAACGACTTCTACCCCGGCGGGCCGACGTCCGAGGTCTATCTCGCATACATCGACGTGCGCGGCGGTGGCTCCGCCGTGCTCGACACGCGCCTCGTCATCATCGTCGTGCCGGCCAACCCCGTGCCGTTCGGCTGATCGAGGCGCGCGCCGCCCGCGTCGGGGCGCGTCGAACGACCGCGCGCAGGGCTCCGCGAGCCGGCTGGCCGGGGGGCAGTCCATCCCGCGCCCCGTCGAAGCCAACCCCCCTTGATTTCGTGTCCCGGAATGGCCCACCATCTTCCGTTCCAACCTCGTGAGGTGCGCCATGACGCGTTCGCTGTTCCACGCGTTTCTTTTGCTGGTCGTCGTCCTCGCCGCATGCACGGCCGGTCGCGCAGGGCCGAGGCGAGGAGCCCGCGACGGCGGGATCCGTACGGACGCCGGTCCGGGGATGGAGGGCTGCACGAACGAGACGGACACGGACCGCGACGGCGTCGCCGACGAGCTCGAGACCATGGCCGACACCGACGGCGACGGCACGCCGAATCATCTCGACGACGATTCCGACGGGGACGGCATCCCGGACGCGATGGAAGCCGGGCCGCGTCCGTGCACCATCGCGGACGGCGACGGCGACGGCGTCATCGACTCGCACGACAGCGACAGCGACAACGACGGCCTGACGGATCGCGAGGAGCTCGATCACGGCACCGACCCCCACGCCATCGACACGGACGGGGACGGAGTGACCGACCTCGGCGAGGTGCACGGCACGGGTACCGATCCGACCGACCCGTCGAGCACGATTCCCGAAACCGACTTCTTCGTCGTGCTTCCCTACAACGGGCCGCGCGAGAACCGCACGCTGCGATTCGGCACGAACATCCAGGTGGCCGACGTCTTCTTCCTGATGGACACGACCGGCTCGATGTACAGCGAGGTCGGCAACGTCCAGCGCGGGATGGAGACGGTGATCATTCCCGGGGTCCAGGATCTCATCCCGAACGTCCAGTTCGGCGCGGGCGGGTTCGACGACTTCCCCGTCGGCGCCCACGGCGGGGGAACGGACCTTCCCTACTACCACCTCATCGACATCGTGCCGTTCGAACAGGACATGGGCGCGATGACGGCGCGGTTCTCGCCGTCGAGCGACGTGATGACGTTCCAGTCCGGCGGGCCCAACGGGGTGCGCGACATCATCGACGCGGTACGCGCGTATCCGCGTCACAGCGGCGGCAACGGCTGCGAGTCGGGAGTCGAGGCGCTGTACATGACGGCGACGGGCTCGGGCACGTCGTGGCCCGCGGGGGGCTGGGGCGGCATGGCGGGATCGATTCCGGCCAAGACCTGCCCGTCGATCCCGGACGAGCCCGGCCCGCGCCGCGGATATCCGTGCTTCCGGCCCGGCGCGCTGCCCATCATCGTCTACGTGAGCGACGCGCCGTTCCACGAGCCGCTGCCACCGGGCTGGCCCCTCGACGAACTGGAGGGCGCGAGCTGCACGTACACCGACGTGCCCGGTGCGAGGCTGTACGTCGACGCGCTCGAGGCGCTGCGGGCCATCGGGGCGCGCGTCGTCTCGCTGTCGACCGACTACATTCCGTCCAATCCCGGCTATCCGGCGACGGCGCAGATGTGTAATCTCGCGCGCGACACCGGCTCGGTCCGCGCCGACGGCTCTCCGCTCTGTTTCGAGCTCGGTCCCGAGGGCACGAGAATAACGAGCGAGGTCGTCAACGCCATCGCCGAGCTCGTCGGTGGCACGCCCCAGGACGTCAGCACGCGCACCGAGAACGTGCCGGGCAACCCCGATGACTTCGACGCGACGCGTTTCATCAAGAGCATCGTGCCCGTCGAGGGCTACCGCGACGGAATCCCCGGAACGGGCTACACGCGAAAAGACATGACGACGTTCTACGGGGTCATCCCGGGCACGCTCGTCGACTTCGCGATCGACTTCTGGAACGACGTGCGGCCACCGGCGGCGACGGCGCAGATCTTCCGCGCCCGCATCATCGTCGTGGGCAACGGCGTCGCGGATCTCGATTCGCGGAACGTCTACATCATCGTGCCGCCCGAGGGAGGCACGATCCTCATCTGACGGGGCCGAACGGATCGCGCGTCCGCGTCGGGAGGGCTCGATCCCGGGCCCGCCCTCGCAGTTGAGTCCGAGTCTCGGTTCAGCGTCCGAGCCGGAGCCCGAGACCCGAGTCCGAGTCCGATGGCGGCGGTCACGTTGCTCGACGTGGCGCAATGGTGTTGCGATCCCCAATCCGATCCCGAGTCCGAGTCGGAGCCCGAGCCCGAGTCCGAGTCCGAGCCGGAGTCCGAGACCGAGCCCGATACGCGTGGACGGGGGTGTGCTATCGCAACGCGCGGTGAGCGAGCCCGTCCACGAATTCGTCCTCAGGCTGCCGCGGTATGCCTTCGGTCCGCGGGACGCATGCCGCGCCGCCGACGTGTGGCGCTTCTTCCAGGAAGCTGCGGTCGAGGCGAGTTGCCGTGCCGGTTTTCCGCCGGAGCGCTACCGCGCGAGCGGCACGGCCTTCGTGGTGCGCGAGATGATCGTGCGTCACCTGCGCGAGGCGGGATACGGCGAGCAGACCCGCGCACGGACGTGGGTGTCGCGATTCCGGCGCGACGTGTTCTCGACGCGGGAGGTGCGCATGCTCGCGGCCGACGGATCTGTGCTCGCCGCCGGAACGCAGCTGTGGGCGCACGTCCGCGCCGATCTGCGACCGGTGCGCGCGAGCGCGGAGCTCCTGGCCGCGTTTCCGGTGCACGAGGAGGGTCCGAGCGTCGAGTTGCCGTCGTGGGAGCCGGTGGATTCGAACGCGGTGCACGAGCTGCGCTTCCGCTGCTGGCACACGTGGATGGATCCGCTCGGCCACGTCAACCACCCCGCGTACATCGACTGGGCCGACGAGGCCACGAGCCGCGTCATGGCGGCCGCGGGGCTGTCGCCGGCGGCGCTGCAGCCCGTCGCCGAACGCGCGGTCTTCCGCGCCGGCGTGACCGACGACGACGAAGTTCGGGTCCGGTCGCGATGCATCGGCCGGACGGCCGAAGGGGACGTGGTCGTCGCGCACGAGATCACGACGCATCGCGACGTGCGCGCGGCCGACGTGGTCACGGTCCGGCGGCTCGCGGGGGCGGATGCGGAGGCGTTGGTACGTGCGTGGGCGCGCGCCGGTTGATTCGCGGGGCGTGCGGGGCGCGCTCGCCATCGCGGCGCTTGTGGCGGCATGCGATGGGCCGTGGGTGCGGCTGCCCGGCGCCCAACCGGGTCAGCAGCCGGGCGCGACGCGTGCGTCCTCCGAACCGGTCGGATCGGGTCGCGCGGCGGGCGGCGACACGGTCGTCCTGTCCGTCGTCGCGACCAACGACGTACATGGCCGGATCGAGCGCGTCGCGGTGCTCGCCGGCCACGTCGAGAATCTGCGTCGAGTGCGCGCGGCCGATGCGGGCGCGGTGCTGCTCGTCGACGCCGGCGACGCCTGGCAGGGCACGCTCGAAAGCAATCTGAGCGAGGGAGCCGCGATGGTGCGCGCCTACGCGGAGGCGGGCTACCACGCGATGGCCATCGGCAATCACGAGTTCGACTACGGTCCCGTCGGGCCCCGTGCGACGCCTTCCGGTCCGGGCGACGATCCACGCGGAGCGCTGCTCGAGCGGGCGCGAGAGGCGCCGTTTGCGCTTCTGGCCGCGAACCTCGTGGAACGTGCGAGCGGTCGGCCCGTGCAGTGGCCCGGGGTGCGCGAGCGCGTCCTGCTCGAGATGGCCGGCATCCGCGTCGGTCTGACCGGCGTGACGACCGAAGAGACCCCGAGCACGACGATCGCGGCCAACGTCGCGGATCTTGCCGTCCGGCCGCTCGCCGAAGCGGTGCGCGAGCAGGCGAGCGCGCTGCGGCGCGAGGGGGCGCACGTGGTGGTCGTGCTCGCCCATGCGGGAGGAGCGTGCCGCCGGAGCGATGCGCCGGACGACCTCTCGAGCTGCAGGACCGATTCCGAGATCTTCCGGCTTGCGCGCGCGTTGCCTCAGGGCCTGGTCGACGTGATTGCCGCCGGGCACACCCACGACGTCGTTGCACATCGCGTCCACGGCGTCGCCATCGTCGAATCGTGGGCCAACGGACGCGGATTCGGGCGCGTCGATCTCGTCCTCGACCGCGCCACGCGCCGCGTGCTTCGTGCCGACATCCATCCGCCCCGCGAGCTGTGCCGCAGCCGGTCGGAGTCGCTCGCCGATTGCCGGCCCGAGCCGTACGAGGGTGCCCCGGTCCGACCCTCGGAGCGCGTGCTGCGGGCCATCGCGCCGTATCTCGAGGCTGCGCGTGCGGTGCGAGACCGTTCGCTCGGCGTGCGGCTCCCTCGCCCGGTCCGCCGGGACTACGACGAAGAGTCGCCGCTCGGCAACCTCGTGGTCGACCTCATGTTGCGGGCACGGCCGGGTGCCGACGTGGCCCTCTACAACGGCGGCGGATTGCGTGACTCGCTTCCTGCGGGCGAGCTCACCTATGGCTCCCTGTACGAAGCGCTGCCGTTCGACAACCGCTTCGCGACGGTTCTCATGACCGGGCGGGAGCTGGAACGGGTCTTCGAGCGCAACCTGCGGGGAGGTCGCGGGATCCTGTCGGTGGCGGGCGTGCGCGTCGTGGCGCGATGCGAGGGCACCGATCTCGACGTCGAGCTTCTGCGGCCCGACGGGCAGCCGGTACGCGACGACGAACCGCTTCGTGTGCTCACGAGCGATTTCGTGGCCACGGGCGGTGACGACGTATTCGAGGACGTCCGCCGCCGGCCGGGTGCCGTCGTCATCGAAGACGAGCCACCGATTCGCGAGGAAATCGCGCGACTGCTCGAAGCCCGCGGCGGGGAAATCCGCGCGGACGATCCGGCCCTGTTCGACCGGCAGCGTCCCCGGATCGTGCTTCCGGGCCGGCGGCCCGTACGCTGCCCGACGCCGTGATCGCGCGCTGAGCCGCGCGCCGACGAATGGCCCGTGCGCGACGAGGAGCGGGCGGCCGTCGACCGCCGCCTCCAGCCCTTGCGCCCACCCGATGCTCGCGTCCGCTTCGAGACCGCCCCGCGAACCATCGAGCCCCGCCTGGAGTCCGATCGCGGCTGCGACGTACGGTGCCCAGCGCACCAGCCCGCGGAAACGGGCGTCTCGCGGCTCGCCGCGCGCTCGCAACAGCCCGGCCATACCGCGCACGGCGAGCTCCCAGGACCACGCGCCGGAGCCGGCGCGCAGCACGCCGACAGCCATCTCGACCGCCGTCAGGTGCATGGTCGCATCCACCGCGGGCCCTTCGTTCCGTGCGCCCGGCGTCGCGGCCCAGGCGTGCGTCGCCTCGAGATGAAACGCGCCTGCTCCAATCCCGCCGCTGAAGGCGATCATCGAGGCGCCGTGGCTGCCCATGTGGCTCCGGAGCGACGTCGCGACGGACCAGGAAGGACCCGGATCCGTCCGCACCGGCAGCGCCTCGAAACGCAGCAGCGCCGCCGGTCGAGCGACGGGGTAGGAAGAGGGCGCGGCTCGCGAGAGACCGCCTCCGCGCTCGTCGTGGGGGGCCGGCGATACGAGGCCGCCGGCTGTCGCGGCATCCGACCCGACCGGCTCCGGCGGGCGATCCGTCGCCGCCACCGTGCCGCCGTGCAGAGCCGCGAGGACGGCTTCCGCGAGCACGATCGCGAGCACACGCGCGCGCACCGACGGCGTACCTCCCGCGAGAAACGTGCGTCCAGACCGTGCTCGCTCGGCCGTCGCGACGTCCCAGACGACCGATGCGTCCGACTCACAACGCAGCACGACGTCCACGCGTGCGCCGCCGTCGCAGGCCTGGTCGAGCTCGACCCGCAGCGCGAGGCCGAGTGCGGCGGTCTCGACGCGTGCGTCGCATCCTTCCACACGCAGGCGCGGGCACTCCGACTGCGCTGGGGCACGGCCGGCGTGGGCCGCCATCAAGACGAGCCCCACCGCGAGCGTCACGGCAACGAGGCGGACGCTTCACGCCCTTCGGTGCGCGAAGCGCGATCGCGCTCGGGTGCCTCCGACGCGCCCGAGACCTCCTCGTCGAGGCCCGCGCGCCGCAGGGCCTCGTGCCACCGTCCACGCGCCGCCTCGACGAGATCGGCCGGCGCGTCCGCATGCCTCGCGACCGCCTCGAACGAGCGCGCCGCATCGGCGGGTCGCCCCAGCTCGTCGAGTAGCACGCGCCCGTGGGTGAAGAGCGCGACGGCCGCTTCCGGACCGGACCCGATGCGCGCCGCGCGCTCGAGCGCCACCAGAGCCTGCCGGGGCCGACCGGCCAGTCGGGCCAGCGTGGCGATCTGGAACAGTTCCTCGACGTCCGTGGCTCGTTCGACCGCGACCTCGACGCCGACCGCCTCGAGCCGAGCCCACGCGAGCGCCCATTGTCCCTCGCGCAGCCATTGCCGCCAGGCGCCGTCTTCGGAGCCCGAGCGGTCCGCATCGGCAACGCTTCGCAACGGGACACGACCCCTGGGGACCGCCGGCTTCGCCGGCTCGATGTCGTCCGCTTCCCCTCGTGCGACGGTCTCGCCACTGGCTCTGGGCCCCGATCCGGTCGTTTCGGCCGAGGCGCGATCGCCGTCGCGTTGCTGGTTCGAGGCGACCTCGTTCGCCGCGTCGCCCGCTTCCACGTCCGCGACGCGCGATGGCGACTCGCCCTCCGCCGTAGCCGTGTCCGGCACCGCGAGCCGTTCCCCCGCGGACAGACGCCGCACGCCGTCGGGAACGCGCGCGCCCCGCACCAGCACCGCCCCGTGATGCACTTCGACCCGAACGTCGCGCGCCGTGCGCTCGACCTCGAATCGCGTGCCGACCACCTCGACGGTCACGGCCCCCGCCTCGACGATCCATCGACGCCCCCCTCCGCCGACGACGCTGAACCGCACACGCCCCGCGCGCAGCGCGGTCACGATCCGCCCAGCGTCGTTCTCGACCAGCTCCGCGCGCGTGTCCGCCCCCGTTTGCAGCGACGATCCATCCTCGAACCGCAGCGTCGCGCCTGCCGCCACCCACCCCGCAGGCCGCGATCCATCCTCGAGCATCAGAGGACCGGCGTGCGTCGACGAGCTCCACGATATCCCTCTCGCGACGAGCGCCGTGCCCACGGCGAGCAGCCCCGCCGCGACGGCCCAAGCACGCCACGCCGTGGCCGAGCGAGCCGATCGCGCCGCACGCCGCGCCGAAAGGCTACGCCACAGACGCGCGACGTCGTCCTCACGCGCCGCCGGACGCATCAGTCGCTCGAGCGGTGCGGGCAGCGGCCCCTCAGCCATCGAGCACCTCGACGCCGGCTTCCGCCTGCAGCCGACGCTGGGCCGCGGCGATGCGACGCTTGACCGTGGCGAGCGAACAGTCGCACGCCGCGGCCACTTCCTCGAGACTCGCCCCCAGAACGAAACGCAGCGTCCAGGCGATGCGCACCGGCGCCGGCAGCCCGTCGAGGACGCGGTCGATGCGGGCGAGGGCCGCGCGCTGCTCGGGCGTCGTTTCCGGCCCCGCGGCCTGCGCGAGCCCTTCGTCGTAGGCGTCGACGAAGCCGAGCAGCCGCAGAAGACGTCGACGGCGAAAGCGACGATGCACGCGCGAGACGACGATGCGCAGCAGCCAGGCCCGCACGGCCTCGGCGTCGCGGAGCTGGCCGATGGACTCGAAGGCGAGCAGGAACGTCTCCTGCGCGACGTCCTCGGCTTCCGTGCGGTCGCGCAGCAGGCGCACCGCCGTGCCCAGGACCAGCGACGCATGACGACGGTACAGCGCCTTCTCCGCCCAGCGATCGCCGTCGCGAATCCGCCGCACGAGCTCCGCGTCCGACGGCTCGACCGGCGCGCGCAGGACCTGGACCCATCGGTCCTCGTCGACGGGGGCGCCTTGCACGGTATCGAGAGCCTCCTCGCGCGCGGATCGGCTCACGAGATCACGCGTACGACGGCGCACGCAGGGGAGCGAACGGGCGCCGGCGGACGCGCGTCTCGTCGGGGTGCGACGCGCCCGATGGGTCGTGCTAGGCCACGCGCGCCTTGGACGCCGCACGCGGCGCGCGCTCCGCACCTCCTCCCTGCAGTCCTTCGGGCGCGGTCGAGCGTGGCCGCGTGGTTTCCTCCCCTCCAGCGCGAATCTCGCTCGTGCACGCCGTCCTGGTGGCCGTGCAGGCCGCGTTCGCCTCGCTGTCGGTCGCCGGCAAGATCGTGCTCGAGCACGTCCCGCCCCACGCGTTGCTGCTGGCGCGCACGGCAGGGGCGGCCGCCGTGTTCGTCGCCCTGGCGCGAGGTCGCATCGGTTTGGGCGCCCGGGACACGCTCCGCGCCGCCCTGCTCGGCGTGCTCGGCGTGTTCCTCAACCAGGTGCTGTTCCTGCACGGCCTGGAGCGGACGACGGCCGTGCGGGCGACCGTGCTCGTGACGACGATCCCGGTCTTCACGGCGCTGGTGGCCGTGGCCGCACGGCGCGAGCGGGCCTCGGGGGCCGTCGCGGCCGGCATCGGCTGCGCGTTGCTCGGGATCCTCGTGCTCGTCGGCCCGGCGGCGCTCACCGACGCGCGGGGCGCTGTCGTCGGTGACGCTCTGGTTGCGCTCAACTCGCTCTCGTACGCCGTCTATCTGGTCTTCGTGCGCGACCTGGTCGAACGGCACGGTGGCCTGCGCGTCGTCGCAGTGGCCTTCTGCGCGGGCACGCTGCTCGCGCTGCCGGTGGGCACCGCGCCGCTCGTGCGCGCGCTCGGCTCGGCTCCGCCCGACGCGCTCGGTTGGCTCGCCTACGTCGTCGCGATTCCCACCGTGTTCACCTACGTCGCCAACGCGTGGGCGCTGCGCCGGGTCCCGAGCTCCACCGTCGCATCCTTCGTGTTCCTGCAGCCCGTCCTCGCCGCGCTGCTGGCCGTTCCGCTGCTCGGCGAACGCGTGGGCCTGGACCTGCTCGTCTCCGGCACGCTCGTCCTCGCGGGCGTCGCCCTGGTGACGCGCGGCGGGCGTCGCGCCACCATGCGTCCGTGAATCCAACCCCGCTGCCGCTCCAAGCGCCCGCCTCGGCCCGCGCGGCGCGTTACGCGGATGTCGAGCGCGCGATTCGCGCCCTTTGCGACGGCGAGACCGATGCGATCGCCGTGATGGCGACCGTCGTCTGCGAGTTGCATCACGCGTTCGACTACTTCGACTGGACGGGGTTCTACCGGGTCGTCGCCCCCGGCCAGCTCGCCGTCGGTCCGTACCAGGGAACGCATGGCTGCTTGCGCATTCCCTTCGACCGGGGGGTGTGTGGGGCGGCGGCAAGGACGGGCCGCACCCAACTGGTCCCCGACGTGTCGGCGTTTCCGGGCCACATCGCGTGCAGCTCGACGACGCGCAGCGAGATCGTCGTGCCCGTACGTGCACCGTCCGGCCGCCTCGTCGCCGTGCTCGACGTGGACTCCGACGCGCCGTCCGCCTTCACCGACGTCGACCGCGAGTGGCTCGAGCGCATCGCGGCGATCGTGGGCGCCTTGTACGATTGATCGCGGTCGTGCGGTCGCGCCCACGCCGTCACAGGAACGCATCTTGACGCAGCACGCCCGATCCCGGATAGCAAGGGCCGTGAGCGTCCCGGTCCTCGGTCCCGACGTCCTGGTCAACGCCTCGGTCGCACTCGGCAGCCCACCGGAGCGCGTCGTCAACCGCGTGCTCGGGCAGCACCGCGGAGAGAGTCCGACGACGGAATGGATCCTCGAACGGATGGGCGCGATGTTGCGGCGCGTCGAATCGTTCCGCGCGGAGGCCGTGGAGCAGCAGGTGGCGCTCGTCCGCAGTCTGACCCGCGTCGTCGCCGACGACCGCAAGCTCGGCCCCGACGCATGGGTCGATGCGCTCGTCTCGGCCGCGCGCGCGGGGGGAGTGCCGCGCGTGGTGACCGACCACCCCGACCTGCTCGAGCGCGGCGAGGTCGGAGGAATCGAGTTCGTCTCCTCCGAGGCGTGGTTGCTCGAGCAGCAGATGCCGCCTCCCCCGCCGCCCGCTCCGGGCGCGCGGGGACGCGGAACGCCTTGAGGTTTCAGCGCGTTCCGGCCGACTCGCGGCTGCGCGCTCCGCCGTGTCGCACGTCGACGCCGTCGACGAGATAGACGACCATCTCGGCGATGTTCGTCGCGTGGTCGCCGATGCGCTCGAGATACTTGGCGCAGCTCGTCACACGCATGGCGGCCTCGACGTTCTGCGGGTGCGCGGCCATGTAGGCGAGCGTCGCGCGCACGATGCGCCCGTACAGCTCGTCCACCTCGTCGTCGCGCGCAAGCACGTCAGCCGCCTTCGAGGCGTCCTCCTCGACGAACGCGTCCAGCGCGCGGCGCAGCTGACGCGTGGCCACCGCGGCCATCGGGCCGAGCAGCGCCTGCGATTCGGGAAGCTCGACGGCCGCCGACAGATCCCGCGCCCGTTCGGCCACGTTGACGGCCTCGTCTCCGATGCGTTCGAGGTCGGTGACGACCTTCAGGGCGGTCATCAGGAAGCGCAGGTCGCGCCCGACCGGCTGGCGCAGCGCGAGGATGCGAACGGCCAGCTCGTCGATGGCCAGCTCGTCCGCGTCGATCACCCGGTCGTCGCGTTCCACCGCCGAGGCCAGCTCGGGGTTGCGCGTCTCGAGCGCGCGCACGGCCGCCGCGATCGACGACTCGCACCGGCCGCCCATCGCGAGCAGGCGCTCCTTGAGGCGCCGCAGCTCGGCCTCGAACTCGTGGCTCGTGTGCTGAGGCATGTCAGCCGAACCGCCCCGTGATGTACTCCTCGGTACGCTTTTGTATCGGCCGCGTGAAGATTCGTTCCGTCGGACCGTACTCCACGAGCTCCCCCATGTAAAAAAACGCGGTGAAATCACTGACCCGTGCCGCCTGCTGCATCGAGTGCGTGACGATCACGATGGTATACCGGCGCTTCAGCTCGCGGATGAGCTCCTCGATCCGCGCCGTCGCGATGGGATCCAGGGCGCTGGCCGGTTCGTCCATCAAGACCACCTCGGGCCGGACGGCGAGGGCGCGAGCGATGCAGAGCCGTTGCTGCTGCCCGCCGGAGAGGGCCAGCGCGCTGTCGCCGAGCCGGTCCTTGACCTCGTCCCACAGCGCGGCATCGCGCAGCGACTCCTCGACCCGCGCCGCCAGCGTTTGTCGATCGCGCATGCCCGCGATGCGCAAGCCGAACGCGACGTTCTCGAAGATGCTGCGCGGGAACGGGTTGCTCTTCTGGAACACCATGCCCACGCGGCGACGCACCGCGACCGCGTCGACGTCGCGTCCATAGACGTCCTCGCCGTCGAGCGTGACGACGCCCTCGACGCGGCACCCCTCGACCAGATCGTTCATCCGGTTGAGCGTACGCAGGAACGTGCTCTTGCCGCAGCCCGACGGACCGATGAGCGCCGTGACGGCATTCTCCTCGACGTCGAGCGTGACGTCCTGGATGGCCCGCTTGGAGCCATACCAGACCGAGAGTCCCCGCGTGGCCATCTTCGCCGGCACGCGATCAGCTCCGAAGCGCGGCGCGGTAGCGACTGCGGAGCCAGACGGCCGCGACGTTGAGGGAGAGCGTGAGTACCAGCAGCACGAGGACCGTGCCGTACAGCGCGGGGCGGGCGGCCTCCACGTTGGGCGACTGGGTCGCCAGCACGAACACGTGGTAGCCGAGGTGCATGAACATGTCGCGCAGATCGGACGGCAGATAGGGCAGGAAGTTGGCGGCCCCGGTGAACAGAATCGGCGCCACTTCGCCCGCGCCTCGACTGACCGCGAGGATGAGCCCCGTGAGGATGCCCGCGCGGGCGTTCGGCAGCACCACGCGCACGACCGTCTGCAGGCGCGTCGCGCCGAGCCCGAGCGCGGCCTCGCGCAAATCGCGCGGAACGGCGCGGAGCGCCTCCTCGGTCGTCACGATGACGACCGGCAGCGTGAGCACCGCGAGGGTGAGCGCCGCCCATAGCACGCCGGGCTTGCCCCAGACGGGTCGCGTGGGGTCGCCGTAGACCAGATCGTCGATCGAGCCCCCGAGGAACAGCACGAAGAAGCCGAGCCCGAAGAGGCCGAAGACGATCGACGGGACTCCGGCGAGGTTGTGGACGGCGGCGCGCACGACGGCAGCGAGTCGGCTCGATCGGCCCGCGTATTCGTGGAGCCAGACGGCGGTGGCGACGCCCATCGGCACGACGGCGACGGTCATCAGCAGCGTGAGGGCCACCGTCCCGTAGATCGCGGGGAAGATACCGCCGCCGGTCATGTCGGCCGTCGGCTGGTCGGTCAGGAATGCCCACGAGAGCTGCGGCCAGCCGTGTCGCACGATCTCGCCGACCACCACGAGGAGCATGCCCAGGACGAGCGCGACGCACAGCCCCGTGGCGGCGGCGAGCGCCCGATCGCGCGCCGTCCGAGTCACGTTGCGCTCGCGGTCAGACGTCGGTGGAGCCTGCGCACGATGAGCCCACCGGCGAGGTTGAGTAGGAAGGTCAGGGCGAAGAGCATGAGTCCGAGAAGGAAAAGCACGCGCCAGTGCGGCTCGCCGCGGGCTACCTCGCCGAGCTCCGCCGCGATGGTCGCGGTGACGGTGCGCACGCTCGTCGTCGGATCGAACGGCGCCAGCGTCGCCGCGTTCCCCGACGCCATCAGCACGATCATCGTCTCGCCGATGGCGCGACCGAATCCGAGGATGATCGCCGCCGCGATGCCGGGTAGGGCCGCGGGAATGACCACGCGCAGCGTGGTCTGATACTTCCGTGCACCGAGCGCGATGGCGGCCTCGTGCAACGAGCGGGGCACCGAGGAGAGGGCATCTTCGGTCACCGTGAAGACGACCGGCACGATGGCGAGCGAGAGCGCCACGGCCGCGACCGTGGCGTTGAGCCGGAAGCGGAACCCGAAGACGGCCTGCATCGACGAGGCCAGCACGATGAGCGCGAAGAACCCGAGCACGACCGAGGGCAGGCTCGCCAGCAACTCGATCACGGGCTTGACGATCTCGCGCACGCGGCGCGAGGCGTACTGCGACACATACATCGCGCAACCGACGCCGAGCGGCACGCTCAGCAGCATCGCGAGCACCGTGACCTTGAGCGTGCCGACGAACAGGGGCACGACGTTGAACTTCTCGGGTGTTCCGACCGGCTGCCATACGTAGACCGGAGCGTCGTAACCGGGCCACTGCCGTGGCGCGAACAGGTCGACGAGGCGGAACGAGCCGTCCTCGTGCCGCTCGTAGAGCAGTGGAATCGCCTCGCGCGCGACGAAGACGAAGATGAACGCGATGGCGACGATGGCCGTCCAGGCCACGGCCGCGACGGCGCGTTCGACGAGGCGGTGGGTCCAGGGCGTACGGAACGAATCCGCCAGCCGCCGCGACTTCCGGCGAGGAACGTCGGCGGCCTCCGATTCATCGTGGTCGCGAGGCGGCACCGCGGGATCGGGTGCCCCGGCCGCCGCCGCATCACCGGTTTCGTTCACCGGAGTCATCCCGAGGCTTCAGGAGCCTCGAAGCTGCTCTCCCAGCGGCACGTTCGTCGTCGTCGGGACGTCGGATTCTGGAGCGGGGGAGCCCGCAGCGTGTCCCGACCCCGTAGCCTGTCCCGTCGATGGCGCCAGCGGGTAATAGCCCACCCCCTCGACGACGTTCTGGCCCGCCGGGGAAACGACGAAATCGAGGAACCGCCGCGCGAGACCCTCCGGGGTGCCGGGCGAGTAGATGTAGAGATGGCGCGCGAGCGGATAGCGCCGGCTCGTCGCGTTCTGCAGCGTAGCCTCGACCGGCTGCCCGTCAGCGCCCAGCAGAGGCACTGACCGAATCCCCTCGGCGTAGGCGATGCCGCCGTATCCGATGCCGTTCGGATCGCGTGCCACGGCGTTGACGACGGCGCTCGTCCCGGGCAGCGTCTGGGTCTCCGGGGCGAAGTCCTCCTCGCCGAGGACGTGTTCCTTGAAGTAGGCATACGTCCCCGAGTTGTTCTCCCGGCTGTACAGGACGATGGGCCGATCGGGGCCGCCGACTTCCCGGAAGTTGCGGATGCGCCCGCGATAGATGGCCTTCAGCTGCTCGAGCGTGAGTGCAGGCAACGAATTGCTCGTATGCACGTACACGGCCAAGGCATCGAGCGCGACGGCCGTCTCGACGGCGTCGACGTTGCGCGTCCGTCGCAACTCCTGCCGTTCGCGGTCACGCATCGGACGCGAGCTGGTGGCCAGATCGGTCGTGCCGTTCATCAGCGCGGCGATCCCGGTTCCCGAGCCCCCTCCCGATACCTGCACGCTCGTCCCCGGGTTCGCGGCCATGAAGGCCTCGGCCCAGCGCTGCGCGAGGATCACCATCGTGTCCGAGCCCTTGATCGTGAGCGTTTGACCCTGGCGCGGGCTCGCAGGGGCACCGCTTGCGCTTTCTTGGTTCGAGCCGGCGGAGCGGCCCTCGCCATGGCCCCCGCTACAGGCCCACAAGCCCGCCGCGAGCCACACGTGCTTCATTTCGACCCTCCGCATTCGACTCCTCCCGTGGTTGGCCGAGGCACGCTGCGCTGCGATTGAAACGCTTCCGTGACACGCATGCGACAGACGCGGAGCACCCGGCCGACGAGGCGCAACGAAGCACGCGACGGGCTTCCGTTCGGGCTTGCCTTGACGCGGTCTCTGTGCGCCGATGCGCATCGCGATCCGTGCCGAGGCACCACGGCGGCGGGTGGGCCCAATCCCTGGACATCAGCCCAGGTGGCGTTGCCTCCATTTCGTCTCCGTCACGACGTCCGTGGCTCGTCGCGCTGGCTTCGGTGCTCTGGGTGGCTACCGTCGACGCGCAGCCGGACGACCGGGAACCGGACGACGTTGACGCCGGTGCCCCGACGAGGCCTGCGCCCGCGAGCACTGGGGACGAGCCCGTAAGTTTCCCACCACCGGCGACGACTCCGCGGCCGCCGGTGCGCGACGCGGATGGCCGGGTCGCTGCCACCGCAGCACGGGACGGCCGAACCGATGTCGTCGAGCCGGACCGAGCGTTCGAGCTGTCTGGTTACATTCAACCCGAGCTGCGGGTCGCCGCCGCCGGAGACGGGCAGGTCTGGTTTCAAGTTCGCCGTGCGCGGCTCAAGGTGAGCGCGCGGCTCGCCCTCGCGGACGTCGTCGTGCAACTCGACGCTCCCGAAGCGGGCGTCACCGTCCGCGACGCGTACGCCGTGCTGCGGCCCCCGCTCGAGGGCTTCCATCTGGCGGTCTTCGCCGGGCTCTTCAAGGTCCCTTTCGGGTACGAAGTCCTCCAGAGCACCGGCGACCGCTGGTTTCCCGAACGCTCGGTGCTCGGCGCCACGCTCTTTCCGGGAGAACGCGACGTCGGCGTGCGGGTCGATCTCGGCTTGCTCGAACGACGTCTGCGCCTGCAGCTGGCCGCGCACAACGGATTCACCCTCGACGACGCCGCGCGGCCGGCGCGCCGACCCTTCGAGCTGGACACGAGCAAGGACGTGACGGCGCGTCTGACCGTCACGGCCGGCCCGCTGACCGCCGGCGCGTCCGGAACGTGGGGCCGGAGCACGCGCCCCGCGTTCGACCACGACGCCGACCCCATGACGCCCGACGTCTCGTTCGACTACGGACGCTTCGCGATCGGCGGCGAGCTGCGCTTACGACACGCCGTCCCCTCGCTCGGAGAGCTCGATGCGTATGGCGAGCTGGCGTATGCGCGCAACCTCGCCCGCCGCGCGCTCGATCAGCTTCCGGTACGCGCCGACGAGGCCCTCGACGTGCTCGCGGGCTACGTGGCCGTCACGCAGCGGCTGGGGCGCTGGGTCGGAGCGGGCGCACGGCTCGGATACCTCTCCCGCGAGCGGCCCGCGGCGGCCGGCACCGACGAGCGCATCGTGCTGTGCATGCTGCTTGCGGCGTTTCCCGCCGAGGCGGTCCGCCTCGTCGCTGCCTTCGACTGGCACCTCGAGGATGCCGACGACGTCGCCGAGCGACACGAGGGCTGGCTGCGGCTCCAGGTCAGCTACTGACGTTCACGGCGAGCCCTCTTCGGACCGAGCAAGGGCGATCCCCGCCGCCAGATATCCCTCCTGCCGGCTCCATCGACCCGCCAGGCGACGGCCGGCACGCCACGGCCCGGCATCGCGCAACAGCTCGAGCTCGAATCGTCCGTCGAGGTGCACGGCGACGCGCGCGTCCTGGAACCCGAGGAAGGTTCGCGTGCACGGGTACTGGCACTTGTAGAAGGCCTCCTTGATGCAGAACAGCAGCCGCACGGCGCGTCCGCGCGCGGCCGGCTCCTCGCCCCACAGGGTCACCGAAGGCTGCTCGTCGGCCCTGCACAACCGAGCGTGCAGCGTCTCGTTCACCGGCTCGTCCGGTTCGACGTCGATGCCCACGGCGGCCCACCGCGAGGCGCGCCCGAGCACCGCGACGCACAGGCCACGGGTGTGCGCGATCGACCCGACGAGCCCCTGGGGCCAGCAGGGCATCCGTTCCGAGCTCGACGGAACGGCCCGCGCCTCGACCCCCAGTCGGCGCATCGCCTCGCGGCACAGCCAGCGTGCGGTGGCGTATTCGGCCTGACGCGCGACGACGGCGCCCTCGACCGCGCCGCGCTCCTCCGGCCACAGGCGCTCCAGTCCCGGTTCCGGGGGCGCATCGACGACCACGAAGTCCGGCGGAAACAGCGGCGCGAAGCGCTCCCCGATCACGGCAGCTCCAGATACGCCACGAGGTCGGCGAGTTGCTCGTCGCTCAGCACCTCGAGCGAATACGGTGGCATGTCGCCACCCAGGCCGAAAAATCCACCGTGTCGAACTTTGTAGACGACCCGCTCCAACGCGTACTCGCCGTGCTCGGCAATCGTGGCGTCGGGCACGACGGGAGCGTTGCGATTGCGCGCACCGCGGCGCGTCCGCAGCTCCCCGTGGCAGCTCGCGCACGCGGCGTTCCAGAGCGCGGCGCCGGCGGCCGGATCGCCCGGCGGCAACGCGAGCGAAGGACGGCGCACGACCGTGAACGGGACGGGGGGCGAGGGCTCGACGCCGAGCGTCTCGAGAAAAGCGAGCAGATCGAGCCCGACAGGCGTCTGCGGCGTCAGCAAGCGCGAGTACGGGGTTCGCATGAAGTAGAAGAGACACGCGTTGACCGCCTCGAGCGGATCGCGCACGGCGCCGCCCCACCAGTGTGGCCGGCCGAGCACCCCTTCGAGTGAGCCGCCCGCGAGCACGCGCCCCGCGGGCACCGGCCCCGGAGCGTGACAGTCGGCGCACGCGACGTCGTTGGTCGGCGAGCCCGAGACCCGAGGATCCGCGAAGGCCGCGCGGCCCCGTTCGACCGCGGTGCGCTCGACGCAGCCGACGATGGCGATCAGCACCCCGAGCGGCACGCATCGCCGAGATGCCAGGGCGTCGAGCGCGACGCGGCTCACGGCGCCTCCACCACGCGCACGGCGTCGGGGTAGACCCCCACCTCGACGCGCGCGAGCACGTCGAGACGGTCCGGCGACAATAGCAGCAGGGCCCCCGAGCCCACGCGGTCTCCCTCGCACACCAGCGCGAGCCGCGCGAGCGATCGCACGTACACGACTTCGTGGGGCGCGCGGCACTCCGGACCGAAATCGCGTCGGTCGACGATCGCGACACCGACCGGATCGACGGCGACGAGGGCGTCGCGATCCTGCGTCGGCACCCACAGCCGCGATCCGTCCGGCGAAAACGCGGCGAAAAAGGCCGCACCCGGCAACGCGAGGGCGCGCGCGTCGTCCATGACGGCGGCACGCACGTCGTAGACGCGGAGAGACTTTCCCTCCAGCGTCGAGACGAACGCGCGGCCGCCGTCGGGCGCGATCGCGACGGCGTACGGACCGTAGCGGATGGCGGCCGGTGCCCCGGGCGCGGGACCGACGGGTAGCCGCGCGCGCACGACCGGTGGCTCCGCGACCAGGTCGACGACGGCCAGCGTGTCGTCCGCGTAGCAGCTCACCAGGGCCGTCGAACCGTCCGCGGTGATGGCCAGGCCATGGGGAGCCGCACAGACCGCGAGCCGTGCGCGGTGCGTCATCGAAGCCGCGTCCAACACGTTCAGCTCGCCCCAGCCGCTTTGCTCCGGATCGCCGCGCATGGCGACCTGCAGCGCGCGCTCGAGGGCGAAGTGCGTCGTGATGACCCATCGGCGGTCGGGCGTCAGAACGATGTCGCCGAGATCCGGATCGACGCGACGTTCCTCGTCGGGCCGGAGATCGATGAGCGAAAGTCGCTGGACCCAGCTCGGCAGCAGGCCACCGCCGTGGCTGCCGTGCAAACCGCCCCCTTCGCGCAGACCCACGTTCGACAGCCCCACGAAGACCCACCCCGCCTCGGCGTCGATTGCGAGATGATGGGGCGCTTCCGGATCGACGGGCGAGCGTCCGACGGGTACGCGCGCCACCTCGACCGCGTCCGCAAGCGAGACGACGCTGACGGTGTCCTCGCCGTTGTTGGTCAGGTACGCGAGCGGCAGGCGGCCGTCGATGGGCCGGATGGTTTCCGGCCAGCGCGCGCCGGACGGAACGTCGTCCACGCACGCGGCGAGCCCGACGACGAGCATCGTACCGTGCGCGAGGCGAGCGGACCGGCTTCGTCGAGCGCACCGGCACATGGGCGGCGCACGATGCCGCGTTCAATCGACCAGCTCGATGACGTACGGCATCGAGCGGACGAACGGCCCTTCGACGACGCGGCCCGTCTCGAGATAGGCGCGCGCGATCGTCACGCGCAGCGGGCCGCGCGCATCGCGGATGCGCGGGTAGACCGTGGCGGACGGGGAATACGCAAGGTCTCCCGTCAGTACGCGGATGGGCGGCGCGCCAGCACCCAGCTCGACGACGAGCCTGTACATCGGACCGGTGACCGGCGGCAGGTGTGCCCGCGCGGTGGGCACCGGCTCGGCCATCCACTCGAGAAGCCGACGGGCAAACGAAGCGGGGCCACGGTGCCCGGGCGCTCGCGACGCCGGGGCGGGGCCCGAGGTCCACGAGAAGCGCGGAACCGTGGCGCGCGACAGCGGGCTCGTCGGCGTGAGCAGGCGCGGGGCCTGAACGTCGTCGACCATGTCGCCCGCCTCGTCGATGGCGATCCACGCCTCGTCGGTCGCCCCGGCTTCGTAGATGACGTCCGCGGGCGCGCTTGGATGATCGTGCCCGCAGCCGGTGGCGCCGAGCCACGATCCCATCGCCAACATCACCAACGCCTTGGCCCCGCGTGCCTCACCCACGCTCGCGTAGCGGGTCGCGGCGCACCCGCCGCCTCGTCGTCGCGTCATGGCATCGACGTTACTTCAGGCGCACTTTTCGTCGAGCCGCCACACCAATCCGGATCCTACGCGTCCGAGCGGGAGTCCGATCCTGAGCCCGAGTCCGGGTCCGAGCCCGAGTCCGAGACCGAGCCCGAGCCCGAGCCCGAGACCGAGACCGAGTGCGAGCCTGAGCTCGATTCCGAGCCCGAGTCCGAGCCTGAGCCCGAGTCCGAGACCGTCACGTCCCGTTCTGGTGCCGCACTGTCAATCGTGGCAGCGTGCGCGGCACATGCGTGTGGCCGTCAGCGGCGCCTCAGGGCTCATCGGGAGCGCGCTCGTGCACGCGCTGGGCGAGCGTGCGCTCGTTCTCGTGCGCGATCGGACGCGCTCGGGGTTGTGGTGGGATCCTTACGCCGGACGACTCGACGCGGACGCGCTTCGGGGCATCGGAGCGTTCGTCCATCTGTCCGGTGAGAACGTGGCTTCGGGGCGCTGGACCGAGGCGCGCATGCAGCGTCTGGTGCGCAGCCGGGTCGAGACGACGGCGTTCGTCGCCCGGACGCTCGCGTCGATACGCGATGGGCCGCGCGTTCTGATCGTCGCCTCGGCCATCGGTTACTATGGCGACCGGGGCGAGGAAGAGCTCGACGAGGCGAGCGGGCCGGGTCAGGGGATTCTGGCGGAGCTGTGCGCGCGCTGGGAGGCGGCGGCCGATCCGGCGCGCGAGGCCGGTGTGCGCGTGGTGCACGCTCGCTTCGGCATCGTGCTCGCGCGGCATGGCGGCGCGCTCGCGCGGATGGTGCCCGTCTTTCGCGCGGGGCTCGGTGGCCGGATCGGCTCGGGGCGGCAGTGGATGAGCGTCGTTTCGCTGGCGGACGCCGTCGGCGCGATCCGTCACGCGCTCGCGGAGCCGGCCCTGGACGGCCCCCTCAACGTCGTCTGCCCGGAGCCCGTGCGAAATGGCGAGTTCACACGCATGCTGGCAGGCTTGCTTCGGCGCCCGGCCTTGTTCGCCGTACCGGCCTTCGCGCTTCGAATGGCGCTGGGTGCCGAGGCTGCCCAGCAGATGCTGCTGTCGAGTCAGCGCGTGCTGCCCCGGCGTCTGCAACACTCCGGGTACGCCTTTCAACATCCCACGGCACTCGACGCGCTGCGCGCCGCGCTCGACCTCGGCGGCTGATCTCTCAGGGCGGGTGCCCGGGTCGCGACGGCGGGTTCGCAGGTCGCGCTTGAGTCCGAGCCCGAGTCGGAGTCCCAGCCGGAGTCCGAGCCCGAGTCCGAGACCGACTCCGAGTCCGAGACCGACTCCGAGTCCGAGACCGAGTCCGAGACCGAGCCCGAGTCCGAGTCCGCCGCGCCGGACCGGACACGCGTCAGCCCACGGGCCCGGTCACGTCCATCAGCCGCACGCCGCGCCGCCGCTTGTCGGCCTCGGTCGCGCGCCGCAGCGACTCGTAGAGCGCGACGACGTCCGTGCGCACGCGTTCGATTCGGATCTGCGGGCTCGTGCGATCGCCGCTGCGCACGACGAGGTTGCCGGTGCCGAGCAGCCGCTGCCCGAACGGCCGTTCGACGACGTAGTCCTCGATGCGATACAGGTCGATCTGCTCCAGGCGCCGCGACAGCAGGCCCGTCTCGATGACGATCCGCTCGGTCGTGATCTTGTAGCGACGCGCGAGCGACCGTAGCCACAGCGCGATCCACGCCAGGCCGACCGTCGCGATCACGAGCAGCAGTTGCCCCACCGTCGCGATGGCCGCGGGCCGGCCCTCGAACAGGACACGCTCGTCGTCGGGGACGGATTCGAGGGTGCGTTCGACGGCGCTCACGGGCGGCCCTCGAGCACGGGCGCTCCGGTCTTGCGGCGCACCTCGTCGAGCGAGACCCCGGGGGCGAGCTCGAGCAGCCGGAACCCTTCCGGCCCACACGCGAACAGCCCGAGATCCGTCAGCACGCGGTGCACGCACCGGCGCGCCGTCAGCGGATAGGTGCACTCGGCCACGAGCTTCGGTTCTCCCTCGCGCGTGACGTGCGTGGTCATGGCGAGGATGAATCCCGAGCCGCTCGCCAGATCCATCGCACCGCCGATGCCCATGACCTTGCCGCCGGGAATCGCCCAGTTGGCGAGATCGCCGGCCGCCGACACCTGCATCGCCCCGAGAATCGTCACGTCGACGTGGCCGCCGCGGATCATCGCGAACGAGAGCGCGCTGTCGAAGGTCGAGCCGCCGCGCACGATCGTGACCGTCTGCTTGCCGGCGTTGATGATCTGCGGGTCTTCCTCGCCTTCGTACGGAAACGGCCCCATGCCGAGGATGCCGTTCTCGGTGTGCAGCCAGATGTCGGCGTCGGGCGGGATGCAATCGGCGACCAGCGTCGGCAACCCGATGCCGAGATTGACGATGGAGCCGGGTGGGATCTCCCGCGCGGCTCGCTCGGCCATCTGCTCGCGACTCCACGGCATCAGCGTCCCTCCGGGCGCGGCCGTACGACGCGGTACTCGAACGGATCCTCGTGCTCGCGCACCTCGACGATGCGATGCACGAAGATGCCGGGAAGATGCACGTCGTCCGGGTCGAACGTGCCCAGCGGCACGAGCTCGTCGGCCTCGACGAGGGTCGTGCGCGCCGCCATGCACATCAGGGGCGAGAAATTCCGCGCGGTGCGCCAGAAGCGCAAGTTGCCGAATGGATCGGCGCGTCGCGCGCGCACCAGGGCGAAGTCCGCACCGAGGGCGCGTTCGAGCAAGTGGGGCCGACCGTCGAATTCGCGGATCTCCTTGCCCTCGGCGACGACCGTGCCCGCGCCCGTCGGCGTGTAGAACGCGGCGATTCCGGCGCCCGCGGCGCGGATGCGCTCGACGAAGGTGCCCTGGGGCACGATTTCGACCTCGACGCGCCCGGCCGCCATCTGCTCGTGCAGGGCCTCGTTGGTGCCGATGTACGTGCAGATGACCTTGCGGACGATACCCGCCTGCAGCCAGAGGTTGAGCCCCTTGCCGAGGTTGCCGGCGTTGTTGCTGATG
The DNA here is from genome assembly GCA_025054695.1 of Myxococcota bacterium. GTDB lineage: Bacteria > Myxococcota_A > Polyangia > Polyangiales > JANWZI01 > JANWZI01. Next base: position 7,252 of record JANWZI010000005.1, on the reverse strand, counting down.
AGCACGAGGTCGCGCACGCCGCGCTCGACGACGCCCCGGATGAGCGCCTCGGGGTTGCCGCACAGGCCGAAGCCGCCGACCATCACGCGCGCTCCGTCGTGTAGCCCTTCGAGGGCCTCGGCCACGCTCGCGCGCACCTTGTCGCGGTGCCGTCCGGGCCGCGGTCCGCTCACGACGCCACCTCCCGAAGCGCTTCGGCCAGCAGCCCGAGGCCGTGGCGCAGCTCCGGCTCCGCGATGACGAGCGGCGGAGCGACGACGATCGCGCCCACCTTGCGCTGCAGATGCACGTGGATCCGGCGTCGGACGAGCGCGGCCTCGAGCCGGTCCCATCCCGAGGCGTCCAGGTCGACGTCCACCGCGCCGAGCAGCCCCACCGCCCGTGCGCGTCGCGCGACGGCGGGGCAGGCGTCGACGACGGTCTGCAACCCGGACGCGAGAACCGGCTCGAGGCCCGCCGCGCGCTCGACCAGTCGTTCGCGCTCCAGGACGTCGAGCGCAGCCAGGGCCGCGGCCACACCGAGCGGGTGGGCGTAGTGCGTCAGCCCGGCCACCAGGGGCCGCGTCTCGAAGTGCGCGGCGACCCGTTCGTGCACGAGCACCGCGCCGAGCACGCCGTATCCCCCGGTCAGGGCCTTTCCGCACGTGATGAGATCGGGCACCAGCCCCGGTTCGTGCTCGAACCCGAAGGTGCGGCCGGTCCGCCCGAAGCCCGCGAGCACCTCGTCGACGACGAGCAACACGCCGTGCCGGTCGCACGCGTGCCGTAACTGCCGCAGGTATCCCGGCGGCGGCCGGTGCACGCCGTTGCCACCGACGATCGACTCCACGAAGACGGCGGCCACCGTCGACGGCCCCTCGAATTCGAGCGCACGCACGAATGCCTCGGCGTCGGTGGCGTCGCGGTCGTCGACGTGAATGATTCCCGGCAGGCCCGGCTCGACCGGCGGCCGGCGCCAGTCGCCCGACAGCGTCACCGCGCCCATCGTCGCGCCGTGGTAGCTGCGGTAGCGCGCGAGCGCCTTGAACCGCCCCGTGACGAGTCGCGCGATCTTGAGCGCGTTCTCGTTCGCGTCGGAACCCCCGAGCGTGTAGAAAACCTTCGAAAAACCGCGCGGCGCGAGCGCGAGCAGCCGCTCGGCGAGCCGACGCTTTTCCGGATAGACGGCCACGGGCATTGTCAGGCAAAGACGCCGGGCCTGCGCGCAGATGGCTTCGACCACGTCGCGTCGGCCGTGGCCGAGATTCGCCTGATAGATGAGGCTGCCCAAATCGAGCCACCGCTCGCCCGAGGCGACGGTGAACCAGGCGCCCTCGCCGCCCGTGATCTCGATCCCGCGCGCCCCCTGCTGCGCGCGCCACGTGAAAAAGAACGGCTCGGACACGGCGCCTCCGGGCCGCGAGCATGGCCGCGCGGCTGTGGCGGTCAAGCGGCATCACGGCCGAGCGCCGACTCGGCCTCGGACTGGGACTCTGTCTCGGACTCGGACTCGGTCACGGTTTCGGGCTCGGGCACGGTCTCCGATTCGGGCTCCGACTCGCTCTGAGTCACGAGCTCGGTGTCGGACTTGGACTCAGACTTGGACTCCGACTCCGCCTCGGTCTCGACGTCGGACTCCGACTCCGACTCCGAAATGGGCACGGTGGCGACTCGTCACCCACCGTGCACTTCAGCCGTCGCGTCCCAGATGGCGCCGCGCGATGTCCGCCCACGGACCGCGTGGCTCGAGCCGCAGGTACGTGCGCCAGTGCGTGACGGCCTCGCGATGCCGTCCCAGTTCCTCGAGCGTCATCGCGAGGTTGAAGTGCGCGTCGGCGAATCCCGGGTCGTGGCCGATCGCGGTGCGGAAATGCGCCGCCGCCTGCTCGTACTGGCCGCGCTCGAACGCGATGTAGCCCAAGTTGTACCAAGCCTCGGGCTGAGCCGCGTCGATGCGCAGCGCCTGCCGATAGAGCTCTTCGGCCTCGTGCGGCGCGCCGCGGCGGTGACGCACGTTGCCCAGGTTGGTGAGCGCGCACGCGAGCGTCGGATCGACGCGCAGCGCCTCGCGGTACAGCTCCTCGGCGCGCTCGAGCGTGGCCGCGTCCTCGTCGAGCTTGCACCCCTCCAGATACAGCGTGTAGGCCTGCTGGCGCCGGCGGCCGCCGTCGTCGCGCCGCAGCACGCGTACGACCTCGTCGCGCAGGCTGCCCACGTCGAAGTCGAGCACGAGCTGCCCGGTCTCGGCCTCGAACGCGCCGCCCGGTCCGCGCACGACGACCGTGCGACCGTCGGTGACGACGCGAAGCTCCGAAAGCGGACGGGTGACGCGCGGCAGGCTGGCTCGCAGCGCGTCGACGGCGCGACGCACCGCGCGCACGGACACGCCACGCTCGAGCAGGCCGCGCGCCGTGCGAATCGCGATGAGGTCCTGGAACGTGTAGTGGCGGCGCCGGCCGCGCGCGACGCTCGGCACGATGAAGCCCGAGCGTGCCCATGCCCGCAGCCGACCCGCGGGGATGCCGAACAGACGCGCGACCTCGTTCGTCTCGTACAGCGCGGCGAGCGGATCACCCTCCGCCGAGCCCGTCGGCCGCGCGGCATCGCGCGATTCGTTCGAAGCGGCGGCGCCGCCAGCGGCCGGAACGCGCCGCCGGCCGCCCCCGCGCCCGAACGTGACGTGGATGACGTTGTCGTCGCCGCCTCGCACGATCGTCGCCGCCCTATAGCACGACGGGGAGCTCAGCGAGCTCCGACGCGCGCCTCGACCCGACGCGCCTCGACGTCGACGTCGATGAACAGCCGCTCGCCGCGCAGGGCGAAGCGGGCGGACGTCTCGACGGGCCCGACGACGAGTCCGGGCCAGCGTCGATGCAACTCGGCCCGCGCCAGTCGCATGACGCGCAGTCGCACGCGCACCGAGCCGCTGACCGCGTGCAACAGCACGAGCCGCGCGTGCTCGTTCCAGGCCCCCCGAATGCTCCGGCCGAGGAACGTCAAATCGATCGAGATGAGCGCGCTTCCCGAAAACCCCGCGGGCGAGGGGGCGCCCTCGAACATCCACTCCGCGCGATCGAAGAGCGCGTGCTCCATCTCCACCGCCAACGTGGGTCGTCCGGTCGACGTCCGCACGAGCGGCAAGCGCCGCACCCGCGCGAGGCCCTTCAGACGGCGCACGCGTGGATCGTACCGACCGGGCCGGTCGGTTCCCCAGAAAGCGGCAACGCACGGCGAGGGCCGCGTGACCCTTCGAACGCGTTCGCGCTACGGCCCTCGCGACGCGAGGCACGGCTGGCACGAAGATCGTCGGGCTCCGAGTCAGACTCGGGCTCGGCCTCTGAAGCGGGCTTTGGCTCAGGCTCGGACTCGGCACCGAATTCAGGCTCGCGCTCGCGTGCGGGATCCGTTTTGCAGCCCGACTCGAGCTCCGCCTCAGGGTCCGGTTCAAACGTGACCTTGGAACCGCCGTTCCCACCGCCACGCGCCCCCGTGCATGCTACCTTCGAACGCGGTGCCGACGTCGGACCTGACCGTGCGCATCCTGCGCGAGATCCGCGACGAGATCCGGCGGACGAACGAGCGCCTGGACCAGACCAACGCGCGTTTGGACCAGACCAACGCGCGCCTCGACCAGACGCGCGAGGAGCTGCTGCGCCGCATCGTCGAGTCCGAGACGAGGGTGGCTACGGCAATCGTCGACCTCGTCGGGACGCTTCGCGATCTGCGTGCGCTTCTGGAAGATCGCCGCGACGAGCGGCGGCGGCTCGACCGCTGCGAGCAGGAAATCGAGCGGATCAAGGCTCACGTCGGGCTCTGACGGCGGGGGGCGGGCTGGTCGATCGAGGCTCGGCCTCGGACTCGGGCTCGGGGTCGGGGTCGGACTCCGTCTCGGGCTCGCAACTCTCCTCGCCTCGGCCACGTCGAGCAGCGCGACCGCTGCTGTCAGACTCGGATTCGCAATATCCTTCGGTCACGTCACCCCGCGTGACCACCGCCGTGGCCGAGCGGGCCTCGATGGTCACCTTCTTTTGGCAGCCCAGCGCGGGCGCTTTGGGCTCGATTCGAGGTGTCGGCGCGTCAAGAACTGGCATCACGGAGCGAACCTGGACAACCATGACGGCATGATTCCCCTGCGCGCCTTCTGCGTCCTCATCCTCCTCATCGGGTTGTGCGTCCTCGATGTCGGTCGTGCCGCCGCACAAGCGGATCGCGCGCCACGCGTGCGGCGCACGCTCACCCTCGATCAGGGACAGCTCCGCATCGACGCCGCGCTGTTCATGGACCGCATTGAGGTCACGGTGCTCGACGCGACCGTATCCGAGCAGTTCCTGTGGCTTACCGGTGGCGCCGGTTTCGGCGTCACACCGGACGCCGAGGTGGGTGCCCTGCCTCTCGCGCTGCTCCTGTCGCCGGACTTCGAGCTGGGCAATCCGGTCCTCTACGGGCAATATCGGTTTCTTCGGGGCAACACCGAGCTCGGCGCGCGGCTCGATCTGTCGATCCCACTGCGGAAGGGGTCTCACACCGTCCTGACGGCGGGTGTTCCCGTCCTCGCGCACCTCGGCTCGACGGCGACGCTCGACACGGGGCTGTTCCTCGAGACGCATTTCGCCAGCGAGACGCTGCTGAACCTTCGCCTCCCCCTCGAAGCCGTCGTGCGTCCCAAGCCGGACGGATTCTTCGTCGGCGGGCGGCTCGCCCTTGTGCTCATCGACATGGACCCCGAACTGCTCACCGTGCCCGTGGGGCTGCTCGCCGGCTACGGCCTTCCGGGGCCGACGACGGTGGATCTGGTCGGCTTCTTCGAGTTCACGGAGCTGTTCAGTCCCGGCGCGAGCGAGGCGTTCAGCGTGAGCGCGTGGGTTGTCGGACTCGCCGGGCGAATCTACCTGTCCCCCTCGAGCGCATCGAGCTCAGCTGCGGAGCCTGAACCTGCCGCGGGTTGACGACCCGGCGCGACCGGCCGTCCACTTGCGACCCGCGCACCGGTTCGCATCGCTCGGAACGAGGCGGTATTGGCGTTACGACCGCACCGAGCGGGGGGCTCGCTCGCACGAGACGGCTCGAGCTCCGGCTCGCCGTCGGGCCATGCGGGCCGCTGTCGTCAGAGCCGCCGCTCGATGACGGCCCCACGGCGCAGTTCGTCGCGAAGCTGCCGTTCCATGCGCTGCATGGCCTCCTCGAGCAGCTCGCGCGCGATTTGCGGTCGCATCTGCTCGTACGAGCCGATCTCGGAATTGCCGCCCGACCGCTCGCGCACGAACAACACGTGGACGCCCTCGGGCACGGCGACCGGATCGCTCGCGGCCCCGACGGGCGTCGTCGCGAGGGCCGTCGCCAGCTCCTCGCGGACGGCTCCCTCGCAGATGCGTCCCAGATCCACGGCATTCGGGTGCTGCGCGACCGTCTGCGGCGTCAGGGTGCGCGCCGCCTCGGCCGCCTCGGCGCGCACGCGGGCCACCGTCGTCGCGTCCGCGCCCGGCGGATACGCGAAGAACACGTCGTAGGCCTGCACGCACACGCCGCGGTGCGCGCGGCGCGCCATCTCCCGGTAGCGCGCTCGGACGGCCGCCTCGTCCACGTCGACCCGGCCGCGCGCGCGCTGGTTGAGCACGCGGAAGCTCAGCAGCTGGCGCCGGATCAGCTCGCGGTATTGTCCGCGCGTCATTCCCTGCGCCGCGATGGCTTGCCAGAACTGCGTCTCGTCGAGCTCGCTCTGTCGCCGGACGTTCTCGATCGCGCGGTCGACGTCCGCGGCGGTCACCGAGAGCTGCATCCGCACCGCCGCGCGTTCCACGAGCCGCTCGTCGATGAGCTGCTCGAGCACCTGCCGGTAGACGACGTCGATGGCCGCCTCGCGCTCGACGATCGAACGCGCGCGCGCGGCTTGAGCGAGGAACGGCGCGGCGCGGCGACGCAATTCCGACAGGAAAACGGGATCGTCGTCGACCACCGCGACGACCCGCTCGAGCACCTCCCAGCCCTCGTCGTCGAGGCGAGCCTCCGCACGGCCCGAATCCGCACCCCCACGCTGTGCGAAGCCCGTCGACGCCCCCGAGAGACCCACGACGAGCGCGAGCCAGGGCGCGATCACCGTTCTCCCTCGCGCTGGGCCGTCGGCGGCGGGCTGGCGGTGGCGGTCGATCCGAGCCCCGGAATCGACTCCGTCGGCACGTTGCCCTCCGGCACCTCGACGCGCACGTCCTCGAGGCGCTCCGGGAACACCTCCACGGGAATCTCCTGGCGCAACCTCGCGAGGAGCTCCTCGACGGCCGCCTCGCGCTTCTCGCGCCACAACCGCTGCTGGATCGCACGCCGCGCGTCCTCGAGCGTACGCCGCAACGCGGCGCGTCGCCCCGTCAGCTTCACGATGTGGAAGCCCGCGTCGGACTGCACGAGATTGGGGTGGTAGCCGCCGATCTCGCGAATCTGGAAGGCGGCTTCGGCCACGGCCGCCGGCACCTCCGGCTCGCCTTCCGACCGCTCGGCCGGACGCGAGAAAAAGCGCAGATCCCCGAGGCGCTCGCGCGTCTCCGGGTCTTCGTTGTGTCGTTCGGCCATCTGCCGGAACAGCTCGACGTCGTGCGGGCGCGCAAGCAACTGACGAAGGATGCGCTCGGCGGCGGCCCGATTCTTGACCAGGATGTGACTCGCGCGCACCTGCTCCGGCTTATGGAATTCGTCGATGTTCGCCTCGTAGTGCGCGCGGATCTCCTCTTCGGTGATCGAAGAGAGGGCAATGCGCTCCTCGAAGTCCCGACGCATCATTTGCTGGATCATCATCTGCTTGCGCGCGTGGACGACCTCGGGAAGCCGGTCGTAGCCGCGACGCCGCGCCTCCTGCGCGAGCAGCTCGAAACGAATCATGTTGTCGAGGAATTCGCGGCGGCGCTCGGGGCTGTTGTACCGCGCCCGCAGATACGGCGACTGCTCTGCGAGGCGCTCGGCCAGCTCCCCCACCGTGATCACGCGATCTCCGACGACCGCGAGCGTCTCGGCCGCCTGCTCCGGGGTCAGGCCGTGCCTCAGCGGCGCCGCTGCCCCCGTCGAGGCGTCTCCGTTCGCGTCGCGCTTGCACCCACCCGGGGTGGCGAGCGCCCCCGCTACGAGAACCGCCAGCAGACTACGGCGCGAGCGCACAGCGAAGCTCGCTACCACGCGATACCCCGAGCGGCAACGAAGGCCCGAACATCGCCGTGACTCGTGAACCGGTTCGTGTAGCGCGCGAGACCGCGTGCGGGGCCGAGCCCGAGCCCGAGTCGGAGCCCGAGTC
>JANWZI010000059.1 GCA_025054695.1 Myxococcota bacterium | reverse complement strand
CCCAGCACAGCGAGCGGGTTTCGGGGGCGCAGCCCTCTGCAAGCAGGCTCAGCGCGCCGAGAACGACGAGCGTCGCGCGGCGCGCGGAGCGGGCCATTGCATGAAGGCTAACACGGTCCCTCGGGCTCGGACTCGGGCTCGGACTCGGTCTCGGTCTCGGTCTCGGTCTCGGACTCGGGCTCGGTCTCGGGCTCGGGCTGGGACTTGGACTCGGCCTCGGATTCGGACTCGGGCTCGGACTCGGGCGTCGGCTCGAAACTCACTGCTTCTCCAGGGACGATCGACGCGTCGTCCTCGCCGTCAGCGCGTTGCGGTGCCGATGGCCCGACGCGTGTGGTCCAGCAGTTGCTGCACACGGGCGCGGATCTCGTCGTTGAGTCGAGCGACGAGCACTGCATCCTCGGCGGCCGATGGACCGTGCGCAGACAGATCGACGGGCGCTCCGAACGCGATGTGCCATCGGACGGGCAAGGGCAGCAGCCCGAGCGGCCCCAGCCACGGAAACGTCGGCGTCAGCGGAACGTAAGAAAGTCCGATGAGGGCTCCCAGCCAGTCGGCACGTCCGAGCAGTGGGCTCGATTCCTCGGCGCCCACGATGGCCGTCGGGATAATCGGGGACCCCGTACGCAACGCGAGCTTGACGTAGCCGCCTCGCCCGAAGCGCTGCAGCTGGTAGCGGCGCTCGAAGGGTTTTCCCATCCCGAGCAGTCCCTCGGGGAAGACCGCGACCAGGCAGTTCCGTCCGAGCAGTCGCTCGGCGTTCTCGGGGCAGGCCCGGGCTGCCCCGAGGCGGCCGAGCGCCGGTCCGACGAACGGCGCGTGGAAGACGGCGTCTTCGACGAGCCAGCGCAGCCCTCCGCGCGGATGTTCGAGGTCCAGGGCCGTCTTGAGCATCGGTCCGTCCCACGGAAGGGCGCCCGAATGATTGCAGACCAGAAGCGCGCGACCCTCCGTCGGAACGTGCTCGACACCCTCGACGCGGCCTCGCAGCCAGCGCCGGAACAGCCACGAGAGAACGGGCCGCGCACGTGCCTCGAACGCGGCGTCCAGACCGAGGTCGTCGTCGTCGACCGCGGGCTCCGGGGCCGGCTCCGCCCACTGGCGGAAGTAGTGGTCGGCACCGAGCTCGGGAATCGGATCGCGTGTGCCCCGTGATTCGAGCGGCGCGTCGTGGGCTGCGGCGTCCTGCCATTCGGGGGGCGGGGCGTCGCCGTCGACGGCGTAGCGCGTCTCGTCCGCCTCGACGATCACGCCCGGTACGGCGGTGCGCGGAGGGGTGGAGAGCGACAAGGGCTCAGACGGAGGGGCCGCTTCTCGGGGTGATTGCGGAGGCTTGGTGCGGTTCCAGTCGGCGGTCGGGCTGCGCTCCGGCGCTGTGGTCCCTTGCTCGTCGCCGGCCGGACTGGCATCGGCCGCCGGACGCGGCGTCCCGGTGCCCCGACGCGTCGGGGCCTTGTGCGCGCGGGCCTCGCCGGAGGCCACGACACGAGATCCCTCCGCGCCCTCGCTCCCGGCGGCCTTGTCCGCAGTGGCGCGTGTGGGCCGCGTGGACGTACGCCGTGGGGGCTTGGGAGCGTCGGTGCGTCTGCGCTGCGATTTCGCCATGGCGATCTCCGTTTAACGCGGCTCCGGGGGCAACAGACGCGCCGCACGCAGCCTCAGCTCTCCGCCGAGCTCGAGGAGCGCCTGGCGGATGCCGTGGGAGGCGGTGAAGCCCAGCTGCCGTCGCGCGAGCTCTCCGTCGGCGACACAACCCCAACGGAGGATCGAGGCCAGCTCGGGCGGCGTATCGGCGGCGCCGACCGACCAGACGGCCTGGAGGAGCGCACCCGCCAGGGCGGCGGGAAGCGGAACGGTGCGTCGTCCGGCGAGCGTCGCCGCGGTGGAGACGCGAACCAGACCCGAGCCGACGATGTTGATCGGTCCGGATACGTCGTGCTCCAGCGCGAGACGGATGGCGCGCACCGCGTCCCGCTCGTGCACCAGTTGCAGCGGCGGATCGAAGCCGAGCACGGTGGGCACCCAGCTCGCGCGCAACCAGCGGCTCGCCCAGCCATCGATGACGCGCGGCCCCAGGATGCTCGCCATCCGGAGCACCGTGGTGCAGGTCGAGGGCGTCTGCTCGGCGAAGGCGGCCGTCTGTCGCTCGATGTCGAGCTTGTCGCGCAGGAAGCGCGAGTGTTCCAGGCCGCGCAGCGGATGCCCCTCGGTGAGCAGACCCGGGTTGTCGGGCCGTGGGCCGTAGACGAGCGTCGTGCTGGCCACGAGCAGTCGGCGCGGTGGGCGCAGGCGCAGCGCGCCGAGCAGATGCATCGTTCCGACGGTTTCGGCCTCGTGGGCCCACTCGGGCTGGCGCGTCGGGGCCTGCATCGGAGCGAGGTGGAGCACGGCATCGACGCGTTCGGCCTCCAGGATCTCCGCGATGCGGGCCGTGGCGCCGGGCAACTCGAGCTCGACGTGGTAGTGACGCGTCCGGGGGCCGGCCAGGCGGCAGGGACGGATCCCGAGCGTCACGATCGCCGCGGCCGCGCCGTCGCGCTCGAGCGACTGAACCACGGCGGCGCCCAGCTCCGAGTCGCCGCCGCTGAGCGCGACGACCGGTCGAGGATTGGACCGGAGCGATGCGCCGCCACGGCGCTCGAGGTCCGTTCCTTGCGTCGATCGGCCCATGTCCGTCCGCTAGCCGCCCCGGCGGTGCGCGCACCGTAACCCGGAGTCGCGCCCGATGAAACCGCACCCGGGTCGGAGCACTCCCCCGACGGGCGGCACGGGGACGGCGAACGCCCACGCCACGGTTCGGCGCTAGGCTGCCGCGCGGTGTCCGCAGTGGAACCGGGAAGCCGACGACGGCTCGCCACGGCCGCCATCCTGCTCTTCGCGCTGGGCTGGGCTCGGCCCTACTTCCCCGCGATCAACAACCCCAACGAGAACGTGCGGCTGTACATGACGGCGGCCATCGTCGAGGAGGGACGTTACGCCATCGACTCGATGCGCGCGCGCTGGGGCTGGGTCAACGACGCGGCCATTCACCACGGTCACGTCTTCAGCGTCAAGGCGCCCGGAACGAGTCTGCTCGGCGTGCCTGCCTATGCGCTGTACTACGGATGGTGCCGGCTGCGCGATGTACCGATCGATCGCGAGGTGGCGCTTTGGGCGTGTCGCCTGGCCGCCTCCATGGTTCCGATGGTCTTGTTCGGCCTGCTCCTCGTCCGCAGTTTGGGACGAGACGCCACCGATCCGGTCGCACGCGACGCGGTGGCGTTCGGCGTGCTGTCGGGCAGCGCGATGTATGGCTACTCGTTGCTCTTCGTGTCGCACGCGACCGCGGGTGCGGCCGGGTTCACGGCATTTCACCTACTCGCGCGGGCGCGCGCGCTCGGCCATGCGTCGCGGTGGAGGGCGTTCGCCGCAGGCCTGTGCGCTGCCGGGGTCACGGCCTTCGAGTACCCGGGACTGCTGGTTTCGGTGTTGCTCTGTGTGCAGGCGCTCGGCTCGATCCGCCCCTGGCATCGATTGCTTCCGTTCGCATTGGGCGGTGCGATTCCGACTGCGGCCGTGATGCACTTCCAGTGGGTCGCGTTCGGCGATCCGCTCACACCGGGGCACCGGTTCGTCGAGACCGACGCGTTCCGCGCGATCCATCACGAAGGGCTGTACGGGGCCACGGCGTTGCGCGGCGAGGCGCTGTTCGGGCTGCTGCTCGATCCCGGCTACGGGCTCGTGCCGACGAGCCCGCTGCTCGTGCTCGCCGCCCCGGGTTTCGTGCTCTGGATGCGCCGGCGCGGACGCAGGCTCGAGGCCATGGTGGCCGCCGCGTGCGTGCTGCTGACGGTGCTCGCCATCGGCTCGATGACTCACTGGCGCGGCGGCTGGACCGTGGGGCCGCGCTACCTCGTGCCCGTTCTCCCGTTCGCGGCATGGCTCGCGCTCGGTGCCCTGGACGCGATGTGCCGTCGGTGGCGCTGGCTGGGGCATGCGATCGCGCTCGGAGGTCTGCTCGCGGGTCTGATCGCTTCGGCGCTGCCGAGCGTCTATTACCCGCACGTTCCGCCGGAAATCGCGCGTCCGCTGCGTGACTTGATTCCGATTCTCGTCGCGCACGACTACGCGCCGTGGACGGTGCTGCATCCGTTCGGGGTGACGGGAACGGCGGCGATGCTCCCCCTGTTCGCAGGCCTTGTCGCCCTCGTGCTCTGGATCGGCTGGCGTCGCCGTCCGTCGATCGCGGCTCACGTCCGGGTGGCCGTCGGGGCGCTGGGGGTGAGCACCGCCGCGCTCGCCGTCCAGGCCCTGCCGGCGGACTGCGATCGGGCGTGCCGCGACGCTGTCGCATTCGTCACCCGGCACTGGCACCCGCCGGGTCACGATCGCGCCTCGCGCCTGTCGCGCGCTCTCGAGGCGGCGCCCGAGCCCGATTTCGATGGCTATCGAAGGCTTGCGGCTCTGTACACTGCCGAAGGGCGCGATGCCGAGGCGCGCATGGCCTTGCAGCGCATGGCCATTCGCGCCCGACGCGCTTCCGGAGAGAGCGCCGAGTCGGCGCGTTGACGACGTCAGCCTCGGACTCCGGCTCGCTCTCGGGCTCGGACTCGGGCTCCGTCTCGGGCCCGGACTCGGGCTCAGGCTAGGACACGGTCTCGGGCCTCGAGTCGGACTCGGAGTCTGTTTCGGTCTCGGCCTCGGGCTCGGGCTCCGTCTCGGGCTCGGGCTCAGACTCGGACTCGGGCTCGGACTCGGACTCGGGCTCGGGCTCCGTCTCGGCCTCGGGCTCAGACTCGGACTCGGACTCGGACTCTGCCTCGGCCTCGGTGCCTACCTCTCGAAACGGTCATGCAGCCCGTGGGATCATTTCGCCGGATCGGTTGCCGTCGTCCTGGCGGAGGCAGCCACGAGCAGCGCGGTCAGCAGCAGGCTCGATGCAAGCAGGAAGGGCAAGCCGGGCAACGCGACGGGCGTGCCCGGCGCAATCCCGAGTCGGAAGCTTTGCGAGAACAATCCCGGTCCCAGCAGGCCGGTCAGACCGCGCAGACCGTGGAGCATGCCCTGCAGTTGCCCCTGTTCGGCGAGGCCGACGCGGCGGCTCATCAAGGACTGCGCCGACACCCCGGACAGTCCCCACAGAGCCATGACGGGCAGACCGACGAGGAACACCGTGCCTGTCGAGGCCGATCCGTAGATCGCGAAGCCGATGGCTCCGGCCACGAGCCCCGTGAGCAGCGTCCGGCGCTCGCCCAGGCGCGCGACGATGGGACCGACGAGCCCTCCCTGGACGATCGCTCCCAGCACGCCGACCGCCGCGAGCACGAGCCCCACCGTCGTCTCGTCCCAGCCGTACCGGTGACCCGCGTACAGCACGAAGACGGCCGGGTAGACCTCGTGGGCGAGGTAACCGAGGAACGCGACCGTCGCGAGCGCACCCAGTCCGCGCCGTTCGCGCAGCATGCGAAGCGAGCCGACCGGATTGGCGCGGCTCCATCGCAACGGCGCGCGGCGCTCCGCGGGCAGCGACTCGGGCAGGACGAACAGGCCCCAGAGCGCGTTGGCCAGGCACAGCACGGCCGAGAGCCAGAACGGTGCGCGCAGGTCGATGCCACCGAGCATGCCGCCGATGGCGGGGCCGAGCACGAACCCGATGCCGAACGCCGCCCCGATCCCGCCGAAGGCGCGCGCGCGTCGCTCGGGAGCAGTCACGTCGGCGATGTATGCGGTGGCCGTGGGGATCGTGGCGCCCGCCATGCCGGCGATCACGCGCGCCGCGAGCAGCCACCCGAGCGTCGGCGCGAGCGCCATGAGCACGTAGTTGAGGCCGAGCGCCGCGTTGCCAAGCAGCAAGATCGGTCGTCGCCCGAAGCGGTCGGAGAGCATTCCCAGCAGGGGGCCCGCCAGCAGTTGTGCGGCGGCCCAGGCCGTGCTGAACAGGCCCACCGCACTGGCGGCCTGGTCGGTGCGCCCGTCGACCATCGACAGCACGAGGTTGGGCAGAACGGGGATGATCACGCCCAGCGCGAGGATGTCGAGCGCGACGGTCACGAGCACGAACGCGACGGCCGCGCGACGAGGCCGAGTCCGCTGCGACGGCAAGCTCACTGCCCGAAGAGTGCGTGGACCAGCTCGGGGTGTGGCCGCGCGATGAGCTCGCGACCGGCCCGCCGCTCGGGAGCGACGGCGTCGTCGCCCGCCTCGAGCGCGGCCTCGACGGCATCCTGGGTGCCCTCGAGCGCGAGCCAGCCCTTGCCGCCGATGCCGCGGGCGAGGCCGAGGCCGACCAGCGCGACGTCGGCGGCCTTGAGCGCGGCGTCGGCGGCGTGCAGGGTCGCCGCGACGGTCGTCATCTCGAGCAGGCCGACGGACCGCTCCAACGTTCGGGGCAAGGGCAAGCCATCCAGCGCAGGGGGCAGCGCGGGATGCACGCCCGGCAACAGCAGGCTGTCCACCTCGTCGGCGTCGGCCCGTTCGCGCCCGGCGGCGAGCGACTCGGCCACTTCCTGCTCGCCGCCGCGCAGGACGATCACGAACTTGCCCGGGGTCACGGGCCGGGCGAGCACGACGCGCGAGGCAGCGCGCTTGAGCATTGCGTCGACCGCGTGCATGCCGCGGGTGATCGAGGCGACCTCGAGCACCCCGAGGGCCGGCTCCCGTTCGTGAGGGATCGACACGGCGGTGCTCAAACGATCCGGAAGTGATCCTTGAGCGTGCATCGTCGCTCGCGGGTGAACGTCCGGCACGTGGTCAGGCCCTCGCCGGTGGGCGAGGCGATCGTCCAGCTCGTGTACCCCTCGCCGCCCGCCCCGATGCCCGCGAAGCTCGGTGCGTTCTTGACGAAGATGCTCGTGTCGATCCGCCGCGCCATGTGCGAGAGCGCCTCGATGTTCGTCGAGTACATCACCGCGGTGTGGCCGTACCCGTGCTCGATGCGGCAGGCCGCCTCGATGGCCTCGCCGACGTCGGGCTTGCGGACCACGCCGACGATGGGCATGAGCATCTCGACCTGGACGATCGGGTGCTCCTCGGGCAGCTCGGCGAACAGCATGCGGATGTCGTCGCTCGTGTGGGTCCCCAGGGCCGCGAGCAGCACGCGAGCGTCCTTGCCGACGAACTCCCGGTTGATGTGCCCCTGGGCGTCGAGGAACGTGCGCTCGGCGCGCCGAACCTCGTGGGCCGTGAGCCGCCGCGCACCGTGCCGCTCCAGCTCGCGCAGGAGCCGGTCGGCGACGTCCTCGACCACGACGACCGCCTTTTCGTCGGTGCAGATGACGTTGTTGTCGAACGAGACGCCCGCGACGATGCCGCGCGCGGCCACCTCGACGTGGGCCGTCTCGTCCACGACGCAGGGCGGATTGCCCGGGCCTGCGCAGATCGCGCGTTTGCCCGAGCGCATCGCCTCCTGCACCACCGCCCCGCCGCCGGTGACGACGACGAGGCGGACGCCGGGGTGGCGCATCGCGGCCTGGGCCGTCTCGATGCTGGGCTCGCGCAGCGTGTGGAGCAGGGCAGGGGGGCCGCCGGCCGACGCGATCGCGCGATTGAGCAGCGCGATGTACCAGGCGCTCGTGCGGCGGGCGAGCGGATGGACGTTAAAGAGCACGGAGTTGCCGCCGGACACCATGCCGATGGCGTTGTTGATGATCGTCTCGGTCGGATTGGTGCAGGGCGTCACCGAACAGATGACGCCGTACGGGGCGCGCTCGACGAGGACGAGGCCGTCGTCGCCGCTGCGCGCGATGGGCTCGAGGAACTCGGGCCCGGGCGTCTTCGTGATGGCGACGTGGTTCTTGATGCGCTTGTCGGCCACGCGCCCCAGGCCCGTCTCGGCGACCGCCCGCTCGGCCATCTCGTCGAGGTGCTCGAGGGCGACGCGCCGCATCGCGGCCACGATCTCGTGGCGGACGGCGAGCGGCGTGCGGCGCATGCGCTCGAAGGCCTCGCGCGCCGCGGCGACGGCCTGCTCCAGGTCGTCGTGGATGCCGGGCTCGGGCTCGCGCGCGATGACTGCGGGGGCCGCGGGGGGCGCGGGCGCAGGCTTCGGGGCGACGAAGGGCGCGGCCGGGTGCGTCGCGGCGACGGGTGCGGCTGGCGAGGCCGGGACGGGCTCGACACGCGGCACTTCGGTGCGGTTGACGCCGAGGCGGGCGCGGACGCGACCGACGATGGCCTCGACCAGCGCCTCGACGCTCGCCTCGTCGAGTCCTCCGGGGCGGCCGGACGACGTCACGGCCCGCGTGCCTTCTCGTAGCGCGGCCGACCGTCGGCCTCGACGAGGTCGACGATGGCCATCACGACGGCGTCGACGGGGCGGTCCTTGGTGACCTTCGTCTGCCGTGCGCTCGAGCCCGTGGCGTACAGGACGACCTCGCCGACGCCGGCGCCCACGGCGTCGGCGGCCACGAGCGGCGCCCCGGACGGCTGACCGTCGAGATCGCATCCGCGCAGCAGCAACAGCTTGAGGCCCTCGAGCTCGGCCTCCTTGCGCGAGGCGACCACCGTGCCGATGACGCGGGCGAGCAGCACGGCCCGTTCAGGCGCCCTTGCCGCCGCCCGTCGCCGCGCCCGGCGTGCGGCCCAGCGGCAGCCGTTCGTCGAGGTTCGCGTGCGGCCGCGGGATGACGTGCACGCTGACCAGCTCGCCCACCCGTTCGGCGGCGCGCGCGCCGGCCTCCGTCGCGGCTTTGACCGCCGCGACGTCTCCCCGAACGATCGCCGTCACGTACCCGCCGCCGGTCTTCTCGTAGCCCACCAGTTCCACCCGGGCGGCCTTGACCATCGCGTCGGCCGCCTCGACCATCGCGACGAATCCCTTCGTTTCGATCATTCCGAGCGCGTCTGCCATCGTCTTCTCTCCTCGAGCGCGCGTCGCACCACGCCAGACGCGCGCGCCAGCCTGTCAGCACCGGTTTCAGCGATCGAGCTGCACGCCCACCTTCCGGCCCGTGATGGACTCGACCGCCGCCCGCGCCGCCGCGGCCGCCGCATCGATCTCCGCCTCGGGGCCCGACATGTACAGCCGGCCGAAGGCCCCGTAGGGCTGGATGTGCACGAGGTGGACGCGGGCGGCCTTCTCGGCCTCGTTGGCCGCGAACACGACGTAGCCGGCCGGGTCGGTCTCCATGATGAACAGCGATTCACCGGGCAGGAGCATCATCCCGGAGCTGTTGCGGTTCACGATCTGCGCCTGGTACGGCTCGATGCCGCGGATGATCTGGTGCGTGACGACGTTGGGGGCGATCCGCTCCTCCTCGCGCACGCCGAGACCCGCCAGGATCGCGCGTCCCGCCTGGAGCACCTGCCCCTTGTCGTCGTGGTGGACTTCGAGCAGTCCGTAGGCGCGCTCGACGACCTGCACGGCCGGCGTGACCGAGGTGGCCTTGAGCGCGGTATCGGTGACACGGTGGATGGCCATGCCGGGCGCGCACTCGACCCACAGCGAGGCCTGACCGGGAATCGGCAAAAATCCGCGCGCGGTCTTGCCCATGAACGAGGCGAGCTGCGGCTGCAGCGCGTCGACGAACACGTAGGTTCGAAGCGTGACCATGGGCCGGGCGGCGACCGTAGCAGAGGGGCGGCGTGCGGGGAATCGTCGCCGTCGGGTTGTCCCACGCGCAGACCGCGGGGAGCGGGCGGGTCTGGACTGCCCGCAGGGGGCGTGCTAGAGGGCGCGCGCCTCTCGGCAGGCGACGCACGCGTGCCGCGAGGTCGAGCCGAGCGGCGCTGAAGCGCACCCGACCGTGGGGTGCGGCCAACCCCTCGACGTCGTCGCGTCCGACACGTTGCCCGCGAGGCACGCAGCCATGCCGTCGCCCGCGGCTCCCGGAGCCCGTACATGACGCGCAACTGCATCCGAACCTTCCTGCACGCGGTGCTGGCCGCCCTGGGCGTGGCCCCCGCTTCGGCGCTCGCGCAGCCCGAGCACCGTGGCCACGGCGAGGCGGCGTTGGTGCTGCCCGATCTGTCCTCGAGTCTGTTCTTCGGCGGCGCCGTCGACGGAGAGACGCTGCTGCTCGGCGGGCTCGGCGTCTGCGTGCTCGGCCTGCTGTTCGGCTGGGTGGTCTTCCAGCAACTGCGCCGGCTGCCGGTCCACCCCGCGATGCGGGAGATCTCGGACCTCATCTACGAGACCTGCAAGACGTACCTGCTGACGCAGGGCAAGTTCATCCTCATCCTCCAGGTCTTCATCGGCGTCATCATGCTCGCCTACTTCGGCTTCTTCGCGCGCGACGCGCAGGGCGAGCCGCTCGGACCCGCCAAGATCGCCACCATCCTGCTCTTCTCGCTCATCGGCATCGCGGGCAGCTACGGCGTCGCGTGGTTCGGCATCCGCGTCAACACGTTCGCCAACTCGCGCACCTCGTTCGCGGCCCTCGGCGGCAAGGCGCTTCCCGTCTACGCGATTCCGCTCAAGGCCGGCATGAGCATCGGCATGCTGCTCATCTCGATCGAGCTGCTGCTGATGCTCGTGATCTTGGTCTTCATGCCGGCGGACTACGCCGGTCCGTGCTTCATCGGTTTCGCCATCGGCGAGTCGCTGGGGGCCAGCGCGCTGCGCATCGCGGGTGGGATCTTCACGAAGATCGCCGACATCGGCTCCGACCTGATGAAGATCGTCTTCCGCATCAAGGAAGACGACGCGCGCAACCCGGGGGTCATCGCCGACTGCACGGGCGACAACGCGGGCGACTCGGTCGGACCGTCGGCGGACGGCTTCGAGACGTACGGCGTAACGGGCGTCGCGCTCATCTCCTTCATCCTGCTCGCCGTGACGGGCGAGCTGCAGGTCGAGCTGCTCGTGTGGATCTTCGCGATCCGCGTCTCGATGATCGTGGCCTCGGCGCTCAGCTACCTCATCAACGAGGCCATCGCGCGCGCGCGTTACGGCGAGGCGCGCTCGATGAACTTCGAGTCGCCGCTCACCTTCCTCGTCTGGCTGACCTCCGCCGTCTCCATTGTCGTCACGTTCCTCGTCAGCTACCTGCTCATCCCGGATCTGGGCGACGGCACCTACTGGTGGAAGTTCTCCATCATCATCTCGTGCGGCACGCTCGCCGGCGCGGTCATCCCCGAGCTCATCAAGGTGTTCACGTCCACCGGCTCGCGTCACGTGCGCGAGGTGGTCACCTCGAGCAAGGAGGGTGGCTCCTCGCTCAACATCCTGTCGGGAATGACCGCCGGCAACTACAGCGCGTACTGGATGGGCATCGTCCTGCTCGCGCTGATGGGCACCGCGTGGTGGGTGACGCGGCTGGACGCGGGCACGCCGGCGGCCGTTGGCGCCATCATGACGCTGCACGGATTCGACGTGTCGGCCGTCTTCGCGTTCGGTCTGGTCGCGTTCGGGTTCCTGGGCATGGGGCCGGTCACCATCGCCGTCGACTCGTACGGGCCAGTCACCGACAACGCGCAGTCGGTCTACGAGCTCTCGCTCATCGAGCAGGTGCCGAACGTGCGCGAGGACGTCAAGAAGATCGGCGGGTTCGAGCCCGACTTCGAGGTCGCCAAGGCGCTGCTCGAGGAGAACGACGGGGCCGGCAACACCTTCAAGGCGACCGCGAAGCCGGTGCTCATCGGCACGGCCGTCACGGGCGCCACGACGATGATCTTCTCCATCATCGTCGTGCTCACGGGGCTCGCGCCCGACAAGCTCGTCAACCTCTCGTTGCTGCATCCCCCGTTCCTGCTGGGGCTCGTCGCGGGCGGCGCCATGATCTACTGGTTCACCGGGGCGAGCACGCAGGCGGTGACGACGGGGGCCTACCGCGCCGTCGAATTTATCAAGCGCAACATCCGCCTCGAGGGCGTGCAGAAGGCCTCGGTCGCCGACAGCAAGAAGGTCGTCGAGATCTGCACCGTCTACGCGCAGAAGGGGATGTTCAACATCTTCCTGACGGTGTTCTTCGGCACGCTCGCCTTCGCCTTCTTCGACAGCTACTTCTTCATCGGATACCTGGTCGCGATCGCGCTCTTCGGCCTGTTCCAGGCCCTGTTCCTCGCCAACTCGGGAGGTGCGTGGGACAACGCCAAGAAGATCGTCGAGACGGAGCTGAAGGCGAAGGGGACGGATCTGCACGCCGCGACCGTCGTGGGCGACACGGTGGGCGATCCGTTCAAGGACACCTCCTCGGTGGCGATGAACCCCGTCATCAAGTTCACGACGCTCTTCGGGTTGCTCGCCGTCGAGCTCGCCGAGCAGCTCGGCCACGGGCGGCCGGGGCTGCGGATCGCCATCGCGGCGCTGCTGTTCGTCGTGAGCGCCGTGTTCGTCTGGCGCTCGTTCTACGGCATGCGCATCGAGAGCAGCGAGCCGACCGGAGAGGCCAAGCCGGAGCCGGCGGCCGCGGAGTGAAGGCGGACACGGTGGACGGCCCGTGACCGTCGAGCTGCTGGCCATCGCGGCCTACGTCGCGGTCCAAATCGTCATCGGCTTTGTCGTCTCGCGGCGGATCCGCACGGAGGCCGATTATCTCGTCGCCGGCCGCCGGCTCGGACCGGTGATGGTCGCGATGAGCACGTTCGCGACGTGGTTCGGTGCCGAGACGTGCGTCAGCGCGGCGGCGGCTTCGTACGAGGCCGGCCGCCTGGTGCCGGCGGCCGAGCCGTTCGGCTACGGCCTGGCGGTCGCGCTGATGGGGCTGCTACTCGCCGCGCCGCTGTGGCGACGCGGCATCGTGACGCTGGCCGACGCGTACCGGGATCGATTCGGCGTGGGGGTCGAGCGGTTCGCTGCGCTGTTGCTCGTTCCCGGCTCCACCCTGTGGGCCGCGGCGCAGATCCGTGCGTTCGGAGGCGTGCTCGCCAGCGCCTCCGAGCTGACGCTGCCCGCGGCGATGACCGCGGCGGCCATCGCGGTCGTCTTGTACACGACCGTCGGAGGCATGCTGGCCGACGCCTGGCACGACCTGTTGCAAGGCGTGCTCATCATCGTCGGGCTGTTCGTCCTGCTCGGACTGGTGCTCTCCACCGAGCCTTCGTCGGTCGAAGCATCGGATGCGCGAGCGGCACCGGCGTCCGTCGGCCACGCCCACGAGGCCGAGAGCCTGCTCGCGACGCTCGACGGGTGGGCCATTCCCATCCTCGGTTCGCTCGTCGCGCAGGAGCTGGTGGCGCGCGTCTTGTCGGCGCGTTCGGCGAAGGTGGCGCGCAACGCCACGGTGAGCGGCGGGCTGCTGTACGTCGGCATCGGCGTCGTTCCGTTGCTGCTGGGCGTACTCGCGGCGCGGGCAGGCCTGGTGGCCGAGTCGTCCGAGACGGTCGTCGCGGACCTGGCGCGACACCATCTGCCCACGATCGCCTACGCCCTGTTCGTCGGGGCGCTGGTCGCCGCGATTCTCTCGACGGTCGACAGCTCCCTGCTCGTGGCCGGCTCGCTGCTCGCCCACAACGTCGGCCCCGCCCTCTTCGGGCCGCGCGACGACGCCTTCCGGTTGCGGCTCGCGCGGCGCGTCGTGCTCGGGCTCGGCGTCGTGGCCTGGGGGCTCGCGATGGGGTCCGAATCCATCGCGGATCTGGTCGAGCAGGCCTCCGCGTTCGGCAGCGCGGGTGTGCTCGTCATCACGTTGTTCGGGCTGTTCAGCCGTCTCGGCCATGCGCCGAGCGCGATCGGCGCCCTGGTCGCGGGCGCGGCGGGATGGTTGGCCTTCCAGTATCTGGTACCCCTCGACGCGCCGTACCTGGGCTCGGTGCTCGCCGCGCTGCTCGTCTACGTGGCTCTGTCGCGCCTGGGACGGCGGGCGGGGCGCGACCGCGCGACCGCGGACCTCGAAGCGGGCGGCGTCGGCCCGGCGGCCACCCACGGGTGAAACGGCGGCTCGTCGATGCAGCGGGGTCGATCGTCGGCCGCGCAGTAGATCCGCACGTGAAAATGATCGTCGTGACGGCCACCCCGACTCGGCTGGTCGAGTACGGCGGCCGCCCGCGCGAGCAGCTCGGAGCTCGATCCTCGCCGGCGCCCCTCGGCGAGCAAGCGCTCCTCGAGGGGACGACTCACGAAGATCCACTGGACGTGGGCGGCGGGGCTCGTCAGCAGTCGCGCCACAAGCTCCCAGTTTCGAGCGTCGTCGAAACGCCGCGTTCCGCCCCGCTCGGAACCGTCTCCGCGGAACCGCACGAAGCGGGGCGCGTAGGCGGGGCGGCCCTGCGCGTCGAGCATGTAGAAGGCGATGTCCACGTCGCGTCCATTGCGATGGCTGCGGTGGGGACGAAAGCGGCCACCGCCCTGGCGCGACAAGTCGCCGACGACGAGCTGGGCTCCGGGCAGCGTGCGGGAGACGTGCTCGGCAGCGTCTTCGACCAGGGCGACCAGTTCGCGGGTGCCCCAGCGCGTCGTAGCGACTTCGTTGCGCCACCGCAGCGACGCGGACGGCGGGAGCAGCACGCCGCCTTCGAGGCGGCCCCGGTTCGTGCGTCCGATGGAGGTGGAATCGACCGTCGCGGTGGGGCCCTGCTGCGCGACCTCTCCGGTCGCGCGAGGACCCTGTGCCCGGCCGGATACCGGCCAGCCGATGGCGGCGATGGCGCCTAGCGCGACGATCCCGGCGTGCGAGATGCGCACGAAGCGCCAGTATCGGCACCCGGACGGGCCCCGCGCAAGGGCCGGGCGTGCATCGGTGCGTGCCATCCGCGGCGGTCCGCTCCGTAGTGCCGCCGCCGCGGCTCGGGCTCGAGTTTGGGCTTGGCCTCGGCCTCGGGCTCGGGCTCGGGCTCGGGCTCGAAGGGCTCCTCGTCGCCCTCAGTAACGCGGGATGTCGGGGTCGACGTCGCGCGCCCAGGCGTCGATCCCTCCTTCGAGATTGTGCACGTCGGTGAATCCGGCATCGATGGCCCGTCGTGCCGCGAGCATGGACCGGATGCCGTGGTGGCACAGGAAGACGAGCGTCGCGTCGCGGTCCAGTGCGTCCAGTCCACCGGGCAGCTCGTCCAAGCCGACCGCGCCTTCGATCGAGGCGAGCGCACGTTCGGAGCGAGGTCGCACGTCCACGAGCCAGTGACGCCGCCCCTCGCGTCGCCACCGCGCAAGCTCCTCAACGCGCAGCCGTCGAACGCCGTGCCCGTCCCGCTCACTCATGGTGGTGGAAAGGCGAGCATGGTCCGGATGCCCTCGCAACCCGCGTCGCACCTGGACGCGGGCTGATGACGCGGACGCCGTCGCGGATTTGGTCTCGGACTCGGGTTCCGCATCGGACTCGGGCTCGGGCTCGGGCTCAAATTCGGACTCGGGCTCCGGCTGCACCTGACGAGCTCGGCAAGACGCGGTTCGCAATCCATTTGCCAATCGGGCACCGCCGGTCCATCTGATCGTGAAGTAGGGGAGGGACACCCTCCGACGTGCCCCACCCCGATTTCGACTACCTCGTCATCTCCGACCTGCACCTCGGCGGCGACCTCGTGCAGCACGCACGGCCGTGGACCGCGCCCGCCCTGGAGCGGCCGGCTCCGATCGACGCGGAGCTGGGCTCCATGCTCGAGGCGTACGCGGGGGAGGCGGACCGTCGTCGGCCTTGGACCCTCGTGCTCGCGGGTGACGCCTTCGACCTCGTCGGCATGTCCATTGCCCCGGCGCCCGATGCGCCGGACTGGGAGGCCCTGGAGCCCGAGGAGCGCGAACACGGTCTCGGCTCGAGGCCCGAGCACGCCGCCACGAAGGTGCGGGCCATCGCGAGTCGGCACCGACCGCTTTTCGAGCGACTCGCGCGGCTGGTGGACGCGGGGCACCGGATCGTCGTCGTCCACGGCAACCACGACGTTGAGCTGTTCTGGTCGGCGGCGCGACGCGCCTTGATCGACGCGCTGGCCGCGCCGCTGGGCAATGGGCGCGAGCACCGTGCGCGCGTCGCGGCGGCGGTGCGCTTCGAGCCCTGGTTCGCGCGCTTCGAGGACGTGCTGTGGGTCGAGCACGGGCATCTGTACGACGCGACCTGTCGACAGCCCTGGCCCCTGCTCCCGGTCGATCCGCATCGGCCCCGTCGCATCCGCTGGTCGCTGTCGGACCTGCTGCTGCGGCGCGTGGTCCGACCGATCCCGCGTCTGAGCGCGAGCGGTCACGACGAGCGCGGGATGCTCGACTTTCTGCGACTGACCTGGCGCATGGGGCCGGGTCGCGCCGCGAGCGCGGCCGCGCGCCTGCTGGGCGTCGTCGTCGAGGCGCTGCGTGGAGCGATGCGCGATGCCTCGCATCGGCTCGCCGCGGCGCACGAGCGCCGGATGCTCCGGCTGGCGGCCCGGCACCGGATCGCTCCCGGCGTGCTTCGCGCGCTCGGTTCGCTGTGGGCGCCACCGGCTGACCGCAGCCCGACGTCGCTGCTGCGCCACGTGCTGGTCGACCGGGTGCTTCTGGGTGCGGGCGCGGGCGTCGCGGGGGCTGCGATGGCGACGATGTTGCCGGCCGCGGTCGCGGCGCCGGCCATCGGCGCGGTCGGGGCCGTCGCGGCGGCGAGCGTCCTCGTGTCCGGGCGCAAGTTCGCCGAGGAGCGCGACGTGCCCGGCCGGATGCGACGGGCCGCCACGCGGATCGCAGGGCTCGTGCGCACTCCGATCGTCGCGATGGGGCACACCCACCGACCGCTCGCCGACCGCGTGGGCGAGGGCGTAACCCTGTTCAACACCGGCACCTGGGCGCACGATCCGGACGAGCCCGACCTCGAGCCCACGCGCACGCACCTGCTCGTTCGCGCGGGGGCGCAGCGCGTACGCGCCGAGCTGTGTGCGTGGCGACCCGCGTTGCGCGCAGCGGAGCGACTCTCCGTCGTCGAGGTCGCGCGCTAGTTGGAGGTCGAGGCCGAGTCCGAGCCTGAGCCCGAGCCCGATCCCGAGTCCGGGTCGAGGACCGAGCTACGGCGGACCGAGCGCGAACGCGGGGGTCAGAACGCCGTCGTTCATCCAGCCCGCGGCGTGACAATCGTTGCAGACGAGCGGGATCGTCTCGGGCCCGGCGTCCCGGCCGCGCGCGGCGTAGCCGTGCCCGCTGGGCGGGCCAGTGCCGCGCCAGACGATGCTCGGAGCTCCGTCTCCGGGCGGCAGCCGCAGCTCGAAGTACTCCCAGCCGAGCGCACCGGAACGATTGTAAGGCACCCCACGTTTCACCATCGCGTGCACCGTCCACTGCTCCGGGGGGCCCGATTCGATCGTCTTGACGAAGGTCGAGCCGACGGCCCAGCGGCGAAGCCCCGGCGCCTGCGCAGCGCGCGCGTAGACGAACGACGGGCCGGGTGGCGCGTCGACGGGCATCATCGCGCCCTCGACGTGGACGCGGCGCCAGGTCCGGAAGCCCTCGAAGTGCCTTGCGAACGCGATGAACGGCGCGACGGCGGAGGACGGAACCGAGCCGGCGTCGGCGGGCCCGTCACGCTCGGTGTGGGAGGCGGGCCGAAGGGACTTGGGCCACGCGAGTGCGGCGACGATCGCGATCCCCACGACGCCGAGCGCGCCCACGGTCGCCACGGTGGCTGCGAGCGCGCGTCTCATCGGGCGATGGGCTCGATGCCGAGCATGCGTCCCGTCTCGCGCAGCATGTGCGCAAGCGAGCCGGGCTGCAGCGGATCGCTCTCGCGCGCGAGCAGCGCGTACAGCCGCCCGTAGGGCGTCTGTAGGTGCTCGGCGCTCGGGGCGTCGGGATCGAACGTCGGGCAACGCGTCGCCCGCCGTTCGTGCGTACTGCTGCGCGAGCCGCTCGAACCGCTCCCGGATCCGGTCGCGTGCGGCCGCTCCACCGGGGGTCGCCTCGAGCCACGGCCCGAAGGCCTCGAGCACGCGGAGCCCTCCTTCGAGGTTGGCGCGCATGTCCGCGAGCGTGCTGCCCGCGTAGCGCGATTCGTCCTGACCCGTCGCCCCGAGCTGTACCTTTTCGGCCTGCTCCTCGACGGATCCGAGCACGCCGCGCCACGCGGTGGCCGGATCGAGCGCGACCGGCCCGAGCGCACGCGTCATCGACGAGACGTCCTCGACGAGCCGCGCGCACAAACCCTCGCGAAACGCGCGCGCTTCGGTGGCGTTCGACGGCGTTCGCGGCTCACGCCATCCGGGCAGTGCCCGTTCGAACTGCACCACCGGCTCCGGGATCGCGTCCGACCAGAGAATCCGCTCGATGGCGTGCATGCCGACGAAGCCGTGGGCGTCGAACGGGTCGTCGTCGGGTCGACGCGCCGCGACGTGCTCGAACCGTCCGTCGATGGCGAGGTCCGTCTCGGGAAACAGAATCGCGATGGCGCCCTCGATCCGCTCGTAGTGCACGCGTCCGCGGCTCCACGCCGCACGCATGGCCTGCACCGCGCCGCGATCGGCCGCGATCGACCAACCGTCCGCATCCGGCGCCGGTGCGGCCGCACACAACGCGCGAGCCTGGGCCTCGAGCGCGGCGCTCTCCGCGTCGACCAGGCGCTTGACGCCATCGGTCGCGAGTTGACGGGGATCGGGTGCCGGTGCGCTCGGCGCCGGTCGCTGGCACGCCAGCAGCGACGACAGACCCAAGACACGCGCCGCCGTGCGGGCCAGGGCGGCGATCGAGAGGGCCGACGCACGCCGGGCGCCTCGCCGAGGCCCGCTCGTCGGGGCGGCGGTCACAGCGCCTCCACGAACGCCACGAGCACCTCGGCGTCGGCGCGGTCCAGCGCCCGGAATCGCGCGACCGAAGCGCTGGCTTCCGACCCCGGCGAGTCGTGCGCGTCGATGGCGTCCCACACCGTTGCTGCGCGCCCGTCGTGCAACAGCCCGCGCAGGTGCCGGATCCCGACGAGGGGTGCGGTGCGCCAGTGACGCGGACCGGCAGCGTTCTCGGTGATGCCGTCGGCAAGCCCCTCGCCCATGTCGTGCAGCAGCAGGTCCGTGTACAGCGCGACCTCGACGCCCCGCAACGCGGCGACCGGATGGTCGGTGCGCGTGCGCGCGCGCGGAACGTGACAGTCCGCGCAGCCCACTTGCTCGAAGAGACGTTCGCCCCGTCGATCGTGCGTCCGGCGAGAAGGCGGCTGCAGCAGCCGGACGTAATCGACGAGGAGCGCGACGGTTTGGGCCGACACGTCGATGCCGGGACGCGCGTCGTCGGTCAGGCCGTCCGGATTGGGAGGTTCCTCGGGCCGCGCCGGCGAGGTCAACCCCATGTCGCCGTGCAGCGCGTCGGCGACGAAGGCCTCGAGCGTCGC
Organism: Myxococcota bacterium; assembly: GCA_025054695.1. Taxonomy (GTDB): domain Bacteria; phylum Myxococcota_A; class Polyangia; order Polyangiales; family JANWZI01; genus JANWZI01. Next base: position 8,195 of record JANWZI010000059.1, on the reverse strand, counting down.
GCGCCGCGCCTTGTGACCGAGCCGTCCCAAGCGAGGCGGCGGGTGAAGCACGCTCGTCGGCGTCTCCGGCTCTTCGGACAGTCGCGCCGCGCGTCCGTCGGGCGGTCCGGGGGTCGTGGCCTGCGCGAGCTCCTGCGCGAGGATCCACGCATCGTCGATCGCTTCGAGCAGGCCGCGCGCGAAGACGGCGGGGGGCAGACGAATCGACTCGGCGCTTCCCTGTGGGGCCAGCAGCGGCGTGCGTGCGCCGGCGGCCAGACGCGGCCGGACGACGTCTCCGAAGGGAAGGGCGAGGCCGGGCGCGGGCACGATGCGCCGCACCAGACCCGGACCGCGCGCGTCGTGCTCGTGGCAGCTGGTACACGACCGCTCGATGTAGAGCGGGCCGAGTCCTTGCACGGCGCGATAGGGCGTACGGAACAGCGCATCGCCGCGCTCGAAGCGCTCGAGCTGCTCCGCGCTCAGCCCGTCGAGCGGGGCGTCGGTGGGATCCTCGCGGACGAGCCGCGGTCGATCGAAGGTGCGTGCCGGCTCGACCGGCTCGTCGCACCCGCAGCCGAACATCACGAACAGTAGCACCGACGCCCCGGAAGGCCGCACCGACTGGAACGTAGGTCAACCGATCGGCTTGCGCCACGCCGCCACGCATCGGGTCAGCGCTCGCTCGATGCGAGGCGTCCTTCTCTTGCGCCGCTCGAAACGCGGGCGATAGGCTCCGTTGCCGTGCTGGCCCGGCTGCTCGGCAGCAGGACGTTTCTCGGAGGGCTCGCGTTGGGGGCGGGCGCCGCGGCACTCGCCGTCTCGTGGCCCGCGCTCGAGGGGATCGGCGGGGTCCTGTTCGTCGCGGTCGCCGCGTTCGTCGGCGGGGCGGTGGCGATGGCCGGGGCGACGGCCGAGGGGGCCGAACAACTCGCGCAGCTGCGTGCGGAACATGCACGCAAGGACGAGGAGATCGCGCGACTGCGCGCCGAGGTCAGCGCGCGCGCGGCGGACCTCGCCGCGGCTCGTCAGCGGGGCGAGGAACTGGAGCGTCGCGCGCAGGACGTCGGGCGCGCGCTGCACGCCGAGGTCGAGGCGCTGTCGCGCGCGCTCGGTGAGCAAGCCGCGGCGCTCGAGCAGACGGTACGCGCGGTCAAGGAGATCGCCGCCTCCCAGCGCGACATCGGCACGCACGTCGAGGCGCTTGCCGCCAGCGCCGAGGAATCGAGCTCGTCGATCCTGGAGATCGCCGCGACCAACGACGAGGTGGTCGAGAACGTCTCGACGCTGGCTTCAAGCGTGCGCGAGACGGTTTCGTCGATCGAGCAGATGGCCTACAGCATCAAGGAAGTCGCGCGTAACGTCGACGCGCTCTCGCTGACCGCCGAGGAGACCAGCTCCTCGATGAACGAGATGGACGTCTCCATCGATCAGGTGCAGAGCAACGCCAACGAGACGGCCCGGCTCTCGGAGCACGTCGCGGCAGACGCCGAGCGCGGCGCTGAGGCCATCCTCAAGATCATCGCCGAGATCCAGCGCATCAAGGAGTCGAGCGGAGAGGCCGTCGGGGTCATCTCGAACCTCGGCAGCCGCATCGAGGCCATCGGCGACATCCTCGACGTGATCGACGAGGTCGCCGAGCAGACCAACCTGCTCGCGCTCAACGCCGCCATCATCGCGGCGCAGGCGGGCGAGCACGGCAAGGCGTTCGCCGTCGTCGCCGACGAGATCAAGGATCTGGCCGAGCGCACCGGCAGCTCGACCAAGGAGATCGCCGAGCTCATCAAGACGATCCAGGCCGAGTCGAAGAACGCCATCGCCAGCGTCGAGCGGGGCGCCGAGACGGTGGATCGGGGCGTGCGCGTGAGCGTGGAGGCCGAGGAGGCTCTGAAGAAGATCACCGAATCGTCGCAGAAGTCGACCGGGATGGTGCGCGCGATCGCGCGTGCGACCGTCGAGCAGGCCAAGGGCAGCAAGCAGGTCACCGACGCCATCGGTCGGATCGCGGAGACGGTCCAGCAAATCGCCGCGGCCACGGCCGAGCAGGCACGCGGCTCCGAGCTGATCATGAAGAGCGCCGAGAAGATGCGGCTCGTCACGCAGCAGGTCGAGCGCAGCAGCCAGGAACAGGCGCGCGGCAGTCGCCAGATCGGCCAGGCCATCGAGAAGATCTCGAACATGATCAATCAGCTTCACCAGGTGCACCGCGCCCAGGGACGTCACGGGGAGCAGACGCTCGCGGCGGCCGCCCGACTCGAGCAGCTCACGCGGGATTTCGAACAGCGGCTGCGTGCGCTGGCGCGTGTGGCCGATCAGCTTCGCGGGCCGTCCTGACCGTGTACGCCCGCCACGCGGGACGTCGTGCGCCTCGCGCTCAGCCGGAATCGGACGTCCGGACCAGGACGCCGCGCTCGGCGAGTTGCTCGACGATCCGATCGACGGGCAGGCAGCGTTCGCCCGGAACTACGCCGCGGGCCTCGACGTGCCCATCGGCGATGAGGCGGGCGGCGATGGAGGTCGGATAGCCCGTCGTGCGCGCCATCGCGGTCTGTCCCGTCGGCGGATCGTATCGGTCGACGAGGTCGTATCCGACGCGCTGACCGTCGCGGCCTTCACAGCGGACGCGCACGATGACCACGTCGTCGTCCGTGCGTGGCAGGTTTCGTTCGAGCAGCGCCTCGAGCACGGCGCGCGGGGCGATGCGCGTGCCGTGCACGTCGAGCGGCTCGCTCGACATCAGTCCGATGCCCAGCATCGCTCGCATCGCAGCGGCATGGCCGGGCCAGCGGATGGTCTTGTAGTCGAGCTCCTCGACGCGACCGGCGAGGGTTTGCGGCAGCGTGGAGCAACCGCCGGAGGTGTTGAAGGCCTCGAGCGTGCCGAACGGCGCCTCGAGCTCTACGGGCTCCACGTCGCCGAGAGGCTCCAAGCGTACCAGCCGGCCGCTCCGCAGCGCGACGGGTGGCTCGACGTATTCGTTGATGAGTCCGCGTACCGAGAAGAACAGCGCGTAGCCCAGGGGGGGCTCGGGCCGGGCGGGCAGACCGCCGACCCGAATCCGCACGGCGCGCGGTGCGCGCGTACGCTCGACGGCGCGCGCCGCGAGCCACACGGCGAGCCCGGGTGCGAGCCCGCAGTCGGGCACGACGAGCACACCGGCACGCGCGGCCTGCGCGTCGAGGGCGAGCTGGGCGGCGACGACGTCGTTGTTGCCTCCCAAATCGAGCATGTGCGTTCGCGTCTCGATGCACAGCCGCGTCAGGGTGAGGTTGAGCGCGTAGTCGGCGGCCGAAACGGCCACCTCGGCGCGTTCGAGCAGGGGACGCAGCGCGTCGGTGTCGGCCAGGTCGAGCCGGTGCGTCCGCACCTCCAGCCACCGGGCGATGCGGTCGAGCGCGTCGCTGCTGCCGTCGGCCACGGCGACCGCGTCGCGGCCGAGCGTGCGGACCAGATCGAACGCAATGGCGCGGCCCATCCGCCCCGCGCCGAGGACCAGGAAACGCATCGCGTGCGCTGCCTAGCAGCGCGTGTGCGTTCCGCGCAACCGTGGGTGGCAGCCGCGCGATGAGCCGGCCGCCATGCGTGCGGTCGCGTGGGCATCGATCGCGGGCGTCGCGCTCGGCTCGGGCTGCGCCCGATGCACCTGGCCCCACGTCGTGCTGGGCGCTTCGCTCACGACGGGCGCGGCACGGCTCGAGCGTTCGGCGGTCCTCGCGCTGCGCTGGGAGGGGGACAGGCCGCGTCCGGCGTCGGGGCGGGCGTCGGAGGCGCAGCAGACCGGGATGGATCCGCCGCCGGCCGGACCATCCCGGACCGAGACGCGGTGCACGACCGCTCGAGTCACGGTACCCCGAGACGTCGCGAGCACTCCGGACATCGCGTCGGGGCTGAGCGATTCGGCCGAGCAGCTCCTGTGCCGGTGGCAGCATGCGCAGATGGCGGCGGCGGTCGCGCGGTGGCTGCGCCGCGAGGAGAGGGGGCCGTGACGGCGCGTGCGTGGTCGTCGGTCGCGTTCGGGGCGGTGTGTCTCGTTTCCGGGGCCCTCCGCGCGCAGGACGAGGCGTGGGTCGTCGAAGACGGTGTGCTGCGGGCGGCGCTGCGGCGCTACGCGCACGAGCCGACCGTGGACGAGGCCGTGACGGGGGCCCTTCGCGTCGCGCGGCTCGATCCCGAGCTAGCGTCTCGCGCCGCGGCTCGTGCGCGCCGATCGGGCTGGGTTCCGGAGGTCCGCGTCGGGGCGCGACGCGGGCAACAGGTGGACTTGTCCTCTCTCGCGGTGGGAACGGCGGCCGGCCGGACCCAGCTCGAAACCGGGGACAGGCTCGCCGTCGAGGCGGAGCTCACGTTCCGTCTGGCCGACATCGTTTACGGGCGCGACGAGGTCGGCTGGGCGCGCGAGAGGCGGGCGCTCGCCGAAGCGCGCATCGGCCTCGTACGCACCGTGGTCGGGCTGTACTTCGAACGGCGCCGATTGCAGCTCGAGCGCGACTTGCTGGGGCGCAGCGATCTGCCGCGGGTGATGCGAATCGCGGAGCTGACGGCCATGCTCGACGCGCTCTGCGGCGGCCTCTTCGAGCGCGGGCTGCCGGGTCGGCCGCGGCCCGGCGCACGACGATGACGCGAGCGACCGAGCAGGTCCTCGCCACGCGTTGACACGTTCGAGGGGGGGTGCTAGGCGCCGCGCGATTCCGGGGCTGTAGCTCAGCTGGGAGAGCGCCTCGATGGCATCGAGGAGGTCAGGGGTTCGACTCCCCTCAGCTCCACCGGCGCGCGACACGATGGGCCGGTGAGGGGCTTCGCGTCGAGCGTTCGTTCGAGCGCGAGGTCGGTCCGACCCGAAGCCTGACCGCGACCGCCTAGTTGCTCGATCGGGACACGGGGTCGGTCTCGGTGTCGGCCCCCGACTCGGCCTTGGACTCGGTCTCGGGTGCGGGCTCGGGCTCGGCTACGAACCTCGGACTCGGCTACGGACTCAGGCTCGGCCTCGGACTCAAGTGTCCGTCTCGGTCTCGGCCTCCGACTCGGTCTCGGGCCGTGAGCCGGCGAAAACTTGGCGTGCGGGGTGGGAGCGGCGAGGCTCACCCGGCCGGATGGGCGGCCGACGACGTTGGCGCCAGCAGCCGATGGGTCGAGGTGTGGCGCTCGCCTTCGTGCTGACCGTCGGCTGTAGTTCGGATGCGGAGCGATTGTTGCAGCCCGATCGGCCAACGCGCGCCCGGGTCGAGCCGGGCGCGCCGCTCGTCGTGCCGTGCGAAGGGCTCGCGCGGGACGACGTGGTGCGATTGTGTCTGTGGGGCCACATGCATCGCGCGGGCCGGGAAGCGACGTCCGTGCGCAGGTGCTGGAGCGCCGCCGTCGTCCCAGGCGCGGGCGTGCAGCTGCCCGCGGAGGCAATTCTGGAGGGCGTGGGTGGGGAGTCCGGTACGTTCGTCGGGGCGCTTCGCGTCGAAGGGGTCGGACGTGCTGACCGCTTGCTCGAGGGCAGCGTCGATGGAGTCCGGCTCGAGATTCGCGCGTCGGACGAGGGGGGGCGAAGGCGCCGCGCGGGCGAGGTCGTGGCCGCGCGAATGGGCGTGGTGCTCGAGGAGGAGGCGGACGGACTGCGGATCAGCCATGTCGTGCCGGCGAGCCCGGCGCATCGCGCAGGGCTTCGGGCACAGGACCGTGTGGTCTCGGCGGACGCGGCGCGGACGCGGCTGCTTTCGGACCTTGCCACGGCCACGCCGACGAGCGTGCTCCACCTCGTCGTTCGACGCGATCACGACACGCAGTCTCCGTCTCCGCGCTCCTTCGAGGCGTCGGTCGCCCTCTCAGGGGCTCCACCCTCCGCCGCATCGGGCGTCGACGTCATCGTGCCCCTGTGCGTGCTGGTATGCTTGCTGATTGGGCTCGGAACGAATCGCAGGGGAGCGGTCGTCGGGCCGATGGAGGCGCGTTCCATCGGTTCTGGAGGGCGATGGATGGTCCTGCTGCTCGCGCCATTCGCTCCCCTGCTCGCAAGCATCGAAGGCACGCTCCTTGCGGGTCTGGTCGCGTGTGCCGCCATGCTCGCCGCCGAGGGGCCCGCGGCGACGACTCTACGGCGCCCGACGCCGCGCTGGATCGCGGTCGTCACGTGCGTCATGGCGACGACGGTCACGTCGGCCGTCGCGCACGCGGTCACCTCGATGAGCACGCCGGCCCACGGGTCGCTCGTCCGTTGGCCCGCATGCGCTCCCCTCGCATGGTGGACGACCGCGGTGGCGCTCGCGACGCTGGCACGAGCGCCGACGCACCCGCCGCGCGCCTGGCGTTTCGCTCGAGCTGGACGGGCCTTGCTGCTCGCGGTGGGGTCGAGCGCGTTTGTGTCGGGAATCGCATCCGCGCAGCGGGCTCCGGTCGCCGTCGTCGCATTCGTCGTCGGCGGCTGGTTGCTCGACTCCTTGTCGGAAGCCATTCGCGGCCACGTGCGACCGCGTCTGCGGATCGTCGTGGCGACGATGGCCCTATCGGTGGGGGTCGGAACGCTCGAGTGCGTGATGGGGCGTGGTTCGGCGTGGGTGGGTGCCTGCGGACTGCTGCTGGCCGCGACGTTGCTGGGACGCGACGGGTCGGGCATGCGATCCGGGGCCTCGACGTGGCGCTGGGCATGTTGAGCGGGCAACGGGCGCTCGGAGCAGGCACGGCGCGACGGGGTCGAGGTCGGCCTCGGTCTCGGACACGGTCTCGGACACGGTCTCGGCCTCGGTCTCGGTCTCGGGCATTGTCTCGGACTCCGACTCGGAGGTGCGTTCGCGCCGTCGCGATCGGCACGGATCGAGGAGGTCCAACCCCGTCCAGGTCGGTGGAGGTTCCCGCTCACGGCACGATTCGTGATGGTCCGCGGGTTTGCGTCTCGTTCGGGCACGTGGGATCGTTCGAATCGCGCCCAGCTTTCTTGGTCTTGCCCGGATGGGCGCGCCGGACGGAACGGGTCGGATGGGCTCGCCGCGGAACTGGCTCCTGTTCTTCGCTTCGATCGCATGGCCCGCGTGTGGCGGCGAGACGGGAGGCACGGCGGGTCATGGCGCGGACGCGGGCTCCGACGGCGGAGCGTGGCTACGATTCGAGCTCGGCGAGGCGCCCATGGCCTTCGGCCGCGTGCCGTGGCCCGACGATTTGTATCTGGACGCACGGGGCAGGCCGAAAGTCCTGCGGTTGCCCGCGCAGGACGGTGCGGCCGATCCACGACTCATCGATGCGCTGCGCGCGGGGATCGAATCCTTGGACGGATTCGGCGCGAACGCGTCGGTCTACTTCGGCGTCGAGGGACGCCTCGACCCGTCGTCGTTGCCGCACAGCGAAGCCGAGTCGATGCGTCCCGACGCGACCGTCTTCCTCGTCGACGTCGATCCCCTTTCGCCCACGGCGCACGCGCGACTTCCCGTTCGCGTGCACCTCGTCGGCGACTGGCTCGTCGTGCGCCCCGCTGTCGGCGTCGCGCTCCGTCCGGGGGGGCGTTACGCCGCGGTCGTCACGACGTCGGTTCGGGCCGCCGATGGCCCGCCGCTGCGCCCATCGCCGTCGTGGCGACGCGTACGCGACGCGACGAGCCGTCCCGACGACCCGCTCGACGCCCGCGCGCACGCCCTGCACGGTCCCGTCCTGACCACGCTCGGCGGGCTGGGGATCGCTCGCGATCGCATCGCGGGCATGGCCGTCTTCCGCGTGCAGCGCGTCGCGGAGCCCCTCGAGGCCCTGCGACGTCGCGTGCGCGCCGGTGACGCGCCGGTCGTGCGCGAGGTACGCGTGCTGCGCGGGCCCGAGCTGGACACGCACCTCGGGCGTCCCGTGGATGGTGCACGTGGGCTCGGCGTGGACGGGGGCGTCGCGCACGACCACGTCGCGGCCCTCGTGCATGCTGTGTTCGACACGCCGGGCTTCGAGCACGAGGAACCCGGCGTGCATGGTGTGATCGCGTTCGACGACGACGGAAGGCCCGTCGCGCGGCGCATCGAGCGCGTCCCGCTCACGCTCGTGCTGCCTCGTTCGGCCGACGTCTCGGCTCTGCGCGTCGCCATCTACCAGCACGGTATCGGCGAGGAGCGGGGCGAGATGCTCGGAGTAGCCGATGCGCTCGCGAGCGCGGGGTGGGCGGTCGTGGGGATCGATGCGCCGTATCACGGGCTTCGTCCGATGGGCCAGCGTCCGGACGCGATGGGTAGGTTCACGGGCGCCGTCGCTCCGGATGGTTTCGG
>JANWZI010000058.1 GCA_025054695.1 Myxococcota bacterium | reverse complement strand
CCGAGTCGGGGTCCGAGTCCGAGTCCGAGCCCGAGCCCGAGCCCGAGTCCGAGCCCGGAACCGATCCTCCTCGACCGCTGCGGTCAGCGGTCCTGCGTCGCCGGCCGATGGATGCGGACGATCCGCACGCCGACCTCGCCGTCGACGTCCACGAGCTCGCCGCTGGCGACGGCGCGGTCGGCCGCGCGCAGTGTGACCGTCTCGCCGATGCCCGTACCGGTCGCGACGATGGCCCCCGGCGCGAGCGTAGCAAGCTCCTCGATGGGCATGCGGAAGCGCGCCAGCTCCACAACGAGCTCGACGGGCGCGTCGCCGACGAGCGCGAGCAGATCCCCGTCCGGGTCGGCCGCGAGGGTCTGCGCATTGGTCCCCGCTGCGGATCGTTCGTCGCCTCCCATGTGCACCGCCTCGCCGACCGTCGGCTCGCGCGCGACGTCGACCGCGCGTAGCTTGAGCACACCGGGCGCGACGTCGCAATGCCACCTCGCCCGCCGGCCGCCGACCGCCATCACGGTCGCGACTCCTTGCGGTCCTCGGGCCACGGTCAGCTCGTCGGGCAGCAGCACGTCGCCGGGACGTAGGCCTGCGCACTCATCACGGTCGAGGATGGCGTGCCCGACGCGCACGCTCAGCTCGAGCCAAAGCCCACGCACGAGGTCGGCTCGCGCGCCCGCCGGGCGCATCGCGCGATCGGGCATCCAGAGCCGAGCGTGGCCGCGGTCGTGGCCGACGCGCACGGCGGCCGGAAAGGCGACGATGCCGGCATCGGCCGCGTTCTGGAGCGCGACGGCGAGCACGTCCGCGCTGGTCACCACGGCGACGACCTGCCAGCCCGTGCCCACCGCGTCGCACAGGCTCGCCGCGGCATAGGCGAGCGCGCCGCATTCGCCCTCGTCGAGCGGGGTCGTGGGCGTGGGAACCTCGGCTCCCGCCTCGCCGCCGAGCAGCCGGTCGGCGAGGCACGCACCGAGACGAGGATCGAGCTCGACCGCGGCTCGCTGCGCGCCTTCTGGCAAGACGCGCCGCAGCATCACGGCGACGACCGGGTCGGCGAGCGAGGCGCGTATGCTCGATGCCGGCGCAACCTCGGGGGCAGCGGGCCAGAGCACGACGTCAGTGCCGAAGAGCCGACTGCACGCTTCCGTCCACGCCTCGACGTTCACGGCGCCCAGAGCGCATGCGGCTCGACGGGCGAGGCGGGCTCGCTCGCGGTCGAGGCGAGGCCACCGAGAATAGGGGTACGGGCCGACCGGCACGGGCCGCCGCAGTATGCGCGGCTCGAGACCACGGTAACATCCCCCAGCGGTCGGAGCCCTCCCGGGCGCTTGCGGTTGGCGGGGGAATCGGACTCGGCCTCGGGCTCGGGCTCGGACTCGGGCTCGGACTCGGGCTCGGTCTCGGGCTCGGTCTCGGGCGCGCACTCGGACTCGGCTTCGCGCTCGGACTCGGTCTCGGTCTCGGACTCGGGCTTCGCGATGCCGTCGTGCATTCGTCGACCCGATCGCGGCCCTCGATCTTGCGCACGCGAGCCCCCGACCAATACTCGCGTCGCGTGCTGTGCGACCTACGCATCGTCGGAGGCCTCGCCGTCGTGCTGATGGGGCTGGGCTGTGGCAAGAGCCGCGACGAGCAGGCGCGTCTGCTCGTCGAGACGGCGCGGCGCATCGATCCCGACGCGCCCCCCTCCGAGCGCCGATCCGCGGTGGAACGGCTGCGCGCGTTGCCGCTCGCGGAGCCCGCGCTCGCGGAAGTGCGTGAAACGTGCGTCCAGGGTCACGACGCGCTGCTCGAGGCCGAATCGCAGCAGGATCGGGCGCGACGGCTGCTCGAGGTGCTCGAACGCGGCGGCGGGAGCGGCGCGGCGGGCGGCTCACAGGTCCGGCAGGCGCTGGACGCGAGCGAGGCGGCGCTCGGTCGCGCGCGGCCGCTGCTCGAGCGGTGTCAGAGCCGCCTCGCCCGTCTCGAGCGGGGTCCGCGGAGGCGAGCGCCGTGATGCTGTTGTCGGCCGAGGGCCTGAGCTTCGGCTACGGCGGCGAGACGCTCTTCCGCGACGTGTCGCTGCGTCTGGAGCGGGGCGACCGCGTCGGGCTGGTCGCGCCGAACGGCGCCGGCAAGACCACGCTGTTGCGCGTGCTGCTCGGCGAGCTCGAGCCGACGTCGGGCAGCGTCTGGCGGGCGCCGGGACTGCGCGTCGGCGTCGTGCGGCAACGTCAGGACGTCAAGGCGCATGGGACCGCGCGCCAGTGGCTCGAAGCGGGTTTCGCGACGTTGCGTGCGATTCGCGAACGCATCGAGGCGCTGCAGCGCGCCATCGAGGACGTCTCGCAGCCCGACGCGCGAAGCGTGGCCGAGCTCGCCGAGCTGCACGAACGGTGGCGGAGCGAAGGCGGCGAAGCGCTGAACGCGGAACTGGGGCGCATCGCGGATCGGGTCGGCTTGCCGCAGTCTCTGCTCGACCGGCCGGTGGGCGCGCTGTCGGGTGGGGAGCGCGCCCGGCTCGCCATCGGCCGCGCCCTGGCGCAGCGGCCCGAGCTGTTGTTGCTCGACGAGCCGACCAATCACCTCGACGTGCAGACGACCGAGCGGCTCGAGGAGCTGCTACGGCGTCTGGACGCGGCGCTGCTCGTCGTCAGTCACGACCGCGCGCTGCTGGATGCGGTCTGCACGCGCACGGCCGAGCTGGGCACTCAGCGGCTGCGGATGTATCCGGTGCCCTACTCGCGCTACGTCGAGATGCGGCGGGAACGGCTCGACCGCGAGCAACGTCGCGTCGAGGAACAGCGGGCCTTCGTCGCGCGCACCGAGGAATTCATCCGCCGCAACATCAACAGCCAGCGGACGGCGCAGGCGCGCTCGCGTCGCACCATGCTCGAGAAGCTGGAGCGATTGGAAAGCCCGGAGGACGTCTGGGCGCCGGCGACGCGCCTGGCTCTGCGGTTCGCGCAGGCTCCGCGCAGCGGGGACCTCGTGCTCGAGGGCCGCGGGCTCGGCGCCCGTCGCGCGGACCGGTGGCTGTACCGCGGGCTCGACCTCGTGGTGCGGCGAGGGATGCGCATCGGAATCATCGGCCCCAACGGCGCGGGCAAGAGCACGCTGCTCGCCCAGCTCGCGGGCCACGGCGCGGCGGGCGACGAGGGCACGGTCCGCGTCGGCAGCCAGGTGCACGCCGCATTCCTCGACCAGCACCTGGAATCCCTCGACGACGCGGGCAGCGCGATCGACGAAATCCGGTCGGTCCGGCCGGATCTCGTGCCCGATGCCGTGCGCCAGTACCTCGCCCGGTTCCGATTCGTCGGCGACGACCCGTTCCGCGCGGTACGATCGCTTTCGGGCGGGGAGCGCACGCGCCTGGCGCTCGCCAAGATGCTGCTCGTACCGCGCAACCTGCTGTTGCTCGACGAGCCGACGAACCATCTCGACATCCCGTCGCGCGAGATTCTCGAGGAAGCGCTCGCGCACTTCGTGGGTGCGGTGCTCGTCGCGAGCCACGACCGATATTTTCTCGACCGCGTCTGCACGCACGTGCTCGCCTTCGAGCCCGACGGCGTGCGCTTGCATCCCGGCAACCACGCCGACTGGAAGCGGCGCGCGCCTGCGAGCGGGCCCGTCCCCACGCCCCGGGAGTCGCACGGACCCATGCCCACGTCCGGGGATTCGTCCGGGCGCGACGCGCACGAGGCTCGCAAGGCCGTCGCGCGCGCCGAGGAGCGGCGTCGCCGGAGCATCGAGCGGCTCGAGGCGGAGATCGCACGGATGGAGGCGCGTCTGGGCGCGCTGCGCGCGGAGCTCGTCGCGATGCAGGGAGACTGGGAAGCGATCGCGGCGCGCGCCGAGCAGGAGCGCGCGTTGACGGCGGAGCTCGAGCGCGCCGTCGAGCGGTGGGCCGCGCTGCACGAGGGGGCCGATGCGTCCTGAGCGACGTGACGTCGCACGGTCGGGGTGGCTCGTCGGGGCGCTCGTCGCCGTCGCGCAGCTCGGAGGCTGCGGTTCGTCCGACGCGACGGAGCCCGCAGTGGGCAGCGCGCAGGCGCGCGCGCCGCAGGGCGAACGAGAAGGGCCCGATACGCCTCCGTTCGACGTGCGCGATGGGGTCGAGGGGCTGCTCTTCGTCTGGTTCGACGCGCGAGGCATTCACACGACCGAGCGGCTCGAGGAGGTTCCTGCCTCGGCGCGCGCTGCCGTGCGCGTCGATTCGCTGCGACTGCCGCCCGAGCGCAGGCTCGATCCCGAGCACGTCTGGGTTGCCGATCTGCGAGCCGCCGGTCCCGACGGTCGCTATCCGGTGCGTCGGGTGCCCCGCGAACGCTTCGACGCGATGGTGCGGGCGGCACGCGCGTCGGCCGCCGTCGCAGGTTCCGCCGTGCCGCCTGCCGTCTCTGCCCCCGACACGGCGGGTCAGGGCCGCGACGCGGACGTGATTCTCTACGTGACGTCCTGGTGCGGGGTTTGTCGGGCCGCCGCCGCGTGGCTGCGCGACCGCGGCGTCGTCTTTGTCGAGAAGGACATCGAGCGCGACGCGGCGGCGCGGGCCGAAATGCAGCGCAAGCTCGAGGCCGCCGGACTCGTCTCGCGCGGCGTTCCCGTGCTCGACGTACGCGGTGTCATCTTGCCAGGATTCGACCCCGAGGCACTGGCTCGCGCGCTGCAACGAACCGCGCCCGCCGTCGGCGATGCCATCTGACTGCGCCGAGCACGTTGGTTCATCGCGCCTTCCATTCGGTCTCGGGCTCGGTCTCGGGCTTCGACTTGGACACGGACTCGGACTCGGGCACGGGCTCGGACTCGGACTCGCAACACTTCTCGGCCACGTCAAGCAACGTGACCGCCACCGTGACTGCGGCGAGCCTTCGGCGCGCCTCGCGGGGCGAGGTGGACGAGCACGCCGAGTGAGAGCGGCAAACTCGAGGCGAGGTCGAGCGGTCCGCGAGGCCCAGCCCGAGCCCGCGTCGACGCCGCGCATCGCCGTGACCCCGCGCTTGCGGGCACGACTCGCCCGTGCGAAACGGACGGTGTATGCGCGTCGCGCGCACGTTTCGCATCGCCGCGTGGGCGTTGCTCGTCTACACGCTCGCGGTGATTCTCTGGGGCGCGCTCGTTCGGGCGACGGGTTCCGGCGCGGGATGCGGCAGTCACTGGCCACTGTGCAATGGTCAGGTGGTACCGCGCGATCCGTCCATCGAAACGCTCGTCGAGTACGTGCACCGCGTGACCAGTGGCCTGTGCTGGCTGGGCGCGCTGCTGCTTCCTTGGCTCGCGCGTCGCGCCTTCCCGTCCGGTCACCTCGCGCGGCGAGCCTCGGTCGCGGTGTTCGTCCTGATGACCACCGAGGCGCTGGTGGGCGCCGGCCTCGTGCTGTTCGAGATGGTGGCCGAGAACGCGTCGGTCGCGCGCGGCTGGTGGATGGCCGGGCACCTGGTCAACACGTTCCTGCTGCTCGGTGCGCTCGGCTTGACCGTGCTCGCCGCCTCGAGCTCGAGCACGCCACGACCGCTCGAGCGTCCGGGCCGCGCGACCGCGCTGCTCGGGGGCCTGGTGCTGCTCTTGCTCGCCGGAAGCAGCGGTGCCGTGGCCGCGCTCGGCGACACGCTGTTCCCGCCGCGAAGCGTGGTCGAAGCACTCGCGGCGGATCTGTCGGCCGACGCGCACCCCCTCGTGCGGCTCCGGTTGTGGCACCCGCTGCTCGCGGTCGCCGCCGGCGGCTATCTCGTCCTGGTCGCGGCCTCCGTCGGCGTGCAGACGCGGCAAGAGGCGACGCGCCGGGCGGCCGTCACGGTGGGCGCGATCGTCGTCGTGCAACTGCTGCTCGGTGCGCTCAACGTCATGCTGCTCGCGCCGGTCTGGATGCAGCTCGTGCACCTTCTGGTCGCGGACGTGTTGTGGCTCGCGTGGGTCCGATTCTCCTACCTCGCGCTCACTCCGGCGAATGTCGCACCGGACCCGGCGCGACGCGGACTCCCCACCCGCGCCCTCGAGACGGCTTGACCGGACCGGCTGGTTGAATCGCTCCGAGGTCGAGTCGCGGGCGTGGATTCGGATTCGGAGTCGGTTTCGGCTACGGTCTCGGGCTCGGTCTCGGTCTCGGGCTCGGGCTCGGACTCCGCCTCGGGCTCGGAGTCCGACTGGGGCTCGGGCTCGGCCTCGGGCTCGGCCTCGGGCTCGGAGTCCGACTGGGGCTCGGGCTCGGCCTCGGGCTCGGATTCTGTCTCGGATTCGGTCTCTGCCTCGGTCTCTGCCTCGGTCTCCGACTTCGATTCGGACTCCGACCCGACCTCGGAGCCGGACTCTGGGTCGATTTTCGACGAAGCGCGGATGGGTCGCCCGTGCCCTGCGCGTCAGCCCACGACGTCGATCGCCTCGACGTCGAGCCCGCGCGCCCGCAGCTCGCTTGCGAGCGTCGTCGCGATACGGCCGGTCCGCTCGCCGTCTGCATCACGCGCGTCGAGCTCGGCGCGCAGCGTGCCGCGTTCCGCGCGCAGCCGGACGGCGAGGCTGCCGCCGCGCCCGAGATCGATCCGCATGTGTACTTCGTGACCGTGTCGCCCGACGCGTCCGACGCGCATCTGCGTGACGATGCGCTCGGCGCGCGCCGCGGCCTCGGCGTGGGCGAGCGCGATACCCGTGGGTGGGGGCCCCACCGACGCTCCGATCGGATTGGCACCGGAAGGTGGCCCGAGAAGCACGGGTGGCGGAACCACGAACGCCGCCCCCTCGGGGCCAGCGGCCTCACGCGAGCCGGCGCCCGCCCGGTCTCGTTCGAGGGTGCAGGTTTGCGCGGATTCCCGGTCGAGTGCGGCGGATGGGTCGCCCGCACTGCGGCCGTCCGGCCGTCGAAGCGTCTGGAGCGGTTCTTGTGGATCGGCGGATATCTGCCCCGCTACGCGCGCGCCGCGTCGCGAGTCGTGAAGATGCAGTTCTCGTTCCTGCAACAGCGCCGCGAACCGTGACGGCTCCTTGCGGATGGCCTGGCCCGTCGCGGGGCTCGCCTGTGTGGATCGCGTCGTCGGTCGCGGCGATTCGGAGGCGACGGAACGCACCTGACTCACGCCGCCTTCATCGAGAGGCTCCGTCACTCGTTGCGTGATTCCGGTCTCGACCGCGGCTCGGCTTCGGACTCGGTTGCGGGCTCGGCCTTGGACTCGGACTCGGACTCGGACTCGGGCTCGGGCTCGGTGTCCGACTCGGTTTCGGTCCCGGGCTGTGTCTCGGCCTTGGTCTCTGTTTCTGTCTCGGTCTCGGACTCAGGCTCGGCTGCGGTCTCGGCCTCGGCTTTGGCCCTGGCCTCGGGCGTCGAAGCGATTTCGGCCTCGCATCCGGTTTCGGCCGCGAGACTCGTCACGTCGCGCTCACGTCATCGCGCGGCCCGAGCTCGCGTACGAGCCCCTCGGTTTGGGTACAGGCGGCATGTGGCGGGTGACGCCGGGCGCCGGAACGGCATATCCTCCGGCCGCCGTGAGCGATCCGTACATCGGCAAGCAGGTCGCCGGGCAGTTCCGCATCGTCCAGCGCATCGGATCGGGCGGCATGGGTGCCGTTTACAAGGCCGAGCAGCCGGAGATGAACCGCTTCGTCGCCATCAAGATCCTGCACGCCCGGTACCTCTCGCGCACCGATCTCGTCTCGCGCTTCCGCCGCGAGGCACGCGCGATGAGTCATCTGAGCCATCCGAACACGGCGCGCGTGTTCCTGTACGGGCAGCTCGACGACGGAGCCTGTTACTTCGTCATGGAGTATCTGGCGGGGCGCAACCTCGCGCAGCTGGTGCGCGCGGAGGGGCCCATGGCTGTCGAGCGCGCGATCCCGATCATGGTGCAGGTCTGCGGCGCGCTGGAGGAAGCGCATCAGGCGGGCATCGTGCACCGGGATCTGAAGCCCGAGAACATCTTCCTGACGACGCAGGGCGGCATCCAGGACTTTCCCAAAGGTGCTCGACTTCGGCCTGGCCAAGGTGACCGAGCGCGAGATGCGACCGGGCTCCGTCATCCTGACGCAGGAGGGCATGGTTTTCGGCACGCCCGAGTTCATGAGCCCCGAGCAGGCGCGGGGCGAGCCCCTCGACGGCCGCACCGACATCTACTCGCTCGGGGTCATCCTGTACGAGCTGCTGACGGGCAAGCTCCCGTTTGACGCACGCCAGCCGATGGAATACCTGCAGCACCACATCCACAAGCCGCCGGTACCACTGCGGCAACGTGCGCCCGACAGGAACATCCCCCAGGCCGTCGAGGACGTGGTGATGCGGGCGCTGGCCAAGAGGCGCGAGGACCGCTGGCAGACGGCGGCGGAGTTCGGCCGCGCGCTGCGGGACGCGCTTCCCCGCCCGGTCGCCACCGTCGCGCTGCGCGCGTTGCCCGGCGGATTGCCCGACGCGAACGCCGCGGCCGGATCGCCTCCCACGGCCGTGGCGTCCGCCTCGGCCCCGGCGTCACCGACCGCGCAGCCCCCCGCCGCGGCGGCGTACGCCTCGGGAGCGAGCGCGCCGAGCCCGCCACGGGTCGCGCCGGGGACGGAGTCCGCGCCCGCGCTCCCTTCCTCGTCCACGCCGTGGATCGTGCTGGGTCTCGGCGTCGTGATGCTGCTCGTCGGCCTGGGGGCGCTCGTCTTCGCCCTGATGAGCGACTGAGCGCGAGTGAATCTGCTTTTTGCATCCGCCGAGCTCGCGCCGTTCGCCAAGACGGGCGGACTCGCCGACGTGTGTGCGGCCCTGCCGCGCGCGCTGGCGGCGCGCGGGCACGACGTGCGTCCGTTCCTGCCTTTGTACCGGCGCGTGCTCGAGTCGGGTGTACGGCCGGTTCCGGTGCGTGGGCTGCAAGGCTTGTCGATGCGCATCGGAGCGCGTGCGCTGCGCTTCTCGATCGCGGCGGCTGCGCTGCCCGGGAGCGAGATGCCCGTCTACTTCGTGAACTGCCCGTCACTCTACGACCGCCCCGGCATCTACACGCGCGATCCCGACGAGCACGTCCGCTTCGTCGCGCTCGGCTGGGCCGCGCTCGTCGCCGCGCAGCACATGGGCTTCCGCCCCGACGTGGTGCACGTTCACGACTGGCACACGGCCATCGTCCCGCTGCTCATGAAGGTGCGCTTCGGCTGGGACCGGCTCTTCGCGCGCTCGCGCACGGTCCTCACGATCCACAATCTCGCGCATCAGGGCATCGTGCCGGCCGCCGCCCTGCCGGATACGGGCCTCGGCGACGCAGCCCACCTGTTCCACCAGGACCACCTGCGCGAGGGCTGGTTCGGGTTTCTCGAGACGGGGGTGCTGTACGCCGACGCCGTGAGCACCGTCAGTCCGACCTACGCGCGCGAGATCCAGACGAACGAGGGCGGTGGACGGCTCGCTCCGCTGCTGCGCGCCCGGTCGAGCACCGTCGTCGGGATCCTCAACGGCATCGACGAGGACGCGTGGAATCCGGCGACCGATCCGCATCTTCCGGCGCGCTACGGTCCGGACGATCTATCGGGCAAGTTGTTGTGCAAGCGGGCGTTGCTCGGCGAACTGGGGCTGCCCTTCGATCCGGCGGTGCCAGTTGCGGGTGTCGTCGCGCGGCTGACGGCGCAGAAGGGCCTCGAGCTGGTGCTCGACGCCGTCCCGCCGCTGCTCGAGGCGGGCCGGCTGCAGCTCGTCGTGCTCGGCAGCGGGGCTCCCTTCTACGAGCGGGGCTTCGAGGCGCTCGCGCGCCGTTTCCCGCGCGCCGTGGCGTTCCGGCGAGGCTTCAGCGAGCGGCTCGCGCACCGGATCGAGGCCGGCGCGGATCTGTTCTTGATGCCGTCGCGGTTCGAGCCATGCGGGCTCAATCAAATGTACTCCATGCGCTACGGCACGCCGCCCGTGGTGCGCCGCACGGGAGGGCTCGCCGACACGGTCACGCACTTCGACAGGCGCTCCGCGCGCGGCACGGGGTTCGTGTTCGAGCACTTCGATGCGGCGGGCTTGCGCTGGGCGCTGGGCGAGGCGCTCGCCTGCTGGCAGGATCGACCCGCCTGGGCGACGCTCGTGCGCAACGCAATGGCCGGGCGGTTCGGCTGGAACGTTCGGGTCGAGCGCTACGAGCGGCTGTACGAGTCGCTGTCGAGGTCGTGATGGACGTCATCCTCGTCGAGCCCTGTTTCCCGTCCAACCAGCGCGAGTTCGCGCGCGCGCTGCACGCGGTCGGCGCGCGCGTCATCGGCATCGGCGAGCGGCCCAAGTCGGCGCTCGACGAGGCGATGCGCCACTGGCTGTCGCACTACGAGCAGGTCGGCAACGTCTGCGACGAGCGCGAGATGGAGCGCGTCGTGCGCATGGTGCAGTCGTTGCCGGGGGTGCGCGTCGAGCGCCTCGAGGCCACCGTCGAGGCGCACGTCATGACGGCGGCGCGCGTGCGCGAACGCTGCGGCATCCCGGGCACGCGCGTGCGGACGGCGTTCCTGTGCCGCGACAAGCCCGCGATGAAGGAAGCGCTGCGGGCGGCGGGCATCGCCTGCGCGCAGTCGGCGGGCGTCGCCTCCCCCGACGAGGCGCGTGCGTTCGCGGCGCGCGTCGGCTTTCCGGTGATCCTCAAGCCGCGCGACGCGGCCGGCGCCAGCGGCGCGCACAAGGCGACGGATCCGGCCTCGCTCGAGGAAGCGATCGCGGCCCTGCGACTGGGTCGGGGCGGCAGCGCCGCCATCGAGGAGTTCATCGAGGGCCACGAGGGTTTCTACGACACGATCACCATCGGCGGACGCGTCGTGCACGAGTTCGTCTGCCACTACTACCCCAACGTTCTCGACGCGATGCGTCATCGGTGGATCTCGCCGCAGTTCATCGCGACCAACCGCATCGACACCGCGCCCGGATACGACGAGCTCAAGCAGATGGGCCGGGCGGTCGTCGCGGCGCTCGGCATCGAGACGAGCGCGACCCACATGGAGTGGTTCTTCGGTCCGCGCGGGCTGAAGTTCTCCGAGATCGGGTGCCGGCCTCCGGGCGTGCGCGCCTGGGATCTGTACTGCGTCGGCAACGACATGGACCTGTACGTCGAGTGGGCGATGGCCGTGGTGCACGGCCGACCGTCGCAGCGGCCGTCGCGACGGCTCGCCGCGGGGCTGGTGGCGCTGCGGCCGGATCGGGACGGCGTGATCTCGCACTACGAGGGTCTCGGTGCCGTTGAGCGCGCGTTCGGACCGTGGATCGTCGACATGCACCTGCCGCCGCCGGGCACGCCGACGCAGCCCGTGGAGGCGGGTTACATGGCCAACGCGTGGATCCGGATGAAACATCCCGACTACGACGAGCTGCGGCGCATGCTCGATGCGGTCGGCCGCACGGTGAGGGTGCGCGCGCGGTGAAGGCCGTCCTTCTCGGCGCACAGCGCTTCGAGCCGACGCTCGGTCGCGCGGTCGCTGACCTCGGCGTCGAGGGTCCCATCGCCACGGTGACCGCGGGCTGGCAGGAGCGCGAGGACGAGGACGAGGAGCTCGACGCGCACCTGGGCGGGCGGACGATCAACCTGCGGCTGCACCGGCGCGCCGAGGACGTCTTCGCGCGTCACGCGTGGCTGCGCGAGGCGCACCGCGCCCGCCAGGAGCGGCTGCGTCTGTGCCAGGACTTCTACCGCATCCGGCTCGACCACGCGCTCGAGGCCGCGCGCGTCATCGACCGACGCGCCGCGCCCCCCGAACTGCTCGAGGAAGAGCGCGAGTCGTCCATCGCGACAGTGCGCGCGATCGACGAGCATCACCTGCGGCTGTGTCGTCAGGTCCACGAGGAGTTCGAGCACCGCCACGGCGAGCGCGTCCGCGAGGCGACCGCGGCGCACCGCGCCGAGCTCGAGGCGCTCGTGCGCGACTGCGGGGCCGTGGCGATCGCGGGCGGGCACGTCGCCTCGCTGCTCAATCGGCTGCGGCTGTTCGACGTCGCCTCGCTGCTCGGCGAACGCCCGCTGTTCGCCTGGTCGGGTGGTGCGATGGTGGTCACCGACCGCGTGGTGCTCTTCCACGACAGCCCGCCGCACGGCAGCGCGGCGCCCCAGATCCTGGACGCGGGGCTCGGGCTGGTGCGAGGCGTCGTCGTGCTTCCTGCGCCCGAGATGCGTCTGCGCCTGGACGACGCGGAACGGATGAGTCTGTACGCGCGGCGCTTCGCACCCGCCGTCTGCCTCGTGTTGCCGCGATGCTCGCGCATCACCTGGGACGACGGACTGTGGCTCGACGCGCGGGGCATCCTGCGACTGCGTACGAGTGGACGCGCCGTGCCATTGGGGCCGCCCGCATGAGCGAACGGCTCGCCATCCACCGACTCATGGCGGAGGGGCCGCCGAGCCACGAGCGGATCGAGGCGTTCCTGCGCACGCACGCGTTTCCCATCGTGGAGGGCCCCAGCGTCACGTTCGTCTATCGCGGTGAAGCCGACGCCGTGCATTTGCGGCACTGGATTTACGGTCTCGAGTCGAGCCAGCCGCTGTCGCGCTGGAACGGCAGCGACCTGTGGTGGCTGACGCTCGAGCTGCCCGAAGGCAGCCGCGTCGAGTACAAGCTCGAGGTCTGGCGGGGCGGCCAGGCGCGCTGGATCGAGGATCCGCTCAACCCCAACCGCGCGCGCGATCCGTTCGGCGCCAACAGCGTCGCGCAGGGCCACGGGTACGTCGTGCCCGAGTGGACGTTCCACGACGCGACGGCGCGACCCGGGCGGCTCGAGGGGTTCACGTTCGACAGCGCGGCGCTCGGCGCGCGGCGTGGCGGTCAGATCTACCTGCCGGCGCGCTTCCGTCCGACGCGGCGCTATCCGCTGCTCGTGGTGCACGACGGAAGCGACTACCTGCGGTACGCGGGGATGAAGGTCGTCCTGGACAATCTCATTCACCGCCTCGAGATTCCGGCGCTCATCGCCGTGTTCACCGATTCGCCGGACCGCCTGCGCGAGTACGCGGCGTGCGAGGCGCACGGACGGTATCTCACCGAGGAGCTGCTGCCGTGGCTCGAATCGCGCTTCCCTCTGACGGGCCGACCCCAGGACCGCTGTCTGATGGGGGCGAGCTTCGGCGCGGTGGCCTCGCTCGCGACGGCGTATCGCCACCCGGGAGTCTGGGGGCGGCTGCTGCTGCAGAGCGGGTCGTTCGCCTTCACCGACATCGGAAGGCGGAATCACCGAGGGCCGCTGTTCGATCCCGTCGTCGAGTTCGTCAACGAGTTCCGCAGGCATCCGTCCGCCTGCGCCGAGCGAGTGTTCGTCAGTTGCGGCGTGTACGAGTCGCTCATCTACGAGAATCGCTCGCTCGTACCGCTGCTCGACGCCACGGGCATGGAGGTGCGGTTCGTCGAGGCGCGGGACGGGCACAACTGGGAGAACTGGCGCGATCGGTTGCGCGAAGCTCTCTCGTGGCTGTTTCCGGGACCGCTGTGGATGGTTTACGAATGACGCTGCGGACGCGCCGGACGACGAGACGATGCGTGGCTGCGGCCGCCGCCCTGGTCGCGTTGGCGGGCACGCCGGGGGCGCTCGCGCAACAGGGGTGGCTCGCGCGGCTGATGGGGGTGCGCTCGGTGCACGAGCTGGGCGCGTCGGACGCGGCCACGCGCGCGGCCGCCGCACGGCGACTGGGCGTCTGGGGCGCTCCGGAGGCCGCGGTCGAGGCGCTCGTCGAGCAAATGCGGCACGAGGAGGATGCCTCGGTTCGCATCGCCATCGTCGAGGCACTGGCGCGCCGGGCGCATCCGGCCACGATCGCACTCCTGGCCGCCGAGGTCGAGTCGGTGTCGGCCGGGGAATACGCGCGACGCAAGGCGGCACTGGCTCTCGCGTCCATCGGCACGCAGACGGCCGCACGCCGGCTCGTGCAGCTGCTCGGGGTCCCGCATGCCGAAGAGGCAGCGGTCGATGCGCTCGTCCGGCTGGACGCGGTGGCCGTTCCATGGCTCGAGCGCGCGCTGTCGGACCCGGAGCGCGCGCGGGGGGCTGCGGCGGCCCTGGGCCGGATCGGCGATCCGACGACGGTGGGTGCCCTCTCCGCGCTCGCCGTCCGGGCACCGCCGTCGGTTGCCGTCGCGGCGCTCGACGCGCTGGGCCGGCTGGCGGATGCCGAGGGACGTCACGCCGTTCTGGCTCGCCTCGACGATCCGTCGGACGAGGTGGCGCGCGCGGCACTCGAGGCACTCGCGCGGGTCGGCGTGCGCGAGGACGCGCAACGCGTGCTGCGCGTGCTTCGGCAGCGGCCCGTGCTGCTGGAGTCCGCGTGGGTCGCGCTCGCATCCGTCGCCCCCGATCGCGCCGCGGCGTGGATCGCGCGCGAGGTGCCGCCGATGCTGCGTCCGCGACTCGTCGCGCTGCGCGATCCGTCCTTCGTCGCGCCGCTCGCGGCCTTGCTCGACGAGCCGGAGCACGGTCCGGCGGCGGCGCTCGCGCTCGCCGAGATCGGTACGCCCGACGCGCTCGCCGC
Organism: Myxococcota bacterium; assembly: GCA_025054695.1. Classification (GTDB taxonomy): domain Bacteria; phylum Myxococcota_A; class Polyangia; order Polyangiales; family JANWZI01; genus JANWZI01. Next base: position 13,032 of record JANWZI010000058.1, on the reverse strand, counting down.
GCTTGGACGTTCGTCGAGTCGCCACGCCCTCATCGCGCGGTCCGTCGCGGCGCGGCTCGGCGGCGAGCGACCCACCGGCTTCGACGTGATGGGGCTGGCGCCGGCGACCGGGCTGCTCCTCGCCGCGACGGCTCGTCTCGGAGATGCGGCCGAGCGCGCCGTCGCGGCGCTGGGCTCCTCGAACGCGACGATGCGCGCGGCCGCCGCGCGCGCGCTGACCCTCGCCCCGGATCCGGACGCGTGCGGACCGCTCGGCCGTGCCTTCACGATCGAGCGCGACGCCGAGGTGCTGCGACGCCTGGCGGACGCGCTGGCTGCGTGCCGCTGCGAGGGCGACGTCCCGATCGGCATCTGGCTCGACCGCATCCGTTCGGATGCGACGGCACCGGAGGCTGTGCTCGCCGTTTCGGCGCTGCACGCGGCCGCGGAGGGACGAAATCGGAGGCGGTTGATCGAAGCGTTCCGCGCCGCGCTCCGAGCGGATCATCCGCGCGTGCGCGCGGCCGCGGCGCTCGCCCACGGCCGCTTGCGGGATGCGTCCGGGGTCGGGACGCTGCTGCACGCACTCGCCGAGGAGCCCGAACCCGCGGTCCGGCTCGCGATCGCCCGCGCGCTCGAGGTGCTGGGCCCGCACGCGGATGCGATCCGGGATCGGCTCCGCCGCGCCGCGCGCATGGAAGCGGACGACGCCGTCGCGGACCTGCTCGACCGTGCGGCTGGCCTCGCGCGGCGAAGGCTGGCCGCGATGGGCGATGCCGGGGATCGCACCATGACGATTCGCGTTCGTCGGGCATCCGACGGTGCCGTCATGCCGCTCGTGGAGGTGCTGCTGCCCGACGGACGCTGGCTGCGCCTGGCTCCGGACGAAGACGGCTGGCTGTGGCTCGTCGACTTGCCTTCGGGGTCCGTTCACGTGCGGCTCGTCGCGCCGGAGCACGCATCGGCACCTTGATCATCGTGCGCCCCATGGTGGGCTCGGCCTCGGACCCAGTCTCGGCCTCGGACGCGGACTCGGACACAGGCTCGGGCTCCGGCTCGAGCGCGGCCTCGGACTCGGTCTCGGTCTCGGGCTCGGGCTCGGGCTCGGCCTCGGGCGCCGACACGGCCTCGGACGGACTCCGATTCGCTCGTGGCCTCGAGCGCGATCGACGGGTGACGCGACGGGCGGGCGCCAGTAGGCTGCGGCCACCGTGGACGTCGTCTTCCTCTCGCCCGGATATCCACCCGAGATGCGTCAGTACACGCGCGGGCTCGCGGAGGTGGGCGCGCGTGTCTGGGGCGTCGGGGACGGAAGCCTCGCGGATCTCGGTCCCACCGCGCGTTACCTCTCCGGTTACCTGCAAGTGCCCCGGATCATGGACGAGGACGACGTCATCGAACGCGTCTCGGCGTGGCTGCGGGGCCGGCACATCGACCGCGTGCTCACGAACTGGGAGCCGCTCGTCGTGCTGGCGGCGCGGATGCGCGAACGGTGGGACGTGCCGGGCATGCGCGTCGACACGGTGCGCGGGTTTCGCGACAAGAAGCTCATGAAGGACCGCGTCGCCGCCGCGGGGCTGCGCGTGCCGGGCGCGGAGCGGGCGCGCAGCGTCGCCGGGGTATGGGCGGCGGCCGAGCGGCTCGGTTTCCCCCTCGTCGTCAAGCCGATCGCAGGCGCCGGGAGCGCGGACACCTACCGGGTCGGGGGGCGCCAGGAACTGGAGGCGGCGCTGCGCCGACTGGGGCACGTCGAGGAGGTCAGCGTCGAGCAGTACATCGAAGGAGACGAGTTCACCTTCGACACGATCTGCATCGGCGGCCGTCCCGTCTTCGAGAACGTCGCCGCCTATCTACCCAAGCCGCTGGTGGCGCGGACCCACGAGTGGATCTCGCCGGTGGTGATCACCGTGCGCGAGATGTACCAGCCGCGGTTGCTGCCCGGGATCGAACTGGGCCGACGGGTTCTCGGGGCGCTCGGCATGCAGGACGGATTCACGCACATGGAGTGGTTTCTGACGCCGTCCGGCGAGGCCGTTTTCGGCGAGATCGGCTGCCGCCCCGGCGGAGCCTGTCTCGTCGATCAGATGAACTACACGATCGATGGAGACCTGTTCCGCGAATGGGCGCGTGCCGTTTGCTGGCACGCGTTCGAGACGTCGACCGAGCGCCGGTACAACGTCGCAATCGTCTTCAAGCGGGCCCTGGGACAGGGTCGCATTCGCAGGATCGAGGGCATGGAGGAAATTCGCCGGCGCCACGGAGCGTGGATCGTCGAAGAGAGACTGCTTCCCATCGGCTCGCCGCGGCGCAACTGGAAGCAGACGCTGCTCTCCGATGGGTACGTGATCCTGCGGCACCCGGAGTGGTCGGAGGCGCATCGGATGGCGTTCGAGGTCGCGGCGGACGTCACCATGCACGCCTCGGCCTGACGATCGGCCCGGCCTCGGAGTCGGACTCCGACTCGGTCTCGGTCTTGGTCTCGGACTCTGGCTCGGACTCCGACTCGGACCCGGGCTCGGGCTCTGCCTCGGACTCGGGCTCTGCCTCGGACTCGGGCTCTGCCTCGGACTCGGACTCGGGCTCCGGCGGCCGTCGCGCTCCCGTGAGACGAGTCGCTCCTGGCGCCCGAGCGGCCGTCAGTTTGTCGCCCTCGCGGCGCCCCGTAGGGACCATCGCACCTCGCAAGGTAGCACTGTGAAGTTGCCACCTTCCGCCACGAGCGCCGGCCGGCAGTCTCCTTCCGGCATCGGCACGAGCTCGAGCCGCTGTGCGCCGTCGAGCACGGGCGCGTCGCGCAGCGACCCGGCGTCGGGCCCTTCTCCGTCGGTCGAACCGGGATTCGCCGTACGCACCGCGACCTCGAGGCTTTCGACGGACTGCAGCGTGCAGCCGGCGACGTCGCGCGCGGGCTGCGGTTCCCACAACGCCACCTGACGCACGAGCTCGAACGCGTACCGGCCGTCCGCGTCCCGATGACCGTGCACCGGGCGTTCCCCTTCGACGTGCCACCACGCCGTCGGTCCGTCCTCCCGTAACTCGGCGACGAAGCGGCTTTCGGCACGCGCGGGCACGGCCTGCCGCCCGCACGTGTTGGTATTGAGGATCGCGGTCACGTCGAATCGCCCGACCGGCTCGCCCGGCAATTGGGCCTCGCAGGCCGCCCCGAGCACCATCGCCTGCAGTGCGACGAGCGTCGGCACGAAGGCCCTGCGTCGTCGCGCGAGTCGGTCACGGCTCGTCGAGCGCCGATCACGGCTCGAGACGGCGGTTGCGTCCACGGCCGCACGTTCGGTGCCGGGGCCGGGCCGGTCAACTTTCGCGCAAGGCGTGATCGACCGTGCGCGGAGACGGACCGAGATGACACGGAATGGGCCGCGATTCGGGCACGCAATCGCGGACGGCGTCTCGGCATGGGTTCGGGAGAACGCTGCCGCTCGCGCGAGGCGCTCCCTCACGCGGTACTTCGGCTCGCGCTCTCTCGTACGGCGACGCTCGGGTTGATCGATTACGGCTCAAAGTCGGACTCGGACTCCGACTCAGGCTCAGTCTCGGACTCGGACTCGGACTCGGTCTCGGTTTCGGTCTCTGCCTCTGCCTCGGCCTCGGCCTCGGACTCGGACTCGGGCTCCGACTCGGACTTCAGGCTCGGTCTTGGACTCGGACTCGCAACACTCCTCGACCACGTCGAGCAACGTGACCGCCGCTGTCAGAACGGGCTGAGCCCGGCCACCCGCTCCAGCACGTCGTTCCACTGCTCTTCGCTCCAGTTCCACGGGTAATCGCCGACCAGCCCGTTCGCGTCGAACGCGATCACGTTCCACTTCAGCTCGAACCCGATTCGGAAGCTGCGCCACCGCGCCTGCGGTGCAATCCTGCCGAGCTCGGCTCGCACGTCGAGCCGGGCGCCGCGCTTGAGGCTGAGCTCGACGCCGCGCACGTGCGTCTGCACGAACCGGATGACCTGCGACAGGCCGCCGGTCTGACGAACCAGTCGCCGCAGCACGTACTGACCGCTGACCCAGAGCGTGACGCGGTACTCGAGCGCCTGGTCTTGAAACCCTGCGCTCACGTCGTCCTTGGTGATGATGAATCCGCCCTTGAATTGACCGCGCACGCCCCGGCCGGCACCGCCGACCTGGATGTAGGCGCCGAACGAGATCCAGACCGCGATCGTCGGCGGATCGTAGAACGCGTCGACTCCGACGAAGAACGAGACGCCGACCATCCGCGCCCAGGTTCCCATGTTTCCCCGGCCGCCGCCGGCGATGCCCGCCAGGCCGTACTGCGCGGTCGCGCCCCGCAACCGCGCTTGGCCGCTCAGGATGTCGCGCACGCCGAAGGCGTCGGCGACCAGCGCCTCGGGCGAGTCCCACATGCTGAGCACGATGGTCGCGAGCACGTTCATGATCTGAAGCGCGGCGCTCAGCTGGGTCATCGAGAAGCGGCCGAGCGGATCGATTCCGTTGACCGGATCGCCCGCCGCGTACGCGTAAGGATTGAGGCCACGCGGCTCGCGCAGATCGGGCGCCGCGGGATCCGGCGTGAGGAAGCGGCCGCTGCGCGGCTCGTAAATCCGAGCCCGCAGGTAGACGAGGTCGGTGCCCGGGATGCGCCACTCGCCCGCGAACCCGAAGGCGCCCGCGAGGGTGCTTCCCTCGGGCACACCGTAGGCGTCGTAGTCGGCGCGGCCCGTCACGGCGCCGCTGCCGTCGGTCTCGAGGCGGATCGAGCGACGCGCATCGCCGTGGACGTAGTGCGTCCTGCCGCCGGTCCGATACGAGACGAGCCCGCCGACGCCCCACGTGTAGCGCACGAGGATTGTGCCGTCGGCGGCGCTTTCCTCGACGAGGAGCGGTACCGGGCCCGTCCGGTCCCAGGTGAGCCAGCGCGCCGTACCGTCGACCGTCACGCGCTCGAGGAGGTCGCCTTCCCCGTAGTCGAGATCGATCCGGGCCGGCGTGCCACCGGCTCGCTCGATCCGAACCAGTCGCCCGAAGCCGTCGTAGGTGTAGGTCTCGGTGACGCCGTCGACGACGCGGCTCCGCATCCTCCCCGCCGCGTCCCACGTCACGGGCGTGCCTCCGTGGCTCTGGAGCCGGCCGAACGCGTCGTAGGCGAGCGTCGTTGCGCCGCGCGTGACGAGGTTTCCGTCGGCGTCGTACGCGTAGCCGAGCGTCGCTCCGCTCGGGCGTCGCTCGACCGCGATGCGTCCCTCGACGTCGTAGCCGTATTCCGTCGTGTTCCCGCCCGAGGCGACGCGCGTGATCCGGCCCGCTGCGTCGCGCGCGTAGCTCTCGTCGAGCAGCACGCGGCCGTCGGGCGCCGTGTGCACGACCCGCGCGAGCCGGCCTGCGGCGTCGCGCTCCCAGCGGATGGTCACGCCGTTGCCGAGGGTCGCCGAAGCGGGGCGGCCCGCTGCGTCGTACGTCCAGCGGGTGCGTGCGCCCGTCTCGTCGGTGACCGCGATCATCCGCCCCGCCGCGTCGTACTCGTAGCGGGTCGTACCCGCGCGGGTCGCGATCTCCGTCGGCAGGCCCGAAGGATCGCGGCGGTAGGCGACGAACCGCCCGCTCGCGTCGGTCACCCGCGCCAGATCGCCGGCCGCGTCGTACACGAAGCTCGTCGTGCCGAGCCGCGTCGTGATGCTGCGCAGCCGCCCACCGTCGCCGTAGGTCCGCGTCTCGCTCGTCCCGTCGGAGGCGGTGCGCGAGAGCGGGCGTCCCGCCGGATCCCAGGTGTAATCGACGTGCGCGCCGGTTGCGTCGGTATGGCGGCGGAGGTTGCCCGCGTCATCGTAGGTGAAGGTCTCAGCCCGTTCGAGCCATCCTCCCGATCGCTCCACCAGGCGCCCTGCGAGGTCGTGACGGTACGATCGCACGAGCCCGCTCGGTGTCGTGATTCGCTCGACGTCACCCGCGCCACCCCAGCCGATCCGCGTCACGCCTCCCGCCGCATCGGTCACGCTCGTCAGCTGCCCGGCCGCATCGTAGTCGTACGAGATCGTCCGCCCGCTCGAGAACGTCATCCGCGTCGGGCGCCCTGCGGCGTCGTGGGCGATCGTCGAGCTCGCACCGCCCGGCAGCGAAAGACCGGTGACTCGGCCCTCGGCGTCGTAGCGGGCCGACAGCGTGCCGGTTGCCGGATCGCGACGTTCGACGATCCGGCCCGCGGCGTCGCGGGTGTAGGTGACGCGCGTTCCGTCGGGGCGCGTGATCGCAACAATCCGCCCGCTGCGGTCGTACGCGTAGCGCGTGGTGCGCCCCATCGCGTCGGCCAGCTGGGTCAGCCGCCCCGCGGCGTCGTACGCGTAGTCGAAACGGCGTCCGCCCGGCAGCTCGAGGCGGGTGACGCGACCGTTGGCGTCGAGCTCGCGCCGCACGATGCCGCCGCTCGGCAACGTGATCGCGACGGGTCGGTCCTCGGCGTCGTAGGCGATCTGCGTGCGCGCGCCGTCGGGCGCGGTCATCGCGATCACCCGACCGCCCGGACCGTACTCGATCGTCTGCTCGGTTCCGTCGGGCCCGACGGCGCGGATCGGTTGTCCCGAGGCGTCGACGCTCAGCGTCGAGCGTGCCCCGTCCGGCCCCGTGATCGACTCGATCCCGCCCGAGGCGTTGTGGTCGTAGCTCCAGCGTAGTGTGTGCGGCGAACCGCCGATCAGGGTGTTCAGCGAGGTGCTCGCGAGCTCGCCGTCGCGCCCCCAGCTCAGCATCGTCGTCCGTCCGAGCGCATCGGTCATCGAGGTCGTCCGGCCCGCGCCGTCGCTGGTGAAGCGGACCTGTGCGCCTTCGGGGAGATCGACCGACGCGAGCGCACCGCTCGCCGTGTACGCGTAGGTGGTGCGCGCGCCGGTCGCATCGACCTCCGCGGTGACCTCACCGCTCGCCGAATACTCGGTCCGGCGGACGTTTCCGAGCGGATCGCGCCGGCTGATGGGGTTGCCCGCCGCGTCGTAGCCGATCTCCCAGCGGCCGCCGTCCGGATCGATGAGCGCGGTCCGACGCCCCGCGGCGTCGTACTCGAACCGCGTGACGTTCCCGAGCGGATCGGTGATCGAGGTCCGGTTTCCGGCGGCGTCGTAGCCGTAGCGCGTCTCGTTGCCGAGCGGGTCGATCTGTCGGATGACGTTGCCGCGATCGTCGTAATAGACGATCAGCGTGTTTCCGAGACGATCGGTGATCACCTCCTGGCGCGCCGCCTCGTCGCGCGCGATCTGGATTCGCCGCCCGCTGGGGTCGACGATCGCCACGACGCGCCCCTCGGCGTCGTACTCCATCATTCCGGGCACGCCGCCGCGGGGATCGGCGATCCCGATCAGGCGGTGATGCGAGTCGTACAGATACGTGGTTCGGGCGCCGCGCGGGTCGACGCTCGCGACCAGATCGCCGCGCGCGTCGTACGCATAGCTGCGTGTCGCACCGCCCGGGAGGGACATCGACGTGATCCGACCCGCTCCGTCGCGAGTCAGCATGACGGCTTCGCCGCTCGAGTGGGTGATCCGGCGCCCGTCGAAGCGGATCGTGTTGCCGCGACCATCGGCGATCGAGGTGATCCCGACGCCGATCCGCAGATCGAAGATCTGCCCGTCGCCCGTGGTCATCCGGAACGCGCGCGGCTGCCAGGGTCCGAGGTCTGCGTCGACGATGTCCGTCGTGCCGCGTAGCAGGTACAGGCCGCTCGTGGCGACGTCGGTCGGGACGAGGGTTCCCGTGGTTCCGGGGAGCGGATCGAAGACCACGTCGAGCTCCGCTGCGCCCGTGATGCAGGCCCTTCCGACGGCGCGCATGCGGTAGCGATGGGTCCGCGCTCCGACGGTGACCTCGAAGAGGTGCGGCGAGAGCTCGACGATCGACGCACGGAAGGGGAAGCGCGTGCAGCCCGTGTCCTGCCAGCCCTCCTCGGGCGCGGGCGGGGCGTTGAAGGTGCCGAACCCCTCGAGCTCCAGTCGCCATCCGTGGCCGAAGTCGCCGCTCGTCAGGTTCCGGACGTCGTAGACGCGATGGACGACAATCGGCAGCCCGAGCAGCTCGAGCGAGGCGTCGCGGAAGACGAGCCGCAGGTATCCGGGGCTCGGCGGCGCATCGAGGCGCCAGAGGCGGGTCGGCGTGCAGGTCTCGGTTCCGTACGAGTCGACCGCGCATAGCCGGACCTCGTAGCTCCCGGGCGCGAAGCGGCCGGGATCGAGCCGGCCGAGCAGGCCTGCGGACACGCTCTCCCGCCCCTCGATCAGCGGCAGATACTCGGTCCCGCCGACGGGACGCCCCTCGACGCGATAGGCGACCAGATCGGCGTCGCTCGCCGTGCCGGTCACGTCCGTGATGCGATCGATCGTCGCGCCGTCGGCGGGGGCCGTGAGCGCGACCGTCGGCGGACCACCGTCGCTCGCGGCGCGCCCCGAGAAATCGGTCGTGGCGCGCGCCTCGTTGCCCCAGCGATCGGTGGCGGTCGCGACGACCTCGTAGCGTGCGACGGCCGTCGGGCGCGCGATCCCGCAACCGTCGCCGCCCAGTACGAGCGCCATTCCCTCGACCGTCACCGCGATCCGGACCGGCGTCGATGCGTCGGTGGCGCTGGCGCAGATGCGCACGTCGCTCCCCACCGGCGCGCGGCGCGGCGTGGCGGTGACGGTGACGATGGGCGGATCGCGCTCGGGCGCGGTCGCGATCAACGTCGCGCGCGCCGGCTCGGAGGGATCGAGCCCGTCGTGGACGACGAGCTCGATTCCATAGACACCTGCGCGGTCCGGCGTCAGCGAGGGCGCCGCCACGCTCGGATCGACGAAGTCGGCGGTGGAGCCCTCGGGGCGGCTCGTCACGCGCCACATGGGGGTGAGCCGATCTCCATCGGGATCGCGGCTCCCGCTCGAATCGAAGGTGACGGCGGTGCCGGCGACGACCGGCATCGGGTCGGCGATCACCGCGGTGGGCGCGCGGTTGGTCTCGACGCTTGCGATGGCGACGTCGCTCCCCAGCGCATTGGCCACGCGTAGCTGCACCTCGTGATCGGCCGTTCCGGGCAAGGTCACGCGCGCGATCGGATCGTTCGGCGTCGTGCCGTCGACGAACACGCCGTCGGGAACGGTCCACTCGAACGCGAGGCCTCCTCCGGTGGAACCGCTTCCGTCGAGTGTGACGACCGTCGTATGTCCGTCGCCGCGCGCGATTCGCGGTGGTCGGATCGCAATCGTCGCGCGCGGAGGATCGGTCGCCGGTCCGGTGTCGATCGGCCCCGTTCCATCGGGGTGTGCGCCGTCGTCGTGAGCGCCGCCATCGTCGGCGCCGCCGTCATCGCCACCACCGCCGCCGTCGCGCATGGCGCTGCCGTCGTCGCACGCGGTGCCTTCGCACGGTGCGTCGTCGCCGCAGCCCGCCATCGTCGCCCAGCAGAGTCCGAAGGCCATCACGCTCGGTCCGATCCACCGCATGGGCCGATGGTACACGCGAACTCGGCGCCCCGTGGTGCCCGCCGGCGCCTCGCGAGACGGCCTCGCGCGTGCCCCATCATCGCGACCGTTCGGACTCGGCTCGTGCCGTGCCTCGAGCTGGGGCCAGTCCTGCCGCATCGGTCTCGGAGGTTCCGTCGCTCTCGTGGGTCGCCACGGTCGACGTCCGTCGGGCTCGATGCGCGGGGCGAGCGGCGCCGTGGTGGAGCGCTGCCGTCGGGGTCGGTTAGACTCGACATGACCGATGCTCACGCCCCACACGCCCTCGGGCGGCCCCCGAACGCTGCCTCCGGGCGAGTCGCTCGTCGGCACGGTCATCGCGGGCAAGTACCGCATCCGCCGCCTGCTCGGCCGCGGGGGCATGGGCGCCGTCTACAAGGCCGAGAACATGGCCATCGGACGGACGGTCGCGGTCAAGGTGCTGCACGCGCACCTGGCGGACGATGGGGTGGCGCTCGCGCGCTTCCATCGCGAGGCGCGCGCGGCGGCCTCGGTGCACCATCCTCACGTCGTGGAGGTGCTCGATCTCGGCGTCGAGCCCCCCGGCACGCCGTATCTCGTGATGGAGTACGTCCGCGGCAAGAGCTTGTCGCGCCTGCTGCGGACCGAAGGCCCGCTCGAGCCCGCGCGCGCGGCCTGCATCGCGGGGCAGGTGCTCGCGGGACTCGCGGCGCTGCACGACCGGGGCGTGGTGCATCGGGATCTCAAGCCGGAGAACGTGCTGCTCACGGTGCGGCAGGGGCGGACGGACTTCGTGAAGGTGTTCGACTTCGGCGTCGCGGCGTTCATCGAGGGCGTCTGGGAGGCCCAGCGCTTCGAGGAGCTGACGCCCCACGGACGCGCGATGGGCACGCCGCACTATGCGAGCCCGGAGCAGCTTGAGGGGCGCGGCGTGCGCGACGGCCGGATCGACGTGTACGCGGTCGGCGTGCTGCTCTACGAGATGCTCTCCGGCTATCGGCCGTTCGAGGCCCCCGATCTGGCGGAGCTGTGTCGGCGCATCCTGCACGAGCCCCCCGCACCTCTCATGGCGTTCCGCAAGGACGTGCCCGAGGGGCTCGAGGCCGTGGTGCGGCGCGCGCTCGCCAAGGATCCGCGCGCGCGGTTCGACGACGCCGCCTCGATGCTCGAAGCGCTCGTGCCCTTCGGCGCGGAGCGTCCGGCCGAACCGGAGCCGGAGCCGACCGACACGTTCACCGTCGATCTGCGCGAGCTGCGCGCACGCGAGCAGTTGCTCGAGGCGTTACGCACGGGGGACAGCGCGCCGCCGCCGGCGACGGAGTCCGGCAACGCAGCGCTCGTCCGAGGCGAGGTGATCGTCGCGATCGCGCAGTTCCTGCGCGCGCGGATCGGTGTGCCGCTGCTTCGCGCCTCGGCCGACACCCTGCCCGAGCGAGCCCGGAGCGTCGTGCTCGGTCCGCTCGACCCCGGTTCCTGGTACCCCGAAATCGTGCTCGATGTTCTCGAGGCCGCCGATCGGGTCGCTGCGGACGGCCAGCGCACGCTCGTCGCCGAGGCGGGCCGCGCGCTCGCGACCCAGCTGCTCGGAGCGCGTGCCGGCGCGGGCACGACGGGCTCGCTGACGCCGGAGCTGTTCTTTTCGTACGTGCCCGACCTGTGGGCGCGCTATTTCACGGACGGGCGCGCGCGTGTGATGCGCATCAGTCGGGGCTACGGGCGTCTCGAGGTGCGCGAGCGCAGCCGGGCGTCGATGACGGTCGCCGTCGTCCTCGCGGGCTACGTCGAGGAGGCCTTGCGCATCGTGGGTGCGCGCGACGTCGACGTGCGGCTCGCGCGCGCCGCCGCGCTCGGGGATGGCTCGGACGTGCTCGAGGCGACCTGGGCGAGCTGAGGACGCCGAGTCGAACGCGCTCGGCATACGCCGCGCGCATCGAGGGTGCCGGACGTCCTTGCTATAGTGCGCCCGCCGTGTCGTACGGTCTGCGCGCGCCCGTGCTCGTCCTCAACCGGTTTTACCAGCCGGTGCGGGTGACGAGCGCGCGCCAGGCCTTCGAGATGCTCTACATGGGCCGCGCGCGCGTTGTGGCGGAAGACTTCGTCCAGCTCGATTTCGCGGCATGGCTGCGGACGGCCCCGCGCGAAGGCGACGAGTGCATCGGCACGGTGCGTGGTCCGGTGCGCGTCCCGCGCGTCCTGGTGCTCGTGGCGTATGACCGCGTGCCCCGTGTCACCGTGCGGCTGTCGCGACGCAACGTGTTCCTGCGCGACGGGCACACCTGTCAGTACTGCGGCGCGCGACCGCCGGTGCGCGAGCTCAATCTCGATCACGTCGTGCCACGGTCCCGCGGCGGCCGCTCGACCTGGGACAATCTCGTCACGTCCTGTCGGGCGTGCAACCTCCGCAAGGGAGGATCGATGCCGCACGAGTGCGGAATGCAGCCGCTGCGTCCGCCGATTCGACCTCGCTGGAGCGCCGCAGTTCAGCTCGAGGCGGCCCCGCGACGATTCGCGGAGTGGGAGCCGTTCCTCGTCGCTCCACGTGAGGTCGCTGCGGCCGAGTGACGTGCGCACGTCGGGCGCTGCTGCTCGGCGGGGATCATCGGCGCGTCCCGGTCTTCGTCTCGGACTCGGGCTCGGACTGAGGCTTGGACTCGGATTCGGATTCGGTTTCGGTTTCTGACTCCGGCTCGGCCTCGGTTTCGGACTCGGGCTCGAGTTCGGTCTCGGTTTCGGACTCGGACTCGGACTCGGACTCGGACTCGGACTCGGACTCGGAAAGAGCGCTCGTGGCCTTCTCCCGATCCGACGATCCGACCAGGTCGGGACTCGAGGTGCTTCTTCGTTCACGCGCCGGGGTCGCTGCCTCGTGGGCACGCTTCGTGGTAGGCTGTATCGGACGGAGGCGTGTCATGCGGCTCGTGATGCAGTTTTCGCGACGAAGTGGGGACCGCGGACGCCGAGGATGTGGGGTTAGGGCACCCCTGCTCGTCGCGCTGTGGATGCTGGCGGCGTGCGATTGTTCGGGTGGCCTTACGATGAGTGGAGGCGGCGGAGGGGCGCCGTGCCGCACGAGCGCCGACTGCGAACGCGGCATGTGCGTCGACGGCCGGTGCGTGGCGCCGCGAACCGACGGCGGTGGCTCGGAGGGTTGCCGTGTCGACGAGGACGGAGACGGGTTCGGCGAGGGTTGCGTTCGGGGGCCCGACTGCGACGACGCCAATCCGGTGCAGACCGGGGTCGAGGTGTGCGACGCCGCCGACAACGACTGCGACGGAGAGGTCGACGAGGGTGTCCGGTCCGCGTGCGGCGACTGCGATCCGACGTGCCGGGCGGGCGGTTCGGGGGTGGGCACGGATCGTCCATTCGACCCGGGCCGAGACGAGTCCGAGGGTGTGGGGCTCGATCCCGAAGGCGCGCTGGTGCTCGACTCGCGTCGCGTGGTGACGCACTTCATCTGGATCGCCAACTCCGGCGAGGGCACGGTCAGCAAGGTCGACACGCGCACCTTCGTCGAGGTGGCGCGGTACATCACCGGGCCCGCCGGACGGGGCAACGATCCGTCGAGGACGAGCGTCAACACCGAAGGCGACGTCTACGTCGGCAACCGCAGCGGGCGCAGCCTGACGAAGATCTCCGTGCTGGGTCCGGAC